>NZ_JBAJHU010000010.1:0-165025 GCF_036867415.1 Mangrovibacillus sp. Mu-81
AGTCTCACTTGTCTAGCTGCAGGAGTCTTCGTCTTGCACTCCAATCAACCGCTGGAAAAAGTTAAAAATTAAATTGGACATTTAAATTAAAATAAAAAACGAACTAATTTGAATCCTGGAATTCAAATTAGTTCGGGTTTACTTAGACTAGAACCTTTTGTCCCAGCCTCATATAATCTATACAGATTTATACATTCAAAAATTTCACACAAACCGGCTCTGGAACCTCTACGCCTGATTGCAGCAGTTCAAGCTTTCCGGTATTCTTATTCCTGCCGAACAAAGTTAACGTGTTCGATTTTTGGTTGGAGGCAACAAGGAATTCACCTGTCGGATCCAATACAAAGTCACGCGGCCAGTTGCCTTCTGTCGACGTCCATTCAATAAAGGTCAACAAACCGGAATCCTGATTCACCTTATAGACCGCAATGCTGTTATGACCGCGATTCCCGGCGTAAACAAATTGTCCATCTCCAGAAATGTGAATGGCACTTCCATCATTCACTTCCTTAAAGTCTTCTGGAAGAGTGGAAATGTATTGCTGCTCTGAAAAACGCCCATCCTTCTCATCATAATGCAGTACAAGGACTTCCGAGCTTAGTTCCGTCATCACATAGGCGAATTTACCGTTCGGATGAAACGTCAGATGCCTGGGACCGCTCCCCGGCTTCGTCTCCATTTTTCTCTCCTCACTTAACTCTCCATTCTCTGCTGAGTACGTATAAATCCGGTCACTTCCCAGATCGATGGCGATGACATACTTCCCGTCCGGTGTGAATCCTGCATAATGCATATGCGGCTTCTCCTGTCTCTCATGTGGCCCGGAGCCGGTGTGTTCAATATTGGAAACCAACGAGTGAAGCGATCCATCCCCTTCCGTTACGTAAGATTGAATCTCCGTCGTATGATAATTGGCCGTCACCACCGTCCGATTGTCAGGACCCACACTTACATGACATGGATTCGCGCCGGCAGTGCTGTGACTGTTCAGCTTGGTAAGCCCGCCGGTTTGTTCATCGAGTGAAAACGCAGTGATCCCGCCATTTTCTCCCTCTTTTGACACGGCGTACAGTTTCCTATTGTCCCCGCTCACTGCCACATATGTAGGATTGCCTACTTCAGCGGCCAGCTTCACATCCGTCAATTCTCTTTTCTCCGTATCAAGCGTGAACTGATAAACGCCTTTGCTGTCTTGTTTCGTATACGTTCCTACATATCCGATAAATTTCGTCATCATGAAACACTCCCTTATGTATTTATTAATAAATACCGTGATTACTCTTATACCACTATAACAAAAAAACCAGGCAGCATAAAAACAGCACCACCTGGTTTTTTTGTCTTTTATGAACATCCTGAGAGAATCAGCAATCCTTATTCTTATAGGACGTCCCTACTTCGGAATGACATCGATGTATAAGAACCGGTCATGTTCTGTCTGATAATCCGGTGTCACCCTTTCTTCCCCTAATTCATATTGGATCGGAAACTTGAAGTTCGGACCGTCGAATACAAACGAATGAAACTCCCCATTTTCCCCGCAGATATCACGGTTTTCTACTGGATAATCATCTACAAACGCCTCATCGTAGACTCTTCCGGCAAAAGAGCGGTCGATTTGATCAAGGTCCACACACGTAATCACGGTTTTAAACGATAGACCGATGAACGTCCGGCTCACCTCATCCACTGACCGGTTCCAAAGGGGAAAGAACGGGGTGATCCCCGTCCCCGACATCATCGTTTCCCTGTATTCCCGTACATCCTGCAGATGGATATCCCCGAAAACGATACGCTTGACGCCGTCATCCTTCATATCGGAGACCGCTTTCTGCATCCGCTCCTGATACACCTCATTCGTACATCCTTCAGGAATCCACACCTCCCGCAGCGGAATGCCCAGCGACTCTGACTGCTGCTGAAGCAGTTCATACCGGACTCCGTGAATCGATACCCGGCCGAACCCCTCGGTCAGTGTCACCAGCAATGAATCCACTTCGTATTCAGCATTTTGCTGTATTTCATATAATGCAAGCGTCGAATCCTTACCGCCGCTGAATCCAATCACTGTCTTCATAAAGACCTCCTGTGTGTTTACTAGATTGATAAGTAATCAAGGGGGACATAATTACTCCCCGCCAGAAAGATCAAGATCCCACCGTTCCTCGATCAATGTTGTTCCGGTCCATTCATCATTAGGTTTTTCTTCCGTCAGGGTGAAATGATACTTTTGATAAAGGTGACGCGCTGCATTCAGCGTGCTTACCGTCCATAGGAACAGATGCCCGTAGTTTTTTTCTTTACAAAAGTGAATCGCCTTCTCCATCAGACTTTTGCCAATCCCCAGCCCTTGAACCTTGTCGTTTAAAACAAACCATCTCAGTTGAGCAACGGTATCCGTCGATTTTGTGATCGCAATCGAACCTGCGATTTCACCGTTCACTTCGGCAACCCACAGCTCGCCTCCGTCGGTATTGATCATGAATTCCGTCAGACCTTTCATGACGTAGTATTCAAACATACTTCCAAACTGATAGGTTTGATCATATAGCTTCCCATGAAGGTGCGCGACAAAACCAAGGTCCCCCGGTTGAAATGGCCGGATGAGTACGTCCGGTCTGGAAGAATGATCTTCAGAATAAATGGATTCGATCGTCTCCATGGAGGCTACCAGCTTAGCGAGTTCATCCTTTGATAGATGTTGAATCATTTTTTCCACTCCGCGGGTTGCGTCCTCCACCAGCTCGTTGTAAATTCCTCTGCCGTATTCCGTGAGATACAGCGAATACTGGCGTTTATCTTCCGCTGACTGTTTCTTCATGATGATCTTCTCATTTTCAAAACGCTGCACAATCCGGCTCATATAGCCCCGGTCAATCCCCAGCTTTTCCCTGACCTCCGTTGCCGTACAGCCATTTCTTAAATGAATCTCGGTAATGACACGCGCCTCCGTTAATGGAAATGGATGATGATAGATTTCTTGATCGATTTTCCCCAGCACATTCGCGTAATACCGATTGAACTTCCGGATTTTTTCAACAGATTGATTCGTTTCCATCGTTAGCCCCCTACTTTTCTGAACATTTAGACTAACTGAAGCATACCTTAGTTAGTTGATTAAGTCAACTAACTACCGAACCCTGTGGAGTACACTACACCAGAATCCTTTGCTGCAACAGATGGAACCGCAGATAAGCCCGTCTCCCGCCACGCTGTAATGAGTACAGGCAATCCGAAGTAATGTAAATATATTAAACGCTGTAAACGCGACACTGAAACTTTATGAAATCCTATCTTCCCGGCGATGACGATAGGATCGAATGGCCGCCTCAATACCGGTAACCAGCCAAAAGAGCCCCAAGATCAACCAGGGTTCACGATCGTAATGATTAACGGCGAGAAAGAGGCCGATGACAATCAGCAAGATTTTCAATCCAAGAAATAATCTTTTTATCACGTTAAAACTCCTGACATCATTTCCGATTCTATCCAATTCTTATAAAAGTGCCTCCGCAATCAACGTATCAAACTTCCTCACATCGATCCCCTTCTTCAGCTTTACTTTAATGTGACCGGATTTGGTCCACAGCTCCACCTCTGCATTCACATCAAGGAAGCTCCCCGCATTCTCGGTCGACCACATTATAATAGAAGAATACGGAAGTGAATACATCTCCACCTTTTTCCCCGTCAGCCCCTGCGAATCCCTCACGATCAATCTTTTATTTGTAAAGATGGCACTATCGCGAAACGTCTTATACGCCGCCACCGCCTCTTCCCCATTGACCAACAGGGCATTCACATCATCCGGTATCGGACATTCCGATAACAGTGTCCATTCCAAAATACCTGCCGTTGCAGCCATTTCTCATCCCCCCTAAAAAAGTTCGTTCACTATATGCAGTTCTATATCGATGCTTTTAAACCCTTTTTTATTTAAGAAAGGGGAGCTCATCGATTCCGAGATGATATAATGAAACTATCAAAAACGAGCGAAACCATTCTTTATATTGAAAGGAGCTCCAACCCATGATCATACGAGAAACCCGTCATTCCTTCATCATGATCAAGCAGCACGACCATGCCTTCCTATCCGGGGAAATCACTAAGCATTTCGATCCTGCACTTCTGAACTCCGACCACCATTTCGGAGATGCGATCTATGCCGCCTATCAGCACGACCGCAGCTGGATCGGCTTGGATGAAACCCCGATTTGGAACGATGAATCCGGGATTCCCTTCACCTTCTCAGACTATCCCCTGCTGGTCAAAATCGCCTTTTACAAGATTGGACTGGATGAAATCGAGCAAGTGAATCCCTACTCGGCTCTCCTTTGCAGTCTGCACTTCTGTTCATTCTTCACTCAATCGAAAAACAAGAACTGTCTGGCTTTTTTAAAAGAAGAAGCTAACAGGCAAGAGAAGCTGAAGCAGCTCCTGCCTGACATAGACGAAGAACTCCTTCACCAGCATTTCCGTCTGCTTCAATTCTCCGATGATCTATCGTTATTTGTTTGCTTGAATGAACCGGGTGCGAGTAAAGAAGACGAACACCCCTGGTTTAAGAGCGGATTCAAAAATACGGAGATCTTTCATGAGGGAGATCAGTGGCTTGATGCCTGCTGGCTAACCGAAGAAGAAATTAAAATAGATTCGTTCACTTTCACTAGTGATTTCCCCCTGCCCCTAAAGTTTAAAGAGGTGCTGAAACGTTCTGTACAAGAAATGGGGATTGCACAGGCTTATGAAACAAGTGTATGGGAGGAGAAAGTGGTATTGGTTCGCCGATAAGAGCCCAGTGGCACCGCGGCTCTTAACCGGGCTATGTTCCCTTGGCTCACACGATTTAGTTCACATAAAAAGGAGTCTTCCACTTGAAGAAAATCATGATTGCTGCGTTTGTTGTAATATTGATCGGTGTTGTCACCGGCACTTTCTATTTTGAATCAGCGTCCACTCCGCCTGGCACGAACCGGCCAACGGAATACTCGGGCACACAAGAATCCGGCCAGTCACAGCCTGACCCGCTTCAGCCGATTTATGTACAGGAGATGATTGGGTACTCGCTTCAGCGCAATCAGCTGCAGATCACGTATTCCAATGGCAATGAGTGGACTGAGGTCCCGATAGAAAAAGGGACCTTATTCGAGGGTGAATATTCCGGGAATGAGCAGGAGCTGATTCAGAACAGCTTTATCCTCACACCAGAACGAGCTGCGTTCTTATATGCAGATGACAGCAGTACAGATTCCGGGTACGGTGCATACGGGAAAAGCATCAAGCTGATCTACTCACTGGATAAAGGGAAGACCTGGGAAGATGCGGTCATTACGGAGCAATATCCGCCCCTCCGCTTTCGGAAAGTTGAATTTACCAATAAGACATTTGGCTATGTCATTGTTTCAGGCGACCGCACCATGTCACAGGAATGGACGACCGTCTACCTGACAGATGACGGCGGAAGAACCTGGCGGGAAACCGCTCACCCCGGTGTCACCCGGTTACTTTATAATGGAGGATTTGTTGATGAACAAACTGGCTTCCTGTCTTTCGGAATCCTCAATCCTGAAGAACCCGATCTGCACGTCACGCTTGATCGTGGAAATTCTTGGAGCAAGGCCAAGATAGAAATTCCTGAAACCTATCATAAAATATTCGTCACAGCCGAAGTCCCTTTTAAAGAAGAAGATCATTTAGCTGTTTATCTCAACCAAGGTCCAAATGGTGACTATAAAGGCGGAGGTATAAAGGGGAAATTCCTTTCATCCGATAGTGGCCTGACATGGACATTTTCCGAGGAGGTACAGCCAGATGAAACCAATTGACACACGCTTCAAGAAATCAGGCGGCTGGCTGCTATTCCTTGCTGCGATTGGGCTTTTTTGCCTGCAGATGGGGTACCTGTTTCTGCATTCTCGATATGACATCGAATACACGGACACTCGTCTCTTTTATATACTAAATCTATTGATCATTGCTTGCATGACCGCTTCCATTCTACTTCTTTATTCGTTCTCAAAGAAGGTGAAATGGATCATCGCCAGTATCACCACGGTGCTCGTCCTTCTTCATGCAGGACTGCTGGTCCATCACATCGATCAAACTAATCAGGTCACCAGCCTTTCACCAGACTGGAAACATCTATTCGTCATCAAGGAAAATAGGGAAACAGGTGAGGCCGTGCATTATCGGACTTCTTATTGGCTGTTCGCCCGTCCAAAGGAAAGCCTGCCTTACATGACAAGTGGTGAGTTCAAAGTAAAGTGGCTCGAGAAAGACATCGCAGCCCTGACCTATAAAGCAGATGACGGAACGATCCATCAATACATCGGTACGTATGGCGACCGAGAAGGCGGGATCTCTTATTCTTATGTCGGTCCATCCATTCAAGGAACATGGGAAGGGAAAAATTCACGTGTGATCAGTACGACTGAAGGAATCACGATCGACAACAACGGCGAAATGAAACGATATGACTGGGATTCTGTTATTCAATTCGGCACACTTGCGGTTGTATTGCTGAGAAACAACCAGGCTCACTGGACCATCGCCTTGAATGAAGATTTCAAGAGCAACTCGAATGAACCAGCACCGCCATCCGGTACCATTACCCTGTATAAAGCAACCATGGATCACGTTGAATCCGTGACGCTGAAGTATGTTTCTTCCAATTAAATCAGCAGCCGGCATCCCGAGTTGGAGCCCGCTGCTGATTAATATGCGATTTCCCTGCTCTTCCGGCACGAAAATCGACCAATTATCACTTTTTCTTCTGACGATACAAATCCACCGATTTATACCCCTGAGATAAGATATCTACCATTTGTTCGCGGCGCTTCTCACGCGTTTTCTCCTGCTTGACCGAGAAGAGAAAGCGAGCCCAATCCCGTCGGTACCCTGGTGTCAGCTCTTTGAAAAAAGAGAGCTCCTCCGGGTGACCTTCAAGCAGTCCCTCGACATCCCCTACATTATCTTCATAATCTGCGACACATTGGCTGGCAGCAGATGACTTCTTCGTCTTCTTCTTTTCCCGCTTCAACCCCACGACCGTGAAGACGTCATCCATACTGACCATCCGCGAGAATTTCACATCGCTTCCTTCCACATAACCGCCTTCCCCGACCTTCATCGCCGGGAAGATCTCGTCCCTGTGAACATACGTCTCATACCGCTTGTTCCCCTTTTTCGGATAAGCAAAAAAGAGATATCCTTTCTCAAGCAGCTGTCCTCCCTCAATGATCATCCGGGTATAACCTGCCATCTCCTCAACCGTTTCCACAAAGATGAAAATGGCATCATGCTCTCCAGTCACCTCATTTTGGCAGCCGTCAAACACATCATAATCATCCGGTTGATTCATCACGGCAAGATTTTTATATTGATCAAGCTTCAATTTTGTAATGATCGTCATGGAATCCTCCTTTGATGTTTGTCATCTTTTAATCATCAATGCTTCACTCTCCAAATACGCTTTCAGCGCATCCAGATCCTTCGCACACGCTTTCTTGAACATCCCGGCCATCATCTTCGCAAACCATTTCGCGAGACCGGTCATTCCCCTGATTTCCCCGTTCAGCGTCACTTCCGTCTGCTCACCCGCTGAGGTGAGGACGTATGTAAAAATGAATTCCCCTTTGCCCGTCGTCCCTTTTGTACCGTCACATCGCAGCACGATCCTTTGGGGTTCAACGAGCTCCACCACTTCAAAATGTTCAGAAGCCTCTTTCCCAAACATCTTTCTCGTCTCTCTCCACTCGCTTCCCTCACGCAGCGGACCGTCATCCAACCGCTCCATCCTCACCAGCCCTTTCATCCAATGCCTCGCAGCATCAAGATCCAGCAGACCTTCGTACACTCTTTCTTTGGATGCCCCAATCGTTCTTTTCATCTCGAAATGAACACTCAAATGAAATCCCCCTTCTTTATTCCCTGTCTATCATTATGTTCCCTATGGGATTTTGATAGTCCTGCCCTTTAAGGTGGCTTTTTGCTAGAATTTGAATTCTTTCTGGATCATGTCAGCCACTTCCGCTGGACTCAGCTTCGAATTATTAATTCTAATATAATTCTTTTCTTTAATTTCCCCGTTAACTGAATTCATTCTATTATTCTCCATCGTGCTTACTAAATGCTGTTCCGATTGCTCAATATTCCGTTTCGTTGGTTTATGTTCAAGCCTGTGAGGCGTCTTATTCCTCACCAGTCTTTCTTCCACATCTGCTTCCAATTCTACAAAATACAGATCGACTCCTTTGGAACGGAAAATATCACACATCCCTTCAATCTGCTCCCAGTCCTCTTTACGATCAAAATACCATATTTTCGTGAAAATCAATCCATACTCATCACTCTCTGAAAATGAATGAAATATTTCGTTCCTGAATAGGTGCGCCAACCGCCACATTTCCTTGCTGAACCCATACAATGGTTGGAGTAAATCTATCGTCATATGGTTATGAAACAACTTCAAATCTGTTCTGCTGGCCAATTCCTGCCCAACAGTCATCTTCCCAACCGCCTGGGGGCCGAATAAAAACACAAACTTTTTCATGCTGCCTTCCTCCGCATCATTGATCGTGTAAATCCTCTTTAATAACTCACGAAAATCCAATAAAAATTGTAATATTATGCTAATATTAACACAGAAACTGCGATCCGGGCACAAGAATAAACTGCATGAAAAGGTGATTTTATTGAAGAAAATAATCCTAATTATGTTAGTACTGGCAGGATGTAACCACATCGAGGTTCAGCATAACAAAAATTTAGAGAAAGCCATCTATTCGATTGTGGAAGATAAAGATAATAGCGGCATTTCCATTGAGTCTGTAGCAGATTTCAGATGGGATCATGCCTTCTTGTTCGAGCCGTATACTCCACAAGAGCAAATGGAAGAAGCAATGGGTGCTGAATTCGAAGACCCAAGCAATATGAGGAGCCGGGATGATATCTATTTATTGGTTTTTCTTCATGAAGAGAACGTTGTTCAATATGCGGAAATAGACCGTCAAAAATCAGATTTCTCCATTGGGGAAAACGACCACCTTACCCCTTCCGATGATCTAATTGAGATTGAGAGATAATGATCGTTAAATTTTTCAGTCACTGTTAAATACCGCTTTTGATTTCCGTGCAAGACTTCGCTTTCCGCGGGCGGCCGGTGAGCCTCCTCGTCGCAACATGCTCCTGCGGGTTAGAAAAGCGGAGGGGCTTTGCTCAGAGGCGACAAGCATAAGACAAGCAAGCCGGAAAGGCGCTTTTTGCCTTTTTGGCTTGCTTGCCTTATGACCTCGAGCCTCTAGCCGCCGGAGCTGGACAGGTCTCACATAAGCTATTTTTCCGCAGGAGTCTACGTCTTGCACTCCAATAAAACGCTGGAACAAGCTATAATGAAAAAACAACCTTTAACAGTACCTTAAAAAATCCGAACTAATTCGAATTAAAGAATTCGATTTAAAGTTCGGATTTTCATTCGGCTAAAAAACATTTGTCCCAGCCTCTTATTTATTTTAGCTTTTATCCGATAAGAGCAGGATGCATCCCCTACAACTTCCCATCAACCTCAGAAGTATCTACATCATCCCCGAACCAATCGGTCAATTTCGCCTTGGCCTTTGCTTTTACGTCGTCATCGATATACATCGCCACCTGCAAGAGTGCCACTCCAAGCGCACCAAGATCATCGGTAAATCCGATCCCGACTGCTATATCCGGTATGAGATCCGTCGGAAGAATGAAATACCCGAGAGCCCCGATGATCACCATCTTCGCTTTTTTCGGAACATCCGGTTTCTGTAAAACAAAATATAGAAGCAAAGCGGTGTACACGACAGATTGCCCTGCCTTCGCCCCGAACTTTTTCAACTTGTCCCAAAACTTATCCTCTGAAAAGTGTTTTTCTGTGTTACTCATCTACTGGCACCTCCACTGTGAGCGGTGACCCGGCTCAACTCTAGTTACTTTTAATTGTAAAAGCATTTGTGGAAATACACAAACTTTGCGCGCAGTCGAAGGATGCATCCAGATTTCAGATTAAATGTCAGGCCAGCAATCATAACTGGTTGTTCGGTTGATTGAGTCTCACCCCTTGCTTGAGACTGCTCAATCTTTTTCAAATTCATGAATTATTTTATGGTAAAATAAGGATGGATCTTGAATCTATGCAGACAAAGGATAAATCAAAGGTAAGAATGGCTGTTGTCGATCAGCTCATTGATGAATATATCCTTCTTCGCCATATAAGTTTGGAAGAAACTACCAAAAAGGAGAAAAGATATGGGTATTGGTTTAATGCTTTTGGCAATTATTCTATTTATCATTGGGTTCTTAACCCCCATCAGTAACGTGCTCACCTTTCCGCTCTCACTATTAGTATTCGTCATAGGTATTGCACGAATTCTGCAAAAGAAAGAGAGATGATAAAGGCATTATTGCTTTTAGCGCCGATCTATAATAGTAGATACTCGTTCATATTAACGAGTAAAAAGCTGAAGTGATCTTCAGCTTTTTCTTCATTTCTATCTCATCAGCCATCGCTAAATCAAATAAAACCCCATCTGCCGCATCGCCATATATTCAACTTTACCATCGATCAACGCAACGGGTTCTTCCAAATAAATCGGCACTTCCTGCCCCCACTCAGGCACAAACTGCCGGATATTGAATTCCATTGCGTAGCACGTGTTGGCAGTCAGGGGAAGATCTCCTTTCACCGGAACGTCGCCCTGCTGATCATAAAGACCGATCAAGGCACCCGCTTCGTGACAATGCGGTCCGACCGGATGGGAATAGATCATCGCATCGATCTGTTCCTTTTTTGCAGCAGCCATGGCAGCATGGAATACGTTATTCCCCGTTCTCCCTTCCTTCATCTCAGCACTCAAAATATCCTCTAGTCTGAGGGCGGTGAAGAAAGCAGATTGAAGTCCTTCCGGTGCATCGGCTTCCCCGGGTTTCAACACATAGGCAAGCTGCTGCGTATCCGTCGCAAGCCCGAGATACCTGATGCCAAAGTCCAGATGGACAATATCACCCGGCCGGATGATTTCCCCTTCGATCCGGTCCATCCCGGATCCTTTCCGCTGAAGATCGACCGTCGGATAAAAGGACGTCTCGATCCCGAGATCCAACACCCGCTGGCGGATCCAATCCGCCACATCCTCCGTCGTCGTGATACCGGGGTGAATCACCTTCGCCGACAACGCCTCTTCCGCAATCTCCCTCGCCAGCTCAGCAATAGCAGGATACGACATCATTTCCTTCTCACTTCTGATGGAAAGCCAGTCAACCACGAGCTGCTGCGCACTCACAAACCGATCACTAAACTCATTCAACACCATATCCAAACGCTCGAAATAACAACGGCTGAGCCCGTCCCCGGCACCAAATGTATGGGAATAATTCAACCCGATCGTCTCCGGGCTGCACCTCTCCACAATCTTTCTCAAGCACTCCCACTGATCCCCCTCTTCCCGCTGCCAAACCCGCTCATAAAATGGCTCGAAACTCGGATTCGGGTGGATCACCCAGCGCTTCAACTGCTGTTCCTCATCCATCCAGAACACCAGAATCGTCAACCTCCTCGAACTGTCGATAGCGGACGGATACAGGGCTTTCAATACAGGGTCCTCATTATACTCCCTGCCGATCACCACCCACATCTCCAGCTCATGCTTCTCCATCAATGCCGGCAGCAACGTATTCAGCCGATGGAAGAGCCAGCGGTTTTGAATTTCTTCTCGTTTTTTGAGGGGCAGGATCAGGGAATCATTGTTTTTGGGCATCGTTTTTTCCTCCAGATTAAGACTTCCTATTATCTTTTATCCTTCGACATTTTTTTGAAAATTCCTTCCTTGTTATCAGGTCAGCTAAACAAAAATTTGGCGGTTTTCCAAGTATGCAAGGGACTTTGCACATATGGAAAACCGCCGCTATTACAAGTAAAAGCTTTGAATAGAGGTTGCTCTATTTATATTTCCAAGACGACTGAGGAATGGGTGTCACTTATGTTCCCTCAACCGCCAATGTTTTTCACCCAGAGCATAAATCAGCATCATGATGATCCCTGCCACAGCCGCGATTAGAAAGCCAATGAACCCCATCAACCCAACCCATCCGGCGGTTGTGACTTGAAAAAGAAAGGCATAGCAAATACCGCCCATAATCACTGTGAGCGGGACATTATGGGGAAATAACCACTTCCATCGCACAATCATCAGTGTGATCAAGACACCTAACATGCATGCGAAAATCGTATCCCCCTCTTCCCAATGAATGCTCAGACTCGATTGCCCTTCTCTTTCTTGTTCAGGCGTCAGACTCCTCAAGCTGCTAAAAGTACTCCCCGCGGAAACCAATGCAGCCAATGAAAACAACGTAAAAATCACCCAATTGATCGTTTGGACTTCTCGTTTTGCACCCACCCGATTCACCCCTTTACTCTTGACTTTCTATTCAGAGCATCTGTCTTCATTACTGGCGGCTGTCATGATCTTCTGCTCTCCATTCATAAAGGATATCCGGTAAATTCTCTTCATTTTCATTGCCTCTGCCAATGATATTAAATCCATGCTTCTCATAGAATCGCCGGGCTTTTGTATTAATCTCAAAAGTATATAATGTTAATCGGCCAGATGATTGGTCTTTTGCTTTATTAAGCAATCTTATTCCGATTCCATTACCTTGATAACCAATATGAATATATAGCTGGCTAATTTCCGATTCATTGTATGCAATCAGACCAACCACTTCTTCATCCATCAGAGCTACTTCAATATGAAATTCTTTAGGTAAAATATGATTTAAGTAGTATACTTGGTTTTGAAAACTATGGATTTCTTCTTGCCCAATAGCATCGTACTTACTATCTCGCCACATCTTCACTGTTTGTTCAGTATACGTTGGATCATAAGGTATAATCATTATGTTATTCCGTTCCATCCCATTAGCCCTTTCCTATCAACTTTTTTAGGAAATCAATTTTTTGGATATCTTTATTATTATTTTGATCTGCTCGGTAACTATCTTTAGATGAAGACTCATAAACAGCTAAGTATTGCTCGGGATTTAGTAAGTAATACATTACACCCCTCTTTTGATGTAACTCTAAATCCTCTAACTGTATTCCTGCGAAAGTCGGCAATGTGTCGATAATTCCAAATTCAACCGATACCCTCTCTTTTGAAAACTCATGTTCATGCAAATCAATCAGACTATACTCCATTGAAGTCATGATCTTTACGATATCCAGCCAATTATGTATAGACAATTCCGGAGGTACCTCCCACCCTCTTTTATCACCAGGTACGTGTACATCTAAGTCTTGAGCCTCCCAATTCTTTCCTGTAATGATCTCTAAACCAACTGAACCCATTAACAATGGGATAATTTCTATATCATTTAGTTTTTTTGCAATTTTAATAAACTCCTCAGACTTATGATTAACCATTTTCCCCTCCACTTTTTCTATTTTATATATCAGAACTCCGTACATTAACCTAATTCCAATTATTTCAATATCAAGCAGCATAATCAAGAATAATTTACTGAAAAAAGAACAGCCAATGGCTGCTCCCCTTTAGTAACATATCCTATACACTCCATGTTTAACTGGCCCTGCACCTAGCCAAACTCTCACTACCACTAAAATACCTGATCAAGCTCCATTTCCATAACACATATCGGGCAAAGACATCAAATGCCTATTTTAATAGAGTCACGGTACCTGTTAAGGTCTATCCCCACCAGACATACTACTCCAACTGCACCTGAGCTTCCTCTCTAGTAATCGTTCCCTGTCTCCCTGCTCCATGATATTCTGGACTTTCTCCAATGTTTCTTCATCCAGATCACCGAACATGTCTCCCGGGAATCCATTTTCCGGTCTCTCGCCGCCTGGCTGTCCCGTCGTGCCAGTACCGCCTCCCGTGTCCGGACCTTCTACCATTCCAGGTCCTCCACCACTTTTAGCTTCAGTGACCCCAGATTCATCCAGCCAAGTAACGGATTGAGATAATTCAAAATCGACCAAAGCAAGATCGAGGGAATCCGGTGGAGTCGGCTTGGGATTATCAATCGCCCGCTGGATCGCATCCACACACAATGGGTCCATCACAGCCACGAACAACCCTCAAAATGGAGCCACCAATAAGGTAAAACTGCCGAAATAAGAAATTACTGAAGTGTGGTCAACGGACTCTGTTTTGAAGTACATCACTCGAAAAGTTAAATCAATATAATCACAAAAAAACGGTCAGCTGCTAATGCCTCTGACCGTTCATATTAGAAGGGTTCTTACAGCTTCTCTCCATTTGTTGCAATGACATCTTTATACCAGAAGAAAGACTTCTTCTTTTTCCTTTCTAAGGTTCCACTACCGTCATCATGTTTATCGACATATATAAATCCATACCTTTTAGAAAATTCTCCTGAAGAGGCGCTTACTAAGTCAATGCAGCCCCAGCTTGTATACCCCATTAACTCTACACCATCTGCCACCGCTTCTCCCATGGCTTTGATGTGGTTGCGGAGAAAATCAATTCTATAGTCATCCTGAATGGAACCGTCTTTTTCAATTGTATCTTTGGCCCCCAGACCATTTTCCACGACAAAAAGAGGTTTTTGGTAACGATCATACAGCTGATTTAAACTGATCCGCAGTCCTGTTGGGTCGATTTCCCATCCCCAATCACTCGCCTTCAGGAAAGGATTCTTGACACCGCCAATCAGATTTTCGTCCATACCTTCTAATTCCGATTTCTCTTTCTTTTCTGTTCTGGACATATAATAACTAAATCCAATATAGTCTACTGTTCCTTCTTTTAATAACTCAAAGTCACCATCTTCAATGTCCAGCTTAATATTATGTTCCTTGAAATATCGGTGAATAAAAGAAGGATACTCTCCTCTCACTTGAACATCTGCACAGAAGTTATTAAATAAACGCTCTTCTTGAAGTGCATACATCACATTTTCCGGATTGGAATCATACGGGTAAACAGGGGCATAGAGAATCATACAGCCAATTTGAGAATTTGGAATGATTTCGTGACAAGCTTTTACTGCAATGCTGCTGGCGACAAATTGATGATGAAAGGCTTGAAACGTAGCTTGGTACTTGTCTTCTTCTTTTTGAATCGAGAACCCCAGCCCTTGAATCGGCATAATAAAACCACTATTGATCTCATTGAAAGTCATCCAGTACCTGACTTTGTTCTTGAACCGATTGAAGATTGCATGTACATACCGCTCAAAGAAAGCAACCACTTTCCGGTTTCTCCACCCACCATACTCTTTAACGAGATTCAACGGCATTTCATAATGTGAAATGGTCACAACCGGCTCTATTCCGAAGGAGCGCAGTTCATCAAACACACGGTCATAGAAAGCCAAACCCTCTTCGTTGGGTTCCAGCTCATCCCCATTGGGGAAAATTCGTGTCCAGGCAATAGACATGCGGAACACTTTGAAACCCATTTCAGCGAACAGTGCAATATCCTCTTTATACCGGTGATAGAAGTCAATCGCTTCATGATTAGGGTAGCTGTATGTTTCTTCATCGATTTCAAAATTAAAACCAGGTGACTGTAAAATATTCAGTCTCCCCTTCCCACCAGGAAGAACATCCGCAATATTTAATCCTTTATTCCCCTCATGAAATCCACCTTCAATTTGATTTGCCGCTGTAGCTCCTCCCCATAAAAAACCTTTCTGGAATTGATATTTTTCCATTTTATGGCCTCCTGCTTTTTACTTTCTTACATGTAACATTAACGACTTTCCCCAAGATTATAAATAGAGGCAGTAAATCTAGTTTGGTATTACACAGAAGGTCAACCGTTACACAAATGTAACATTATGTTTCATCCCGGCTGCTGTGTTACTATAAGTTAAAATCTAACTAACCCGTAGAAGATAGTAAGGAGCGTTCGACACTCATGTTTTCATATCACGTCATCACCTCTTTTAATGAATTGGAAACATCCCTGTATAACTACATCACTCAGAATATTGAAAAGGTTGTATATATGCGAATCCGCGAATTAGCTGATGAAACACACGTATCCACGGCTACGATCCTGCGTTTTTGCAGAAAAGTTGATTGCGAGGGTTTCTCTGAATTCAAAGTAAAGCTGAAGATGCACCTTGATGAAAAGAAACAAAGCACTATTAAAAGCCCTCTGCGATCAATGGAAGAGTTTTTTGAAAGAACGTTAAAAGGAAATCTTGAAGAAAAAATAAGAGAAGCTGCCCGTGCAGTCACTTATGCCGATCATGTTATTTTTACTGGAATAGGAAGCTCAGGTATCCTTGCTGAATATGGAGCAAGACATTTTTCCAGTCTTGGCAAATTTTCAATGTACATCAAAGATCCCCACTATCCCATTCACTCCAGTTTTATGGTTAACAGTGTCACCATCGCTTTATCAGTATCAGGTGAAAATCACTATACAGTCACTCACTTGAACAAACTTAAACAAGAGGGAAGTAAAATCATCAGCATCACAAACACGAAATCCTCTACTATTGCAAAAATTTCCGATATTAATATACCTTATTATGTAACCGAAGAATTTATCGAGGAATCAAATATCACCACTCAAGTCCCCGTGATCTATATTCTTGAATTAATGGCTCGTGAGATTTTCAAATTGAATCATAATTAGGTTTATACATTTGCCAAGACGGTTTGCTGAAAGATTTCCACGGTCCTTTCACTCCTTGAGATGAATGGTTAATCGTTTATGCTCCGTATAATCATTCTGCATTAGAAAAAGATGCCTGTCCCCGCTGCGTAAGTGGATGACAGGCATTTTTTTCTTATTTATATGAAAACTTCGCCAAGAACACCAACCATCCTACTTAGATTGGCCATTCGTAAACAACTCCTCCATCCGCTTCCGCAGCACAAACTTCTGGATCTTCCCGCTCGCATTGCGCGGCAGCTCCTCCACAAACACATACTTCCGCGGCCGTTTATAATTGGCCAGGCTATCACTATCCTTACACCACTCATCAAGCTCCTCTTCCGTCACTTGAGAATCTTTCTTCACCACAAACGCCGTCACACTCTCTCCCCAACGGTCATCCGGCTGCCCGACAATCGCGACGTCGAGTACTCTTTCATGCGCATGCAGCACATCCTCCACCTCGCGCGGATAAATATTTTCCCCGCCCGAAATAATCATATCGTCGACGCGGTCCTTCACCCACAGGTAGCCGTCTTCGTCGAGGTAGCCGATATCCCCGGAATGGTACCAGCCTTTGTACATCGCTTTTTCCGAAGCTTCTTCGCGGTTGAAGTAGCCTGTCATCATGCACGGCCCCTGGACGATGATTTCCCCGCTTTCGCCCGGCGGCATGATATCCTCAGGATCACTCGCGCCGTCTTCATTCGGTCTGACAATCCTGATTTCATGATTCAAGCATGCCTGTCCGGCTGCTCCTGCTTTCGAAAGCTGATCTTCTTCAGACAGGAAGGTGATGGCCGGACCCATTTCAGTCATGCCATATGCCTGGACAAGCTTGATTCCAAGTCTGTCATGACAGGCATGAACGAGTGACGGAGCCATCGGGGCTGCACCGTATAGTCCAAGCTTCAGGCTTTCAATGTTATAGTCTGATAGATTCTCCTGCAGGATCATATTCCACATCGTCGGAGCCGCGAAGAACTTCGTAATCTTTTCAGACCCGATCAGCTCGAGCACCTTTTTAGGATGGAATTGGTGAAGAATGACATTGCTCCCTCCTGCATGGATCCTCGGGAGGAAGGCACAGTGAAGCTCCGCACAATGGAACATCGGTGCGGTCACAAGCCCGATATCATCCGCTCCGAGCTTCGTCGCCCCGATCACGATGAGGCTCTGTTCGACCATATTCCGATGCTTATGCACCACTCCCTTTGGACGTCCGGTCGTCCCGCTTGTATACATGATTGCATAGTCATCATTCTCATCCACTTTTGACTCAATTGCTTTCGGAACTGCCGCTTTCACTTTTTCATGATAGCTTGCGGCATATTCTGGTGTTTCCTTGTCGATGAACCAGAAGGACGTATGCGGGAAACGGTTCTGGATTGCAGCAATAACAGGCTCGACAGCTTTTTCGAACAGGACGACTTTCGGATCGGCATCACTCAGGATATACGCCACTTCTTCCCCCTGCAGCCTGAAATTGATCGGATTGAACACAGCCCCGATTTTTGCGCACGCAAAGAAAGCCGTGCCGAGCTCCTCGGTATTGAACATGAAAGTCGAGACCCGGTCTCCCTTCTTGACGCCCTCCCCGGTCAAGGCATTCGCCAGCCGGTTCACCTCATCATTCCACTCACTGTAAGTGAGGCGGACATCTTTTCGCACATCATAAACCGCTTCCTTATTCGGGAATTTCTTCACAGTCAAGTCAAAAATCTTGCCAATTGTTGTGGTCATTTTCATTCCTCCTGCTATTCGTATTTCCAGTGATCATTTGGAAAAGGGTGTCTTCTGTCATCTGCCATTCCTTACTATTAGAACATTCTGCAAATTAAGCGCAAACCCTTTTTACACGAGTAAAAAATAAGGCGTGGATGGCTCAACATTCAGCCACAGTGAGCAGAAGAAAATGCCTGTGTACATTGATTGATATTGTTGATATTTTGAGGCGGGGAAAAAGGCGTGACCTCCCCAAAAGAAGTCACGCCCTCATTCTCTCCTCTTCAACCAGTACTTCCTCGTCCCCGTTCGTCCGCTTCTCCAGCTTATACACCAGCACCCCGCCAATCAGCAGCAGAATCCCAAGTATCTTCTCCCATGAGAGCGCCGATGCTTCAAATCCGAACCAGCCGCCGGTATTGATGACAAACGCAATGACGATCTGCGAGATGAGTGCGATCGAGATTGCATATGCGGGGCCAATCAGGGTGACGCCCCTCATCAGGAAGAACACGATCCCGACGCCGAATACGCCGCTGAATAAAAAGATTGGATTCACATTCCCCATATCAAACAAACTTCTCTGCTCGATCCCGTAAAAGACCGGCAAAGAACAGACAAGACCGAGTCCGAGGACAAGGGTCGTCGTTGCCCAAGGGCCCGTTTTTTCACTTACCCTTGCATTGAATACATTTTGCAGGCTGATCAGGATACCTGCGATCACTGCTAAAATCACACCAATCATCCGAGCACCTCCTCATTCATAGATGTTCCCTTTCGCCAAGATGCTGAGTGTTTTCAGATCCTTTATTTTAATTGATCCATTTTCCCGCTCGATGACGCCGTCCGCTGCCATCTTCTTCAGCACCCGGTTCAAGTGGCGGTAGCTGGTCCCGATCCATTACGCCAGCTCCATCAGGTTTGAGGTGCGCATCTCCTCGTGAAAGACCGTCCCTTCCCGGATTTCCGAAATGGATAACAGATAGCTCGCCAGCCGCACCTCGACCGGGTACAGCATGTGCATGCTCGTCGCATGCATCTCTGTGTAGAATTTATGGGCCATCGTCTCGAGCAGAAACCGGATGATGGCCGGATGATTTGTTTCAAGCTGCGCCAAATCGGTGAAGGGCACCGCCAGGAACATCCCGTCGGTTACGGCCTCGACCGAGTTGATGACCGCACTGCCTTTGATGTATTCCACATCACCGATCAGAGCGGGCGGCCGTTTGAAGCGGTTGATCAACAGCTTCCCTTCAGGCGTATGTGTGAAGATTTTGATTTTCCCTTCCACCAGGAAGTAGAGGTTACGAAGCGTTTCCCCCGTCGTGAACAACACGTCCCCTTTTTTAAAATGAAAGATGTGTACCTTCTTTCTGAACTCCGCCGGAAACAAATCATCCAGTTCAAATTTATTGATAAGAGCTTCTGATTCAACACCCTTTAATTCTTTCACAGCATAAACTCCTTCACTATAGTTGGAAAAGGACGACCCCGGCAAGCATCATCATGAGTCCGACACCCTGCCGCAGAGTGACGGGAATTTTCCTTTCCCCGAACCACCCCCGTGATTCAATGAGGAAGGCCGTTCCGATCTGTGCCACGAGCAGGATTGCAATCGCCGACGCCGGCCCGATCATATGAATCGCCGTCAGCTCTGAAAATACAACCACGACCCCGAACGACCCGCCGATCAAATAAAGGAACGACACCTGCCTGAAGCTCTTCCCTCTCCCATCTCTTACTTTCAAATAAATCGTCACCGCGATACTGAAGGCAACGATATGCACCATCGAAGTCGTATGCCAGCCGCCGATCGCATCACTCATCCTTGCGTTGAAAATGCCCTGCATGGTAATGCACAATCCGCCAAGCAGTGCAAACACAGCACCTCTCATCGTTCACCCTCCTATTCTGAATCTATTAAATAGCAGGGCGGGATTTTCCGAAAGGACATATGTCCTAACGGTTCTATCGTACGGTATTGAATCGCTTTTTTCCAGCCGTGCTGGTGCGATTTGAAAGGGTTCAATGGATACAGGTCCCTTCAGGTACGATTTTTTATCATAACTGCCCACTTTAATTAAAATTAGAGCATGGATCGGACCGATTGCACATACCGGACCCCATTCTTATCGTCCGTATCCAATGGAACAGGTGGCATGAAAGATAATTGCTCCTCATATTAGATAATTGCGCTGGATTCCGGATAATTGCTCTGCTTTTTAAATAATTGCGCCGGATTCAAATTCATTGCGCTTCAATCAACTTCATTGCGCCAGCTTTCAAATAATTGCGCTACTTGTCGAATTTTCTCCACGTACTTTCCCAACCCATTTCTTAATAAAGAATTTAACACCATATGATCCGTTTGCCCACTCATTCCGTATTCTATATGTCTAATAATCCCGCCCCTAATACCGATAAAAAATTCATCAACGCAAATGTTAAATGACAACACTTATTCACATTTTTCATCAGAAACCATATTGTACAAACCATCTTTCTTTTCTATGATGAAAATATAAATCGTTCACGGAGAAAGGATGATGAGAATGCTGCCCGTCGAGAGACAGCAACAAATTTTAACATGGATTGAAGAGGAAGGGACGCTCCGTGTGTCGGAGATCAGCTCCAGGCTGGGTGTATCGGAGATGACGGTGTATCGTGATTTGAAGCCTCTTCTTGAGAACAACAAAATCACAAAAACTTCCAACGGCATATCCTTCCCCACCCGTGAAGAGACGACATGGAACGATCGCTGCGTTTATTGCCTGAAACCAGCAACGAACAGGAAATCGGTCCAATTGATCAAGACTGACCACACGATCGAGCAGACTTGCTGTCCCCATTGCGGATTGCTGCGCTATCAGGATATCAGGGAAGATGTCGCGCAGATCATGTGCCGGGATTTCCTGACGGACGTGACGATCAGCGGGAAGACGGCCACTTACCTGATTGAAGCCGATTTGAATCTTAACTGCTGCCAGCCGCAGGTGATCTCATTTGATTCACGCAGGCAGGCAAGTCAGTTCCAGAAGGGCTTTGGAGGCACACTTCATACTTTCCAAGAAGCCATTGTGTTCATCTCGAAAGAAATGCAGGGGCCGGACTGCTGTAGACATTAAGAAAAGAGGTAACATTCGATGCGAAAAAAATCCACTGTTTCTCCCTATCAGACGATTTGGAGATGGCACTTCTATGCGGGTCTGATTTTTGCCCCGTTTCTGCTCATCCTGGCCGTAACGGGCTCGATCTACTTGTTCGCCCCACAGATCGAACAGCAGCTTTACACTAAATATTATGAAGTGGAAGCACAGGGTGAAAAGATCCCCGCTTCCGAACAAATCTCTGAAGTGAAACGGCTGCATCCGGATGCTGTCATCACCAAGTTCACGCCCGGTGACAGCCCTGAACGCTCAAGCGAAATCGGAATCAGCACCAATGCCGGCACATCTTCTGTCTTCATCGATCCGTATACGGGCAAATCACTTGGCGAGCTGAACAGCGAAGACCGGATCATGGACAAGGTCGAGGAATTTCATGGTGAATTGATGGCAGGGACAGTCGGCGACCGGATCGTGGAACTTGCCGCAAGCTGGGCGGTCGTGCTGATCGTGACCGGCCTGTTCCTCTGGTTCCCTCGCAAGAAGGACAAACTGTCTGGCGTTCTCTTTCCCCGTTTCGGAAAAGGAAAGAATACTCTTCGCCGCGACCTTCACGCAGTGCCAGCCTTCTGGATTACTGCAGGGATGCTGTTCCTGGTCATGACCGGCCTGCCATGGTCCGGCCTCTGGGGTACGAACTTCCAGAATATCTTTACCAATTCACGTGCCGGCTATCCTCCTTCCATCTGGACAGGAGAGGCACCTCAATCGGTACTCAAGACGAAAGAAATCGCCGAGGTCCCATGGGCAGCAGAGAACCTTGTCGTTCCCGAATCTGCACTGGAAGGATACACTCCCGTCTCCATCAATGATGTCGTGAACATCGCGGAAAGGGAAGGAATCGACCCGGGCTATACAGTCTATATCCCTCAGGACAAACAAGGGGTCTACACACTGTCGGCCTTTCCTGCCAAGGCACAGGATGAAGTGACGATGCATCTCGATCAATACTCCGGCGCAGTCCTGGCCGACTACCGATTTGACAACTACGGACCTGTCGGGAAAATGGTCGCACTCGGAATCACGCTCCATACAGGCACCCAATTTGGACTGATCAATCAATTGGTCTGCCTGTTCATCTGCCTCGGCATCATCCTGGTCGTCATGAGCGGATTCTATCTATGGCTCAAACGCAAGCCGAAAAAGGAAATGGGGGCACCAAAAGCGCCAAGCATCCTGAAGATGAAATTCTTCCTGCTGCTTATGATTGCACTCGGCATCCTCTTCCCGCTCGTCGGCTTATCCCTGATTGTTGTCGGACTCCTTGACCTGCTCGTCATCAAGCGCATTCCGTCAGCAAAAAAATTTCTTAGCGCGGAATAAGAAAGGATCTTGCCCCATGAAAAAAAAGTGGAACTATATAAATCTCATCATCCTCTCCCTGATGCTGGGAGCCTGTTCACCCAATGAGGATGCCGCAGAACTTTACCAGCAGGAATCGCCCCTTCAGGCCGATATCACCATGCCCCAAGCATTTTCCGGGGATGAACCTTTCAGGATTTCACTTACCCAGGAGGGTCAGAAAGTGGACGATGCGAACTTCGTCCATTTCGAAATCTGGAAAGCCGACGGCACCTTCCGCCTGCCAATGGAAGAAGCCGAACCTGCCGGGGACGGAACCTATACATTCAACCAGAAGTTAAACGAAGATGGTCTCTATTACGTCAAGATCCATGCCGGCAGTAACGGATCCATCATCATGCCGACCAAGCCATTCGCAGTCGGGGAACTGTCCAAGTCCGATGTCGAAGCACTGAACGGCATGGCGCCTGATGAGAGCAGTCATCACGAAGGCCATCATTGATTTTATTTGGAGGAGCAGATGAAAGTGTCTGTTCCTTTTTTTGGTGTCGGCGGTTACTTTAGAGAGACGTTTTCAAGGTGATTTGCATGCGTGGCTGAATGCTTGTCCAATGGTTCAAGTTCCTTTCTTCGTTCATCAGGTGATTAATTTTCATCCATTACGCCCCTGTTTTGACCATTTTTTTCAAAAAACATGGATTGTTATACTGAATCGAGAATTTGGCATCTGTGCCTATTGATTTTGACACCCCGCCACTGAATAATTGTGCCACTTTATAAATAATTGCGCCGGAATTCATATTATTGCGCTGCTTTAAGGATAATTGCGCCGGTTTCCAGATTATTGCTCCACTTTTCAAATAATTGCTCCGGATTCCTCATAATTGCGCTTCTTGTCGAATTTTCTTTACCTACTGATAAAAAAGAAGAACCCCTGCCGCTCCCGGCAAAGGTCCTCCCGCAACAATTCTATCGATCCAATTTCACCAAATCCTCATAACTCTCCCGCTCGATCACCATGCGGGACTCTCCGTTCTTTACAAACACGACGGCAGGACGCGGGATCCGGTTATAGTTATTCGCCATGGAATATCCATATGCGCCTGTACTGAACACGGCGAGAGTATCACCAAAGTTCACCGGCGGCAGTTTCAAATCCCAGATGAGCATATCGCCGGATTCGCAGCATTTTCCCGCAACGCTGACAAGTTCGGTGCATTCTTCATTCGGGCGGTTCGCCAGCACTGCATGATATTTCGCCCCGTATAATGCAGGACGCAGATTATCAGTCATGCCGCCGTCCACCGACACGTATGTGCGCACGTCCGGGATTATTTTCTTCGATCCTACTTTATACAGCGTTGTACCAGCTTCCGCCACGATGCTGCGGCCCGGTTCGATCCACACTTCAGGAAGCGGATACCCGTTCTCCCCGAAACTTTCCTTGACGCTTGCCGCGATCGCTTTCACATATTCAGAAACCGGCAGCGGCTTATCTTCTTCGGTGTAGCGGACCCCGAAGCCCCCGCCGATGTTCAGGACCGGCAGTGTCACGTCGCAATCGAGCCTCACACTTTGAAGGAAATCGGAAAGCACCTTGATTGCCTGCTGGAAGCCATCCAGTTCAAAGATCTGAGACCCGATATGGGAATGGATCCCGAGTACTGTATAATTCGGCTTGCATAAGGCGATCTGCATCGCACGGTCTGCCTGTCCGTTCGAAATGCCGAAACCGAACTTCGAATCATCCTGCCCGGTCATGATGTAGTCATGCGTATGCGCCTCCACACCAGGTGTCACTCTCAGCAGGATGTTGACTTGCTGCTCCCGCTCTTTTGCCAAATCATGCAAGAGCTCAAGCTCAAGGAAGCTGTCAACCACAAAGCAGCCGATTTCCGCATCTAATGCTTCAACGAGCTCCGCCTCCGACTTGTTGTTCCCGTGAAAATGGATCCGGTCTGCCGGGAATCCGGCTTGAAGCGCCGTATACAGCTCCCCGCCCGACACGACATCCAGCGACAGATTCTCCTCTTCAGCAAGTCGGACCATTTCCTTGCACATGAATGCCTTGCTCGCATACGCCACCTGGAACTCAAGGCCGCTCTCGATGAACGCCTCCCGGAACGAGCGCGCCTTCTCCCGGACCATCGCCTCATCATACACCATCAGCGGAGTACCATACGCAGCGGTAAGCTTATCCGTACTCATTCCCCCGATTTCCAAGTGTCCCTGTACATTCGTTTCCATCGTTTCCATATCACATTCTCCTCCTGAAACCCCTCCGAAAAAATACACAAAAAAACCGTATGAAGCGATGCTCATACGGTTTCCTGATCAAAACGAAGAACGTCCTGAAGAATTCTGTATTAACATCTCTTCAATAGTTCTCCACAACGTGACCATTGTGACAGTCTGACACTTGTTCAATGTCAGCCCAACAAGAAACCGAATGGCTGCTTCTCGTTTCGGCGATCTGCCTTTCACTTTCCATCCCCGGATCCTTCATCCTCAGGAAAGTTACTCCTCATTCTCGCGCCTCTATTATCAGAGAGTAAGTTTATCAATTTGTAAAATCACTATACATCGAGTTGGAAAAGTTGTCAATCAATTCTATGCAGAATTTAATTTGAATAGGGCGGGCAGGGGGCAGGTTCCTTGGTTCAGGTATGGGGAATGAGGCGTAACGGAAAATTATAGAACCTAAAACTTTAGTAGATTGGTGAATATAAAATTATTAAAAAGACACTTTAGTAGGGTCATTCTGTTATTTTTTTCTCTATTTTCGTGTAAAAATTATGGAAGGGGCTTGAAACACAGCCTCTTTCACACACTAGCCCTCCCTCTGTAAGTGGATTTGGACCCCTATTAAATAATTGCGCCGGTTTCAGAATTATTGAGCCCGATCTCAGATAATTGCGCCAGATCTCCAATTATTGCGCCTCTTTCACGATAATTGAGCTTCTTTTTAATTAATTGCGCGGCTTGTCGAATTTTCTTCAGAACCTACGCAGCAGAACCCTTAATGAAATTTTTGAAAATTCACTTTTCAACTCCCGGATTAAATCATACAATAAACATAACCAACAAAAAGGAGGCAGTTTACATGAGAAACATGAACGAGTTAACCGTACCAACATATAAGGGTGGAACGCCTTTTTAACGTTACGGTCTTCCCCCTTATATGTGTTTAGTGAAAAAACACAATAAAGGGGTACTTTATGCATTTTCCAGTTAAGAAATTTCTTTCGTATTATAAACCTTATTTCAGAGTGTTCATGGTGGTATTGGCCTGTGCGCTGATCACTTCTTCACTGACCCTTGTCTTTCCTTTGCTCGTCCGTTATGTGACGAAGGATGTGCTGGAAGGAGGTCTGGCGACAGCGATTGTTGACGTGTTATGGGTCGGGGGCTTGATGATCGTTCTGGTGATTGTGCAGAACATCGGAAATTATGTGGTCGATTATAAAGGGCACGAGATCGGGGCCCGCATGGAAAGCGATTTGCGCAGTGAGTTGTTTTCCCATATGCAGAAGCTTTCTTTCAGCTTTTATGATAAACAAAAGACGGGCCAGCTGATGACGCGGGTGACAAATGATCTATTATTGGTTTCCGAGCTTTATCATCACGGGCCGGAGGATTACGTAAAGTATCTTGTCCGGTTTCTTGGAGCGTTTGTGATCCTGCTTTTCATCAATGCGCCTCTTACGATACTCGTATTTTGCTTTTTTCCGATTCTCGGTTTCTTTTCACTGTATTTCAATAAGAGACTGAACCGGGCACTCACCGATAACAAAGAACGGATCGGGGACATCAATGCACAGGTAGAGGATACGTTGTCCGGGATCCGCGTCGTTCAATCGTTCGCCAATGAGCCGCTCGAAATCAACAAATTCAACAGGGAGAATGATCGTTTTCTCGAAAGCCGGAAAGACACGTATAAGGCAGAGGCCTATTTCTATAACGGCACGGAAGCCTTCATACAGATGATTACCATCACCGTCGTCATTGCCGGGGCTATTCAAATCGTGAATGCGTCGCTTGATTTGCCTGACCTTATCACATTCCTGCTCTATATCGGTTTCATGGTAGAGCCGATCCAGCGGCTCACTCACATGAGCACCCAATTCCAGGAAGGAATCACAGGTTTTCAACGGTTCATCGAAATCATGAATACAGAACCCGACATCGGGAATGCTCCTGATCCGAAAGCAATACCGCTGGTCAAGGGCCGCATTGAGTTCAGGAACGTCTCCTTTCATTACGACACGTCAACAAAGCCTGTATTTGAACATCTGTCACTTGACATCCAACCGGGAGAATACACAGCCATCGTCGGACCGTCCGGGGGTGGCAAGACTACCTTGAGCTCTTTGATCCCGCGTTTTTACGACACAACAACTGGCGGCATCTTTGTAGATGGGGAGAATGTGAAAGACCTGGATCTGAAATTCCTCAGAAACAACATAGGAATCGTTCATCAGGATGTCTACCTTTTTTCAGGAACCGTCATGGAAAACATCCGGTACGGGGATCCCGACGCAACCGATGAAGAAGTGATGACAGCAGCAAAACGGGCCAACGCCCACGAGTTCATCACCCGCCTGCCAAACGGGTACCATTCCGATATCGGCCAGCGCGGCGTCCGGCTGTCCGGCGGCCAGAAACAGCGGCTCAGCATCGCCCGCGTATTTCTGAAGAACCCGCCGATCCTCATTCTCGATGAAGCTACCAGTGCGCTGGACAATGAGAGTGAAAGCATCGTGAAGGAGTCACTCGATTCCCTGGCAAATGGAAGAACGACACTTGTGATCGCGCACCGCCTTTCCACCATACGGAATGCCGGCCGAATCGTCGTCATATCTGACGGAAGAATTGTAGAAGAGGGTACACATGAAGCACTGCTTGAAAGGGATGGTCCTTATTCACAATTATATTCCAGGCAGTTTGAGGTTTTGGGATAAAGAAGGGGCTCTCCGACTTTACTAGTTGGAGAGCCCTTCTTTTGGATTCCTAACGCCGTGACGGCCACGATCCCTGCATTTTTCTAACCTGAATGATCTGACCCGTGTGATAGGCGTCGTGAAGGAAGATATCCAGCAATTCAGCTTCAAGTGACTGTTGATCAAGTTCTTCGACGGTCATTTCACTCAACTTCTTCCTTAACCTCAGATGAACGGTTACGGCACGTTCAACGACTTTCCTCCACTCTTCATCCTCACCGGATTGTTCAGTCAACTGGAAATTTTCATCCCCGCTGAGATGCTGTGTCCATTCACGGCCATCCAGCTTCGCCACTAGCCTCTCTTTATAATATATGAGATGATTCACGTTTTCCCAGACTGATTTTACGTCTTCACCCGGAGGTTTCCATCTTGCCTGCTCCGCAGTGATTCCTTCCATGCCATCTTTCAAGGGAGCATACCAGCTCTCCTTATCAAACGTCGAATCCAGCACACTGGTCAGCAATTGTATCCGATCCACAGCAAACGCCTCCTTGATTTTAATAAAACATACCGATTACGATTATTCGTATAACCATTTCGCCAATCTGCATTGAAAATCCTGCACGTACATCTAAATGCCACTCCTGCACTACGGTTAAGCTTCACCGTAATGGTGACGGGATTCGATTATTGTAATTGGGTACTTCATCCTTCCGGCGGATCACAGCACCTCCCCTTCGAAGATCTATGCACTAACTAAACAGCGCCAATCGAATCTATCAAAATAATAAAATCTTCTTCCTTGACAAATTTTGCGCCTTATATAATAATAAATATCGAATTAGAATTATTATAAACTATTAATAATTCTCAATCACATTCTACTATCTACTAGGAGGAATTTACATTATGTCTTTAATCGGATCAGAAGTAAAACCATTCACAGCACAAGCATACAAGGACGGAGAGTTTATCACTGTCACGGACGAAAGCCTGAAAGGTCAATGGAGCATTTTCTGCTTCTACCCTGCAGATTTCACTTTCGTATGCCCAACTGAACTTGAAGACCTTCAAAATAACTACGAAGCTCTTAAAGCTCTTGGAGTTGAAGTATATTCTGTATCAACAGATACTCACTTTACACATAAAGGCTGGCACGACAGCTCTGAAAAAATCGGTAAAATTAAATATGGGATGATCGGTGATCCGTCTCAAACCATCTCACGCAACTTCGATGTGTTGAACGAAGAAGAAGGTCTTGCTGACCGCGGTACGTTCATCATCGATCCGGATGGTGTCATCCAAACAGTTGAAATCAATGCTGGCGGCATCGGCCGTGACGCAGATATCCTGATCAGCAAAATCAAGGCTGCACAATATGTGCGTAATAATCCAGGTGAAGTTTGCCCGGCTAAATGGCAGGAAGGTTCTGAAACACTTAAGCCAAGCCTTGATCTAGTTGGTAAATTATAAGGAGTGCAGTACATGATGCTGGAAGCAGATATTAAGGCACAATTAGAACAGTACCTGCAGATGATGGAAGGCGATATTGTCCTGAAAGTCTCGGCAGGTGAAGATGGCACTTCAAAGGACATGCTGGCTCTCGTCGAGGAGCTTTCATCCATGTCCTCCAACATCCGTGTCGAGAAAGCTGATTTACCCAGAACACCAAGCTTCAGCGTGAATCGTGCCGGAGAGGAAGATACCGGTGTCACGTTTGCCGGTATCCCGCTCGGACACGAGTTCACTTCATTGGTGCTTGCTCTTCTTCAAGTCAGCGGCAGAGCGCCAAAGGTGGATCAGAGCGTCATCGATCAAATCAAGAGCGTTAAAGGTGAACATCACTTTGAAACGTATGTCAGCCTGAGCTGCCATAACTGTCCTGATGTCGTCCAGGCCCTGAACATCATGAGTGTGCTCAATCCGAACATCACTCACACGATGATTGACGGTGCTGCATACAAAGAAGAGGCGGAATACAAGAACATCATGGCCGTGCCATCCGTTTACTTGAATGCTGAATTCTTCAGCGGCGGTCGTACGACACTGGAAGAAATCCTTGCGAAAATCGTTGAGGGACCGGATGCAGATGAACTTTCCAACAAGGATCCATACGACGTCCTTGTTGTCGGAGGCGGCCCGGCAGGTTCCAGTGCGGCGATTTATGCTGCACGTAAAGGAATCCGTACGGGTATCGTAGCCGAACGCTTCGGCGGACAGGTCCTTGACACGATGAGCATCGAGAACTTCATCAGTGTCAAGCAGACAGAAGGCCCTAAGCTTGTCGCTAGCCTTGAAGAACACGTGAAGGACTACGGCATCGATGTCATGAACCTTCAGCGTGCCAAGCGCCTTGAAAAGAAAGACATGATCGAACTTGAACTCGAAAACGGCGCCGTCCTTAAGAGTAAGAGCCTGATCATCTCGACAGGCGCCCGCTGGAGAAACATCGGCGTCCCCGGCGAGCAGGAATTCAAGAACAAGGGTGTGGCATACTGCCCTCACTGTGACGGACCATTATTCGAAGGAAAAGACGTGGCCGTTATCGGCGGCGGAAACTCCGGTGTCGAAGCAGCGATCGACCTTGCCGGTATCGTCAACCGTGTAACGGTTCTCGAGTTCAACTCTGAACTGAAAGCCGACGACGTCCTGCAAAAACGTCTTCACAGTCTTCCGAATGTGACGGTCATCACCAATGCACAGACACAGGAAATCACCGGAACCGACAAAGTGAATGGGATCACTTATACGGATCGCGATTCACATGAGGAACACCACATCGAACTGCAAGGTGTCTTTGTCCAGATCGGTCTTGTACCGAATACAGACTGGCTTGACGAATCAATCGAACGCACACGCTTCGGTGAAATTGTGGTCGATAAACATGGTGCTACAAGCCTTCCTGGTGTATTTGCAGCCGGAGACTGTACAGATAGTGCATACAACCAGATCATCATCTCAATGGGATCAGGAGCGACAGCCTCATTAGGCGCGTTTGACTACCTCATCCGCAATTAATATAAGCCGCTTTTCTACTAGTATTTTGTAGAAAAGCGGCTTTCTTTTTGCCATGAAGACAGGTCCCGCGGCTCATCAAGCCACGTTACCTGTCCCCATGGTTTCTCTAATCATCACCGCTTCACAATGAACCGGTTCGGTTTTTGTTAAACCACAACTCCAGCAGCTCCTTCTCCCTATCAGGAGAAATACCCGCTTTCAACTCCGTCTCCCCCCTTGCTTCCTCCCACTTATAAACTTCATGGATCGTATCTTCAAGAGGGCGGAAAGAAAGACCCGTGCGAACGGCCTTCTCAACACTTACAGAAGAAGCCCCTTTCCAAGGTTCAGTTTCTCCTTCCAGCGGAAAATGTTCAGGAACCCATAAAGGCATCTCTGTCCACGGCTGGACACCGTGATCGATCAGGAACTGTTCACTTGCCCACACGAATTCAGCATCGCTGTCCGTGACGGATTTGCATGTGTTCAATAGCTCTTCCATTGTCACTTCAGGAGCAGGGCCCGTTACATTATATGTGCCCGAGTTTCTTTGCTCGGCCATATCGAATATCCAGGATGCGGCATCTTTTACATCAATTAATTGAACAGGCCTGTCAGGACGCCCCGGCACCAGTGTTTTCCCACCGGCTGCGACGCGCTTGATCCAATACGGGAGCCGGTCGGAATAGTCGAATTCCCCAACAAGCAGCCCCGCCCGGACATGCAGGACACGTTCCCTCCACTGTTTCTCTGCTTCACTCTCACAATGGGCTTTCAGCTGGCCGTAATACTCATAAGGAGAAACATTTCCTTCTTCCACCTCATTCAATACCTCATCCGTAAGGCGGGAATGAAGTCGATAGTCCTCCGTCAGATGAGGAGGAATCCAGTCCTTGTATACCGAGATGCTTGAAATATACGTATAATGCTCGATCTGATCACCGATTGCAGCTGCCACTTTTGTGATTTGATGAGGTGCAAATCCGCATGTGTCCATGACCACATCCCATTTTCGGTTCTCAAGAACGGTCACATCTTTGTCCCTGTCACCAATCAACTGCTCCACTTCGGGAAATACTTCTTGATTGTTTCCGCGGTTGAACAAGGTGACGTCGTGCCCCCTCTTCAATGCTTCATCTGTCAACGCTCTTCCCAAAAAACGTGTACCTCCAATAATCAGGACCTTCATCGAATTCCCCCATTTCTATAAAAATTGCTTTCATTTTATATAACGGATTTCGTTTGAAAAAAGATACGGGGGTGGATGAATCATAGCCGTAAGGATGGCCATTTCACCTTACTCCCATTTAAACACCCAGCTGGCAATCGCAAATCCGCCAACAAGCCATGCACCTAATATAAGCGTCTCCGTCCCCAATGCAAAAAACGAAGTCCCGATATTCATCGTCTCCCGCAGTGCAGAAGTCAGATGAGCGATCGGCAGCACCTTCACAATCGGCTGGATGATGTCCGGCATATTGTTGATCGGAAAGAATACGCCGCCGAGGAATAGGAGCGGAAACGACACAAATCCTGCTATCGGCCCCGCACTTTCCGGATTCTTCGCCATTCCTGCAATGATAAAGCCGATTGCCATGAACGCAAGGGTTCCGAGCACAATGAAGAATATCAGGGCAAGCCATGATCCCGCGACATTGATGTCAAAGATAAGGTTGGCAATCAGTACAACCAGCAATGCCTGTGTCCCGTTCAGCAGGAGGCGGGCTGTGATCTGCGCTGCGATGAACGTCGACGCTTTCAGTCTCGTCCCCTGCATCCGGCGGAGGATCCCGCGTTCACGCCAGGCAGAGATCTGTCCTGCGACCCCGTTCATGTTGTTGCTCATGATCATCATCGCGACGATGCCCGGTACGAGGAAGTCGATATAGCGGATGTTCAGTGCCTCGATCCCCACTTTCTCAATCTTCACCAATGGCTGGTAATCAACCAGATCCTTGCTGTATTGATCGATGATCCCGTTCACAGCGGTGAGTCCAAGCTCTGCAGTGGTGAGGTTCTTCTCGTTATAATAAACGGGAACGGTGAATGCCCCGTCCCTATCCTTAAGACTCGACCCGTAGCCTTCCGGAATTTCGATGAGAAGCTGGATATCCCCGCCTTCAACGGCTTCCTTGCCAGCCTTCACTGTTTTATAATCTTCTGTTTCAATGCCTTCATTTTCATAAAATAATTTCTTCAATTCCTTCGATTCATCAGTTCCGTCACGATCGACGACCCCTGCCGTCAGTGAAAGGGAATCCCCGCCGCCGACGAAGGATCCGAGGGCAACCATCAGGATGACAGGGAAGAGCAGTGTGAAGAACAGGACCTGTTTGTTTCGTGCAAAAATTCGTAATTGAGCCAGCGTCAACTGCCAGTAAGCTCTCATGATTCGCGCAGCCTCCTTCCTGTCATATGGATGAATACATCCTCAAGCGTTGCCTGACGTGTCTGCAGGTCCCCGATTTTCAAGTCGTGTCCGGCCGACACCGCAATCAGCGAAGTCAATGCAAGCTGGAGGTCATCTGTATACAGTTGGACGAATGTATCCTTAATCGCCGCTTCCTCGACGCCGTCCATTTTCATGAACCATTCCTGCTCGGGCGGGTTTTCCAGATGAAATTCGACCGTACTTGTCGACTGCAGCGTCTTCACGAGATTCGCCGGGGTGTCGAGTGCGATCAGCTCCCCTTGATCCATGATGCCGATGCGGTCACAGAGCACATGGGCTTCGTCCATATAATGCGTCGAGAGAATCACCGTCTTCCCCCGATCCTTCAATCGCAGAACGATATCCCACAATGTCCTCCTTGCCTGCGGATCCAGTCCGGTCGTAGGCTCATCGAGAAACACAATCGCAGGGTCATGAATCAGCGCAAGCGCAATCGCCAGCCGCTGCTTCTGCCCGCCTGAGAGCCCTTTGATCCGGTCGTTCCGCTTCTCGCTCAACAGCATATCCTCGATCAGCCGATCGATATCCACATGACTGGGATAAAAACTCGCATACAGATGAAGGATCTCTTCCACCTTCAATAATTCAAAGAGAGAAGTCGACTGAAGCTGAACTCCGATCACTTCCTTCACTTTATTCACATGTTTCCGGACATCGTGACCGGCTAAACTCGCCGTGCCTTCATCAGGCTTCCGGAGACCGACAAGCATCTCGATCGTCGTCGTCTTCCCCGCGCCGTTTGGACCAAGCAAGCCAAAGATTTCCCCTTTCTCCACCTGAAATTCAACGCCATTCACCGCGGTAAATGAGCCATATTTCTTCATCAATCCTTTTACATCAACCATTACTTCACTGTGCATAACAATCCTCCTGTCAGAAAAAAAAGGTACCGCCCATGCGTTGAGCGGTCCGTTCACAGTTGTCTATACGCGATGATGATCCTCACGCCAATTTTGTACAGCTTGCTTAATCTCATCCGGTGATAAATTCTCGGACAATGTCCGGTCCACCAATCCAGGAAACTCTTCATCCGGAGCGAAACGAAGCGCAACCACCTGCTTTACAGTCAGATCGGGATCAAGCACATTCCCCGTCAAACGATAATACCGGAAATTTTCCTCCCCGCGGATCGTTCTGTCCTGAACCTGAAGCGCATATAATCTCAACTTCACCATGATGAGCAGAAATGTGATAGTCGTAAACAGCACGATGAAACTAAGCAGCAACTCCGTGGTCACGTTTTTCACAAAGAACACAATCGATAGAATCAGTGTCACAACCGTCAGCAGTGTAATCCAATGATGATAAATCGGATCGACCTTACTGTGATTTTCATAGTTTTGCTGTTTCATATGTACCTCCTGTGCGTGATAGGTTCATTATATACCAGTTGACGAGTGGTTGGAGAAATGTGACAAAAAAGGATACTGAAAAATGTTTTTACGTATCCAGAGGGACAGGTATCCCGGCTCACAGATCACGAGCGGGTTACCCTGGTTCAAAACATCTACATCGTAAACGGCGGAATATACCGCCCATCCACATCCGTGAACTCATACTCTTTCGCCAAGTCCCCCGCCTTCAACACCTTGCCGCTTTTCTCCATTACATCCTGATCCTTTGCCAAAGCCGCAATCGCACGTCCGATATAAAAAGGAGTTTCGGTTTTCTTCAGATCTTCCGATTCCTCCCAATTCTCCTCCTCTGCCCCGTGATGTTCCAACACAAGCTCGGTCCTCATGAATCCTGGCGAAACAGCCATAACGGCAATATTGTCCGGCTTTAACTCGACGGAAAGTCCGTACGCCATCCGAACAAGTGCATTTTTTGCTAAATCATAATAAAACTGTCCGGTGTAACTGCCATCGTCCCAGAAAGTCGTGTGGATGATGAGGCCTTCCCCATTCTCCCGAAGCAGCGGGATGGCATAATGATTCGTCGCCAGCTGAGCACGCACACCAGCCGTGAACATTGTATCCCAATGCGCAAGCGGCAGCTCCCAGAACAAACCGGATTCAACGCCGAGATCATGCGCTCCCCACACATTATTGACGAGGATATCCAACTTCCCCTGTTCTTCGCGAATTTGGCGGATGACGGCTTCCGTTTCCGCATCGATCGTGTGATTACAACGCACCGCGATCCCTTTTCCGCCCGCAGCATTGATTTCAGCAGCCGTATCATCGACCGTACCCGGCCAATCATTCGTCGAGTTCCCTTTCGTACTGCGGCCCGTCACGTATACCGTCGCACCTGCCTTCCCCAACTCAATGGCAATCCCGCGACCGGCCCCCCTGCTCCCGCCTGTCACCAATGCAACCTTTCCAGCTAATGATTTCATGACACCTTCATTCCTTTCTGGTTAAGATACTCTTATTATAAGGTTATCACTATGTAGTAAGTTGCTTCTAAGCTGTCTTCTTAATTGCACTACTTAATTGAGCCAAATCTCAAATAATCGTGCAGTATTCATTTTATTATGCCGATTGTCGAATCCCCTATTTTCAACAAGCGATTCTTCTCTTGTCAAAAATAAAAGATTTCAAATCAATGTCTGCAAGCTTCCTGGTCCACCCAGCCTATGTCAAAAACACCAATAGCACTGGCCGCAACCACGTCCCCGCTCAATCTATCCACCCTTTCCTCTTCGCAATCATGACCGCGTCGATCCGATTCTTCGCTTCCACCTTTTGGATGATCTCAGATATATAATTCCGGATGGTGGGAGGAGAAAGAAAGAGCGTCCCGCTTATATCGGAAACGGAGTCCCCTTTTTCCAAGTGGCGGAGGACTTCCTGTTCCCTGATCGTCAGAGGATTGACTTCTTCAAACATCGTATGCGAGAGCTGGGGACTGAATACTTTATTTCCCTTGAGGATCGAACGCAGATTGTCAGCAAGTTTCGTAACCGGGGCGTCCTTTAATAAATATCCCCTGACACCTGCCTGGATCGCCCGCTGAAGATAACCGCTCCGTGCAAATGTCGTCACGATCGCAACGCGGCACGGATGGTCTTCATTCTGCAGGGTCTTCGCGACGTCCAGTCCGTTCAGCACGGGCATCTCGATATCGAGGAGGGCGATATCCGGCGAACAGCTCCGGATCAGAACCAGCGCCTGTTCTCCGTTTTCGGCTTCCCCGATGACTTCGATGTCATCCTCCATCGACAGCAATCTGCCCATTGCCCCTCTCAGCATTCCTTGATCTTCTGCTATGATCACTCTCATTCCTGCGCCTCCTTCACTGGAACATCCACCTTTGGTACGGTGATGGTCACTTTTACTCCCTGTTCCATACTTGCCTCGAAGTCCAACCGTCCTTCAATCATGGAAAGCCGCTCTTTCATGCCGAATAAACCGCTCCCGCTCTGCCTATCCATCTTCTCCGGCCCCTGTCCGTCGTCCTCGACCTGAAGGGTATACGATCCGTTCGTTTCGTTAATCCGGATCCAGCACCGGTCCGCCCGGCTGTGCTTCACGACATTCGTGGCACATTCCCTGAGACACAAACCGAGTATTTTCCCGATGACCGGCGGGATCTCATCCACCCGGTCCACCACCTCTACATGCAAACCGGCAGACCTCAGCATCCCAGTCGCTTGAAGAATCTCATCAGACAGACTCACCGATTGCAAATCACTGACCAGCTTCCGTGTCTGCACCAAAGTATTCCTGATGATATCCTGAAGTTCCTTCGCCTCTTCGACCGCTTCATCCGGCTCACCTGGAATCAGCCGTTCGATCAATTCCCCTTTCAACGTCAAAAGGGACAAAGTGTGTCCGAGCGTATCATGCAGATCCCTGGAGATCCGTCCCCTTTCCTCGAGCTTCACGAGCCTGATGATTTCCTCATTCGCCCCTTGAAGCTCAGCCTTCATTTCATAGTGCAGCTGCTGCACCCGAAGAAAATAGGGTACACCCAGCAGAAAAACAAGAACGGTCACCCATGCCCAATCCTCTTCCCCTAAGCGCGCCCCTCCGTAATACAAAGCCGTCAACGTATACACGATCAAAAGGAATCCATTGAGCACCGTTATCCGGAAGAACGATGACAATTGCCCCGTCACAATGACCGGATAGATTCCATACCAGCAATTCCAAGGGGAAAAGAACACCATCAACAGACATACACACAGATGCTGAATGACGATCAGCATCTCACGGTGAACCGTCTGTGCCATGCTCCGCCAGAAAGCCAACGCCAGCACAATAAACAGTACATACCCGTACCAATCATCGCCAAAGGGAAGAAACACCATACTCAAAGAAGGAATGATCAGCAATGTCATCCAATTGAATTTGATTGGAGTCTTCACGCCTTCTCCTCCTTCCTCTTCAAAAATGCTATACCTATTGTTTTAACAAAACACGTCTGAAGTCCTCTTTATTTTCCAGAAGAATTCGCTTTGCGCATCCAGATCGGGATCCACGCAATAGAGAGTGTGGCCACGAGCGCATGTATCGTGTTCGCCACGCCTGCAATGCCGGGTTCTGCAGGATAAGCCCAATCATACAAAGAAAGCAGGATACCGACAGCGGCCGTGATCACCCCGTAATACAGCCTTGGTCTCTTCGTTTCACCTGCCAATTTGGAATAAATGTATGCACCGATCACATTGACCACTACACACATCACAATAATTGACACAGGCGTCATCTTTTCAAAACTTACATCCAGCCAAAAACACAGCACCTGATACAATATAATCGCAGCCGCCCCCGAAACCAGACCGACCGCCGAACCAACCTTCAACACTTTCTTCATCACTGCACCAACTTTCTCATAACTTGATTCCGGTTTCATCCTATCACGCAAAGGTTTGGGCAAATAGTGATGAATATCATTGCTTGAAGGAAAGAAAGGTCCCTTGCCCTGTTCGGGATAAATATCTATATTTTTCCATATCATATGGTAAGATTGTGACAGAAGCTGTTACCTCACGATTGGTGTTCACCTGCCTTTACCAAAGCTGGTTCTAAAAAAGGAGGTTTCGCAATGGTATGGTTATTTGTTCTGATCCCACTATCCTTTATGGCTGGCGTCGTCATCATCGGCAGCATCAAGGAACACTATTTTTCTCAGGGCTATCTTACGGGTGACTGCTACGACACTCATAAGCCTGAAGGGTATGACGCATTTTGCCGCGCAAAGTGCACCCTTTGAGGGGTAGGACAGGCGGCCATTAATGAGGATACTGCTCAATTGTTATGACAGGGTTGTCTGTTTTTGAAAGGGTTTCCGGTATGCATCGCTGGTTGTGATGCATTTTTTTCACCCTTCTATATCAAAGTAAAAAATTGAGCTTGCCAGGGGGGGGGGAAAGGGTTGGGGTTATTATTCATGCTTCCATTCGTCTTAGGGATGTTCGGTTTGTTCTGTATCACGATTGGACTGTGGGAATTAAGAGTGGGGATTGATCGTAAAAAGTATGCGACTTATATGTTTTCGGGCTTTGTACTTCTTTTTATTGTAAAATTTATATTAGGATAAATCAGATCCATTAAAGGAGCGATTGACATGACATACGAAGAAATCATGGGTATGCTTGAGGAGCTCGGGACGGAGCAGACGAAGCGGATCTTCATGAATCATGGGGTGAAGGAGCCGTATTTCGGTGTGAAAATCGGGGATATGAAGAAGCTGGTCAAATACGTGAAAAAGGATCATGAACTGGCTCTCCGCCTTTATGATTCCGGCAATCACGATGCGATGTATTTGGCGGGGCTGTCGATCAATCCGAAGCTTGTGACGAAGGAAACGCTTGAGGAGTGGGTCCGGAAAGCGTATTGGTATATGGCGGCGGAATATACGGTTGCCGGTGTTGCAGCAGAGAGTGAGTATGCACTGGAGCTTGCCCGGGAATGGATCGACTCCGATGAAGAGATGATCGCGGTTTGCGGCTGGAGTACTTATGCAAACTATTTATCGATTACGCCTGACGGGGAGCTTGACCTGGATGAGATCACTGCGCTGCTTGAACGTGTGAGGAATTCTGTCCATGATGAACGGAACCGCGTTCGCTATGTGATGAACGGGTTTGTCTTGTCGGTCGGGAGCTATGTCCCAGCGCTGCATGAAGCGGCCATGGATGTCGCGGAATCGATTGGAAAGGTGCATGTCGATGTAGGGAATACAGCATGCAAGGTCCCTCTTGCTTCAGAATATATCAAGAAGGTGGCAGCGAAGGATCGCGTCGGGGTGAAGCGGAAGACATGCATATGCTGAGCAACTTGGCTGACTGGGTTAAATAAACGGAAAAACACCCCCGCAATGGAGGTGTTTTTTCAGTCTGTATTACATTTTAAAATCAAACTCATCCGGATCCGGGCCGCTGCGCTTGTTTTCATTCAATTCATCAAGCTGCTTCATCTGTTCTTCTGACAATTCGAAGTCGAAGAGGCTGATGTTTTCTTTCATCCGCGACTCGGTCATGGATTTCGGAATCGTGATGATCCCGTGCTGAAGATCCCAGCGCAGGATGATTTGTGCTGCAGATTTGCCAACAGACTTCGCCATTTCCTGAACCGTGTCGTTCTTCAGTAGTTCCGCATTCATCAATGGTGACCACGCCTCGACTCTGATGTTGTGTTCTTCACAGAACGTGCGCACTTCCTTCTGGGTCAGTTTCGGATGAAATTCAATCTGATTCACGACCGGCTTTATTTCAGCTTCATTCAGCAGTGTTTCGAGATGGTGGACTTCGAAGTTGCTGACACCGATGGATTTGATTCTTCCATCTTTGTAAAGTGCTTGGAGAGCCTTCCATGATTCCATGTATTTGTCTTTCCCCGGCCAATGAATGAGATAAAGGTCAAGATAATCCAGTCCCATTTTCTCCAGGCTTTCCTCGTATGCAGCGATCGTCTCATCATAAGAAAGACCGTCATTCCACACTTTGGATGTAATGAACAGCTCCTCCCTCGTCACAAGTCCTGCATCGATTGCGTTTCGTACACCGTTTCCTACGCTCTTCTCATTTCCGTAAATCGCGGCAGTGTCGATACTTCTGTATCCCATGCGGATCGCAGTCTCAACCGCTTTCTCCAATTCCGTTCCTTCTTCGACACGGAAAACACCGTATCCAAGCTGCGGCATGTCAATGCCATTATTTAAAGTAAGCGATGGTACACTCATCATCAATTCCTCCTTGTTCATTGTTGGACGAACCAGCCTCAGCACATCCTACGTATCAGTATGAACCTTCTCGGAGAATGATGGAAGTAGGCACTTTATTGTGCGATAGGTACTTTTGGGTAATATTTGGATGGCAGAGCAGCAGCTTGATGCGTTATTTTATAGATGGAAACAAGTCATCCCAACTCATTAATCTCCCTCGTCAACTCTAAAAAACGCTTATCCAACTCCGGATAGGCTTCATCCCCCGGGGTCAAAAAACTGAGCCTGCCGAGCACTTCCTGCCTCTCTGTCTCAAGCTTCAGCCGCAATTCCTCCACATCGTCCCGCTCAGGTACCGGATCATTCAACTGCTTGCGGACCTCTCCGCTCTCAATCACGAACTTCACATTTGTCGTCTTTTCAAGAAAATACCGGTCATGCGACACGACGATCATTGTGCCATTGTACTGCGATAAAGTCTCCTCCAACTGCTCACGCGAGGGCAAATCAAGATGGTTCGTCGGCTCATCCAGGATCAGCACGTCCCGTTCGTCGAGCATATACTTCATCAGCTTGCACTTCACGCGCTCACTCATGCTCATATTCCGGATCGGTTCCCGCCAGGAAGCCGCCTGGAATCCAAGTTGCCTCATCAGTGTCTGGACCTTCCCTCTCTCTTCGAACGTTTCCCTGCGGAAAAGCTGCTCCGGCGTTTCCTCAAGCGGCAGGTCGAACACTTCCTGTGTCAGATAACCGATCTCTGCAGAAGGCGATAACCACACATCCCCCTCAGCCTTTTCATCTCCCATGAAAATCTTCAATAATGTCGTCTTCCCACTGCCATTCGGTCCGATGATTGATACCTTCTCGCCATGCTGGATCGTGAAATTGACTCCCCTGAACAGCGTCCGGCCGTCGAAAGCTTTCGTCAGATCTTTCACTTCCAGGAACCGCCTTCCTTTTTTGTGACCCGACTGCAGCGAGAATCGAACCGTATGATCCTCCTCGACTGCTTCAACCTTCGCCTTTTCAAGCTCCCTTTCAAGCCGCTTTTGCTTTGACTTCACCTGGCTGTCGGTACGCTTTGCTTTCACCCGGTAGTATTCCTTGAACCCTTCTTTCTTAGTCGACTGTGCGTGTGCCTTTTGCGACCATGAGTTGAGCTCGCTGATCTGGCTATCAATCCGTTCCACCATCTTCTGCTGCTTCTCATATTCACGCTGCTGAGTCAGACGTTTCTGTCTCCGTGCTTCCATATAGCTTGAATAATTCCCTTTATGCTCAGTCAGTTTCTTGCCTTCAAGCGACCAGATCTTCGTCACTGCTTCATCTAGGAAATAACGGTCATGCGACACGAGGATGATCGTTCCTTTATAATCCCTGATCTGTTTCGTCAAAAGCGCCAGACTTTCCTGATCCAAATGGTTCGTCGGTTCATCCAGCAGCAACAGATCCGCATTCTGCGCAAACCCCTTGGCAAGCCTCGCCTTCAATTTCTCCCCGCCGCTCAGCTGTCGGAAATCATGCAGGGGCACATGCCACTTTTCCAACAGGCCGGCTTCAGAAGAAGTTGTGTCACCGAAGAAATGCGACTCCGTTTCCTGCTCGACCATCGCCATGCTTATGCCCTGCTGCATCCATTGGACACGGCCCCCTGAAGGCGACAGATCTTGATGAATCACCTGCAGAAGCGTCGATTTCCCCGCACCGTTCGGCCCGATGATTCCGATTACATCCCCTTCCTGAACTCTCGCATTCACTCCTTCGAACAAATTCCAGTCCATCACTTCAACGCTTATATCCACTAATTTCATGATTTCTCTCATACACTCTTCCCCTCTCTGTAAAAGGGAGGACAAAAAAATCCTCCCAGATCATCTGATCATCTGGAAGGATTAGCCGTACCTGTGCCTGAAATGCACTCAAAGAAAGCAGATCTCATTCGATTGCTCAGGCAGCGTATTAATAAATGGGCAGACTAATCCTATTTATGTTGATTTGAAATATAAAATTTCAATCGTCGAAAATAAGATTAGTTCTTCATCGTCCACCCATCACTCCTGTCATTTATTAGTTAATTTACTATACCACGGATTCATTAGACCTTGCAAAAGAAAATAATAAATGGTATTGATTGAGCCTGCCATTTTTTCAATACCGGACTGGATTTTAAATAAGAGGTTCTGTTTTGAAGTACAAAATATGAATGAACATTGCTTTTCGTATAGTAATTCGCACCAAAATCAAGAAGCAATTTGGCAAGAAAATCAGAAGAAAAATGCTTGGAGACAGATGCTCCAAGCATTTTTTATCCCAAGATAAGCAGTGGTTAGTGATTTTCTAATATACACTAATTCCCATAAAACAAACCACCAAAATAAGGGGAGAAATTCCTCTTATTGAGGAATTAGCACGAAGTATTGAGTAAATAGAGGGATACATTCCCCCTATTTACTCCTAAAGCATGAAAATGGACCATTTTACCTTGCCTTAAACGGGAAAAGCTCCCCTTATATCCCCAGAACCTAGCCCGGTTCTGCAGGATAACAGGAAAAACTCCCCTTATTAAAACAATCAAAGGTTATTCACAATTAAGGATGAAAAAAATGCCTGTTTCATTTATCAGCCTCCAAAAATCAACACCCACCCCATGTTAAAAAGGGTTCGAAATTCAGAGCGGATTTACCGTTTATTTTATTAACCCCTATATATATGAAGCAGTCTAATTCAGTTACGAATAGGACTGCTAATTGGTGTGTTAATTTAGTTTTTGTTTTCGAAATCCGAACCCGCTACTATTAAATCCAAGCGTTTTTTATGCTATTTTTTCTGTTATTTGTGATGCTAAAGTGACTGCGATTTAGTATGATCATTAATCCGTTATTTAAACATTTTCTCCAAGGTATTGGAACTACTTACCCTAAGGACCGTCCCCATTATATAAAAATGAATAATTCCCCAAATCTGATCAGCACCCGTTAAACCCGATGAACAATCCTCCTCTGACGGTGACGATCTGCCGGCCGCAAGCATCGGTGATGACTTGTGGCGCAAACGCAAAGCCGCCAATCGTATCAAAGCAGGTTTCCTGGCAGGTATCCGTTTGGCAGACTGATTGTATCACTTGATTGACAGGTACCGCTACATCGCTGCAAAGCGTGCATGTCCGTTGTCCAATCCGGGTTCCCGCTTCAATCGGCGTCAAATCTCCCACATTTATGTGAAATCTGGCGGTCCCGATAAGTCGGACAGCATCGATTAAAACAGGACACGTCAGCGTGCCGCCGCATGGATTCTCAACCGTTCCTTCTGCTTCCTGCTCTTCCAGCGCACAAACGAGTTCACTTATATCAGAGCATGCACTGAAGTTATCGAACGTAGTGAACCTGAACGTAAAACCATCCGGAACGATTGCCGTCGCACAATATTCAATTGTACGGTCGCAGACTTCCTGCTGGATATCCAGCTTGTCTACCATTTTACCTTCAGCATCAAAATAAACGACATTATTTAATATAGTAATCCCTCCCTTCTACTACTATCATTTATATGTATTTTTGCTGAATTTGATAGGGACAGGCACTTGATTTACTAGAATAAAGGATAAAAAATCCGCAAGACACCCGGCAGCCTAAACAAAAGCCCCATACCGGTATCTTTTCGTCTTTCCCTGCTTGTCCAATCACTCCAGCGTCCCCCTGAATATCCTTTATCATGGAGGTGAAAAACTATGTCTAGCAAGGAAGAAGCGAATGCGGCGGACCAGAGTGCGGATCCGGATAAATTATCGACAAAGGAAGTCGAACAGTATCACAGGGACCTTCAAGATCTGAATGATGCAGCCACTGCCCTCTTCAGGGTGCCTGTCTTTTTCAGCCATCAGGGCGTTTATTCACTCGGACCAATCCCACCGGTGCCGCCATTTACGAAGCAGCAGCAATTCATCATCCGCTTGTTCAAGGAGATCAAGAAAGTTCTTCTGTTTCCACGGGCATTGCCGACAACCGACCTGTATCCCGACACGACACTTGAAAACATCCGCACCATGATTAATTCCAGCTATGGAATGGCAGCAGCCCTGCTGGAGCCCGCCAGACCCACCGATAAAGGTGAATCGTATTCACCATTCCTTCAGATTGAACCATCCATGGCCTATCAACGCGGCCTTCCTCTCCTGATGGTCATTGAAAATAGTATGCTGCACAAGGTCAACGGCATCTGGACCGGCCAGCTTGCCCCTTTCACACCGATCATCTGGAGATCGGAAGCGTCAAATTCAGTCGATCAATTCTTCAAAAGCGTCCAATGGCGGGAAGCCCTTCACAACTGGGCAGGCCAGGTGCGCAGCGGATACTTCGCGAAGACCGCTCCCGAATTTCAATATAAATTCAACAGCAACAATTGACGGCATCATCCTGTCTTTTCCCATTAGAGCCTCTCACTCAGAAAGGCTCTTCTTTGTTTCGTCAAAAAATATTCATGAAAAATCACATTCACAGATGAATCCGGAGCACACTAAGTGGTAAGATAAACACTGGAGACGAACTTTCAAAAGGCAAGTTCAAGAATCGGGATGAGATCGACACAAGTTACACTTATCCCCGTAATCGGCATGATGTGATAAACTGCTTATCCGGTTATATATGAAAGGAGAAATCATATTGGAATCAATTTGGTTGGAATACGGTTGGACGCTCTTGATCCTAATCGGTCTGGAAGGCTTGTTATCCGCTGATAACGCGCTCGTCCTCGCCGTCATCGCTAAACATTTGCCTGATGATCAGAAAAAGAAAGCCATCAGTTATGGGATCTTTCTGGCATTTGCTTTCCGCTTTGGAGCACTATTCGCCATTTCCTTTATCGCAAACGTCTGGCAGATACAGGCCATCGGAGCAGCATACCTGCTTTATTTAGGCTTAAAACATATCATCAAAGCACGGTTTGGGAAGGAAAATGAAAATATCCGTGAAGATACGGAAGAAGAGGCGAAGGGGAAAGGCTTCTGGCCGACAGTCAGCAAGATCGCCCTGGCAGACCTCGCGTTTGCAATCGATTCAATCCTTGCTGCCGTGGCCCTCGCATTGGGACTGCCGGATTCACCGCTTCCTGATTTCGGAGGTATGGACGGAGGGAAATTCCTGATCGTCGTCCTCGGAGGGATTGCCGGACTGATCCTGATCAAGTATGCCGCTACATGGTTTGTGAAGCTTCTCGAAACACGTCCGGCACTCGAAACAACCGCTTATGCCATCGTTGCATGGGTTGGCGTCAAGCTTGCAGTCATCACACTTGCTCATAAAGACATCCACGTCCTGGATCACGATTTTCCGCACAGCACTGTCTGGACCCTGATCTTCTACGGCGTGCTCGTTGCCATCGCGTTGATCGGCTGGTTCGCACCAGGCAAGAAAGAATCAGAACGCGGTACTCTGCAATAAAGAAAGGCGCTAGCGCCTTGATCACCCCAGACAAGCGATGGATTCCCGTCCATGTCACGAGGTGCAAAGCGCTGGAGATCAACCATAAGCAAATGCCCTGTGACTCAGTCACAGGGCATTTTACTTCTATTCTCACTTGTTCAGGCTGCCGGTATACATGCTTCCCCTGCTCTAATCCGCTGCTTACTTCGCATTAGCATCCGGCTGATGAATCCCGAACACATTTCCTTCCGTATCTACATAATATCCCTGCCATGCCATTCCAGGCAGAGCATATTTAGGCATGGCCACCTTGCCGCCTTTCTCAAGGATCTTCGCTTCAATCGAATCGTAATCCTCCACACCCATCGTGCAGGCATATCCGTTCATTGCCTGACCAGGTTCAGGCGGAGCACTCTGACGCTGCATCAAAGCACCATTGATTCCCGGTTCGTCCTCTTCGCCAGTCACCGCACCAAAGTAAGGCATCCCCGCAAAATCACTCCAATCCTGAAATGACCAGCCGAATACCTCCCCATAAAACGTCTTTGCACGCTCCATGTCATCCACATGAATTTCGAAATGCACTAATCTCCCCATAATATCCTCCTATATTTTCAATAGTTTAATTCTTATGTATCCGTTTACATGATGTACTTTCATTATAACGGGCAAGGGAATAAATTCAATCAAAAAAAAATGGTGACTAACCTCAAATTCATCACGCTATCGACGCCTCTGAGGTCACTCACCATTTCTAACTATTTATTAAAATAAAATTGCATCCAATGCATATTGTCCGGGACCGATCAATGCGATACCGATGGCCACTGCGAGAAGCGTCAAGTTATATTCATAGCCATTAGATGTTGCCCATATTCCGTTCTGCCCATGCACCTTGATGATCGCCATGAACATAGTCGCTGCAATCAAGATGGCTGCAAGCGGAGTTAAAAGTCCAAACGCAAACAATATTCCTCCAATCAACTCTGCCAATCCTGCAACAAGTGCAATCGTCACACCAGGCTTCATCCCGATCGACTCAAACCAGCCACCGGTGCCTTTCAAACCATGCCCGCCAAACCAGCCTAACAACTTCTGTGCCCCATGCCCAATGAACAACACACCAATAACTAAACGTATGACCAATAAACCAAGACTTACCATATCATATTCCTCCTAATTATTCTCCTGTTTTTTATCTCGAATTTGAGATATTTATTCAAAAAAAATCTTTCTTACCGTGACTTAGAATTTCGTTGTTACTATTTATTCAATGAACCAAAAATGAGTACCTCCGGTTTATTTCCGCCCTGCATATAGCTCCGCATCTATCTCAAATTCAAATATCTTGAATATGAGATAATAATAAATCATAGCTGTTATTATGTCAATGGGTTTTAACCTTTTTTTTGCGAGGTATATGAGAAGCTCTGTAACTCAGCGTGAAATAAAATAAGCAGCTTCCTGTCACGGCAAGCTCCTAAATTGCTGTTTATGAATCTCCCTTCGAATGGTGCCTGGCTCAAATCAAACTGTTAGTGCCTTGGACCACCACTTGCACTTTCCAGCAACCTTTTTTTTGCAGTACCTTCGTTCAATATCAAATAAGCCGCTCAGTCAATCCGAGCGGCTTTATCATTTCAACTTTTCACTTTCAAAAGACGCAGGGCATTCAAAATGACAATAATGGCTGCACCTGTATCGCTCAAGACTGCCAGCCAAAGCGTGAGCCAACCCGGAAAGATCAGGGCTAATGCCACGAATTTCACAATTAATGAGAACCAGATGTTCTGTTTGATGATCTTGAGGGCTCTTCTGCTTAAATTGATCGTGTGCGGCAGTTTTTCAAGGTTATCCGCCATTAAGACGACATCCGCCGTTTCCATGGCGGTATCAGTTCCTGCTCCGCCCATCGCGATGCCTATATCGGCTGTTGCAAGTGCAGGGGCGTCGTTAATACCGTCCCCGACCATCGCTACTTTATGACCTTCACTTTGTAATTTCTTGATGACATCCACTTTGTCTTCCGGCAGAAGCCCGGCGAAATATCGATCCACACTCGCTTCCGCTGATATCATTCTGGCCGTGCCCTCATTATCACCGGTCAACATGACAACCTCTCCGACGCCGACTCCCTTCAAGCCATCCAGCGCATGTACGGTCGTTGTCCGGATCGTGTCAGCAGCAGAAATCACTCCGAGGATTTCTTGTTCCGTACCGATGATCACGACGGTCTTCCCTCTGTTTTGAAGATCGTGAACGACTGCTTCAGCCTCCCCCAAAGGGATGTTCATTTCTTCAAAAAGCCTTGCGTTCCCTGCATAGTAAATGCCTCCAGCGATCGTTGCCTGGACGCCTCTGCCTACGATGCTTTTAAAATATTCCCCATCCTTCGGCCCGATTCCTTTTTCATTTGCGAATTCAACGATGGTTTGTGCAATCGGGTGCGTCGAATAATCCTCCAATGTGAGAGCGATGGATAACAATTCATTCTCCGACGTGGTTAAAGCCTTGATTTCAGAGACCTTCGGCTTTCCTTCCGTCAATGTACCCGTTTTATCAAATGCAATGGCCGTGATTCCCCCCGCCTTTTCGAGGAACGTACCGCCTTTGATCAAGACCCCGTTCTTAGCGGCATTCCCGATTGCAGAAACAATCGCAACAGGAGTGGAAATGACCAGCGCACACGGACAGGCAACGACTAATAATTCAAGCCCTTTATAAAACCATTCCCCCCATGTACCAAAGCCAATCAGAGGCGGGAACACCATGACTGCAAGCGCCAGCACGAACACGATCGGCGTATACACTGCCGCAAATTTATCGATGAACGCCTGTGTCGGCGCCTTCTGCTCCTGTGCTTCCTCCACCAGGTGGATGATCTTCGCAATGGTTGTATCTTCAGCTATCTTCGTGACTTTGATTTCAAGAGACCCGTTTTCATTGATCGTCCCTGCATAGACCGTATCCCCGGCTGTTTTATCCACCGGGATGGACTCTCCTGTAATCGGAGCTTGATTGACGCTCGATTCACCAAGTATGATTTCCCCATCCAGCGGAATCCTGTCTCCGGGTTTTACGATTAATATGTCACCCGTGTTCACTTCTTCAACGGGCTTTTTTGTCAACTGCGGACCCGCTTTGATCCAAGCCTCTGATGGTGCCAGGTTCATCAGATTCCGGATGGAACTTCTCGTCTTCTCGATCGACATCGTTTGAAGCGCGGTTCCAAGCGCAAACAGCCAGACGACCGTTGCCCCTTCCAGCCATTCACCGATCAAGGCAGCCCCGAAGGCCGCAGCTGACATCAGTACATTCATGTCCAATGACCGGCTTTTGATGGAATAATACGCGCTCTTAACCGGCTTATACCCGTTGATGAACATGGCTGCAGCGTACAGAAACGTGGAAATAAAAGGGGAAATGTCTGTTAAAGAGCCGGCGAAACCCAGTGCAATCAGAATGCCTGAAGTGATGATTCCTCCATAGCCTTCTTTTCGTGCTACTTCTGATGCCGGTTTATTTTTCAAAAGCAAAGAAGCTTTAAAACCGATTTTAGATACTTCAGAAACGATTTCTTCCACACTGTTCTCATGCTCGACCTTCATCTTCCCAGTCGAAAAATTGACGCTTACACTCTGGACTGCAGGAATCGTATTCAAGTGATTCTCAATACTCTTCGCACAGCTGCCGCAATCCATCCCTTCGACCGTATATACCTTCAAATTCCTGTTTTGATTCAGCGGTTCGATCTTAAATCCAAGCTTCTGAACCTCAGCTTCCACTCGTTCAAAATGGTTCCCCGCTACTTTTAGTTTTCCAGAGTTGTAATGTATCTTTGCTTCTTCTATATACTCTAACTTGCTAAGCCCTTTTTCGATTGAAAGGGCACATGAAGGGCAATCCATTCCGTATATCCGGTATTCTGCCCTCCCGGCTGTTGGGGAAGCACTTTGACTGCTGCAGCAGCTGTTCGATTCGACTGTTTCAGTCTGCGCTTCTGCATTGGTTATCCCAGCGCAGCATCCCTGTGAAACCAAAGTTTCAGCCCGAACTTCAACGCTGCCGCTGCAGCAGCTTGATTTCCCTTTAATCTGTTCTCCTTCTTTAGGACTGCAGCATGAATCCGACATCTATTCCGCCCCCTGAACAATATGGTCCTTGCAGCATGCAACTTCATTCTGCACCTCGTCCAGGACAACATCGAACATCTTTAACAAATCCCGGACGTGCTGATTACTCACACTATAAAACGTATACTTCCCTTCCTGCCTTCCGACTATCAGACCGCAGCCCCTCAAACAGGCTAAATGCTGGGAAATATTTGATTGGTTCCCAGCAAGATCCTCGACGATCTGCGAAACCGTTTTTTCCTCTTCTCTTATACATTCCAAGATTTGAATTCTTATTTTATGTGCAAACCCTTGTAAAAACTTAACCTTAGTATCTATATCGATCGTTTCAGTCATTTTTTACCCTCCATCATATTAGGAATTTCTAATACGTCTATGATTAACATATTAGCAATTTCTAATATGTGTGTCAAAACTAGACAAATCGAAAAGAAAAATCCACGCTAAACACAAAAAAAGGCCCTATCCACGGTACACTAATTCCTTAGCATGCCGGGATCAGACCCCACTGTCATCATTACCTGAACAAATCCAAAAACAACTCCCAGAACCCTTTCTCTTCCTCGGGTTCGGATTTCTTCACTTTCTTTTCTTCCTTCTCTATGCCCTCCGTCTTGATCACGAATTGAACCGAAGACACCTTCTTATTCTGAGGAGACACAAACGACACCGGCCGGAAATCGGACTTATCATATTCATCCATCATTTTATTGATCTCCGCCTGCATCTTTTCAGGCAAACTTTTCGTTTCCTGATGCAATTCAGACGTGCCGTCATGCAGTTCGCTGACTCCGCCTGCTAATTCGCCTGTGCCGCCGGCAAGTTCAGAGATACCTGAATGCAGTTTCCCGTAAGATGAGGATAACTGGCCGACGCCTTCTGTATAGCCCACCAGTCCGGAGTGAAAGTCACCATAATTGGCTGACAGCTGGCTCAGCCCTTTTTGCAGCTCTGTCAGTCCGCTCATATCCGTTTCCTTCAGTGCAGCAGACAGATTATCCGAGATAGATGTCAACTGTCCGCTGATTTCCTTCACTGCTCCGCTCATTTGATTCAATGACGGTTCCACAGCCGCGAACGCCTGGTTCACGCTGTCATACGTCGCTTTCACTTTTTGCGCAGCGGCATGTGACGCAGCCAGTCTATCCACGACTTCAGGATTCGCCGCACTCTCACGCAAAGCAGCAATTTCCTCCTTCGTCAACTGACTCTCAGGGATTTCCTTAATTGCCCCGTCAAGTGCTGCATAAGCCTGCGAATAATGATCCTTCAGCATCGTCATACCGGCTGCCGTTTCATTCAGTCCGCCGGCCAATTCATTCAGACCTGCAGGCAATTCATTCAGACTCGACAGATCCACTTCAGCCGACTGCCCTGAAAGGGACTGATTGATGGTCCCGAGAGCATCACGGATCTGACTTGATGCGCTCACAAGTTCAGGGGATGAACCACTCAGTTCATTCACACCTTTTTTATACTGAGCAGAACCATCGCGCAGCTCACCGGCTCCGCTATTCAATTCAGACACGCCGTTTTCAAGATCCGCAACGCCTTCATTCAACTTTCCGATGGCATCCGAAAGCTCGGCCATGTCTCCGGTGAACCCTTCTGTCCCCGTCGTATCGATCGGAAGTGTGGACGGGACGGCAGCAATTTCGACTCCTTTAAATTCAAAGTCCTTCACATCTGCTTCCGCTGTCAGCTTCTTCTCTTTTCCAGGCATGACGGTGAACGTGATCTGCTTATTCTTTCCGGCATTCGCGACCATCCCGTCAGCTGCCTCTATATTCTCATACGTATTTGGCAGGCTCATTGAAACCTGCAGCAAGTAATTTTCATAGAAAACGGAATGTGCAGACTCATTCTCAGCAGTATCCACCTGAATTTGTAGATGTCCACTTTTTCCCGCAAGTTCGGATGGATTTACTTTTTTCCCATCCAGCACATACGATACCTCTACGTTCCAAGGCAATTTCGTCTCTTCACTCATATTCCCCTGATAGGTGAACTTGCCTTCGGGGGCTTCCATCTCGATCTTCTGCCCTTCCTTGTCAAGCTCCTTTAAATCCGTCAGGTTCTTCACACTGCTGTACTGCCCGTAATCCAGGATTTCCCCTGCACGCGCTACATCGAATGTATTCACGACGTAAATATGAGCGAGATTCCCCTCTGCATTCAACGTCGCATACACCACTTCATCTTTTGACGACACTTTCCCTTCCGTCTCAGCCTGGGCAGGAGCACTCAGAAATGAAGGCAGGAACAGCATCAATGCAAGTGCGCTATATGTCAGTCGTTTTTTCCCCATCATCAATTCTCCTCATAATAATTTGCTTTGTATGTTGTTTTCTTGATCAGTTTATCGAACACCAGGAGCATCGCCGGCAGGACAAACAAGACCATGATAAAGGCAAGCAATGCCCCTCTTCCCATCAACAGGCCGATCGATCCGACAATCGGATTCGACGATGTGATCCACAGGATGAATCCGACACTCGAAAGGATCGCTGCCGAAATTGAAATCGAGAACGTCTTTTCATCGAGCGTCCTCACAATTGCCTCTTTAGCCGGCATCTCCTTTCGGTAGTGGGTGTACGCCTCTGTGAAAAGAATTCCGTAATCGACCGTCGCGGCCAGCTGCACCGTACTGATGATCAAATAGCCGACAAACACGAGCGGCGTATTCGTAAAGTAGGGAATCGACAAGTTGATCCAGACTGCCGCTTCGATTGTGATGAGCAGCACAATCGGAATCGTCACCGATTTGAAACTGAATAAGAGCACAAGGGCGATCGTCACGACCGTCAGCACATTCACGACCACATTATCCTTCGTGACCGTATTTTTGATGTCATACAGTGTCACGCTTTCCCCGAGCGCCATCGCTTCATCCCCATAGTATTCCGAAGCCGCCTTCTCCACCTTCTCTACGATTGCAAAAGGGACCTCGCCTTCCGTACCCTGATTCGTGTTAATAACAATCCTGCTGTAGTTTTCCGAATAAAATTCATCTGTGATCGATTTGTCCAGATATTGTGGCGGAATCTCAGCCCCGACCTGGTTCACATACGCGATGACCCCAGTCACATAATCAAGGCCCTCAATCTCTTCCACAAGTTCCTCTTCTTTCGCCACATCCCCTTTAGGGACGAGCAGGACGATCGGCGTCGTTTCACCGAATGCTTCTTCGACTTTCTTGAAGTCGCTTCCGACTCGGGTGTTCTCAGGCTGCTCCCCCGTCCCGTATATGAAGGAAGTATTCGTTTGTCCAAGGAATGCCGGAACAAGTATCGCAAACACGAAAATCAGGCTCGGCACCTTCCATTTCAGTACCTTTTTCCCGATCCCCGTGAAGCTCGGAACAAAGCTCTTATGCTTCGTCTTATCCATCCATTTATAGAAGACAAGGGTCAGCGCAGGCAGGAACACCATCACGCTGATGAAGCTCAGGACGATCCCTTTCACCAGGTTCAACCCGAGATCCGACCCTATCTGAAATTCCATGAATGTCAGCGCGATGAACCCGAAGAACGTCGTCGCCGCACTCGCCGTGATGGCAGGGAACGACTTCTTCATCGCAAGCTTCATTGCTTCACCGGGATCTTCGGTCGTTTTCCGGTAATCGGAAAAGCTGTGAAGCAGGAAGACCGCATAATCGAGTGACACCGCAAGCTGCAGGATCGGCGCCACCGACTGCGTCACGAACGAAACCTCCCCAAGGAAGATATTCGTACCCAAGTTAATCAGCACCGACACTCCGATTGCCGTCAGGAAAAACAGCGGCTCGACCCACGAAGTCGTCGAAATGACCAGAATCAAAATAATGAGGGGCACCAGCAGCATCCCTGCATACATCGACTCACTTCCTGCCATCTTCTGAGAACTCGCCGTATTGGCTGCCTCTCCCGCAATTGCACCTTCCTCACCGATCAGCTCATAAATCTCATCTGTAATCCGGACCTCATCGCCGGTACGGACACTGATCGAAAACAGCGCATTCTCATCTTTATAGTAATTATCGACCGTTTCCTTGTCCTCCACTTCTAGAGGAGTTTTCAGATCGACCATATCATCCAGCCACATCACATCCGAAACCCCGTCAATGGCTTCCAGCTTTTCTTTATACTCAAGTGCCTCCTGTATGGTCACACCGGTCACCATGACCCTCGTATCCGGAACCGCACCGGTAAACTCCTTCTCCATGACCTCCATCGCCTGTGTCGCCTGAGCATCATCCGGCAAATAATCGACCATATTATAATTGACCTTCACAAAGAACTGCGCCGCCGTCGACAAGATCGTCACCAGCATAAACGCGATTAACACAGTCTTCTTATGCTTTATGATCCATGCTGCTATATTTATCATTTTTCAACCTCACTTGTATCTATCACATTTTCACATTATCATTATAATAAACACTGTGTTGGATATTCAACGGACAGTTGCATAGTGAATGTATGATACACAACATATCAACCTGTACCGTTGGATAACTCCAGGCTGAAAGAAAGGAAAGTTGAATATGACCTCAAAAATGGACAGGCGCAAAAAATACACACGAATGGTGTTAAAAGAAAGCCTCCTTAAACTGCTCCGGGAAAAATCGATCTCGAGCATCACCATCAAGGAAATCTGCGAAACGGCAGACATCAACCGCTCCACCTTCTATGCACATTACGCAAACCAATACGAGCTGCTCGAGTCGATCGAAGAAGAATTCATCGAAGACCTCGTCGCCACTCTCGGCAGATACAACTTCTCTAAAGAAGACGAAGCTCTGCAAATGACCGAAAAACTATTCGAATACATAGCCGAAAAAAACGCCATATGTCAAACGCTCCTGAGCGAAAACACCGATATGTACTTCCTGAAAAAAGGCATGATGATCACCCATGAATTCATCTTCAAAAACTGGATCACCGACAGCGGGATCGACCAGGAAACGTATGAATATATCAATATATTCATGGTCAGCGGAAGTATTCACGTCATCAAGAACTGGGTGGAAAACGGAATGGAAAAGACGCCAGGTGAGATGGCGGGGATTTTGCATAATTTTATTAATCGGGGTTTGTCGGGGGTGAGGTAGGTCATGGTGCCAATACCATGAAGAATGTTTGGAGCAAACCGTATCATTGTAATTCAGAGAAATCATGATTCTTAAGCAAAGCACAAAATAGAGATTCACAAAAAATGTGGCTATGTGGACTCCATTTCAACCCGTGCAGGAATGTTCACGTGGAAAACTACATATACTATTTCCCTTTTAAATGAATCTTCTATTTTCAGTTGGGCAACTTAAAGAAGTAAAAATACATCCAAAGGGAGTGGTCATTATGTTTTTCCATGTAAAAGAACTTCAATATCGTGCCAAACCTGATCGTCCTGATCCTGTTTATGCGAAGAAGCTGCAGGAAGTATTAGGCGGTCAGTATGGTGAGATTTCCGTGATGATGCAATATCTGTTCCAGGGGTGGAACTGCAGAGGAGAACAGAAATACAGAGATATGCTCCTTGATATCGGGACGGAAGAAATCGCCCATGTTGAGATGCTCGCAACCATGATTGCCCAGTTGCTCGATAAGGCACCTGTAGAAGAACAGGAGCAAGCAGCCCAGGACCCTGTCATCAAAAGCATCATGGGCGGGATGAATCCACAGCATGCCATCGTCAATGGATTAGGTGCCAGCCCGAACGATAGTGCGGGATATCCCTGGAATGCCAGATACACCATCGCGAGCGGGAATTTGCTTGCAGACTTCAGGGCGAATCTGAACGCCGAGTCTCAAGGCAGACTACAAGTCGTGCGTCTCTACGAAATGACAGATGACGCAGGGGTAAGAGACATGCTGTCTTTCCTGATCGCCAGAGATACGATGCATCAGAATCAATGGGCAGCTGCCATTACAGAACTGCAGGAAAAAGAAGGCCTCGTCGTACCTTCCACTTTCAACAGGGAATATGAAAAACAAGACGTCGCACTCCAGTTCATTAATTGCTCCCAAGGTGATGAAAGCAAATTGGGACGCTGGGCAAGCGGGCCATCCTTGGATGGACAAGGTCAATTCACATACGTGGAAAACCCCGAACCTGTCGGGCAGGCACCGAAATTGAATCCGGCACCGGGTTACATTCATGGTACACCTGCTCAGCCTTAGCTGTAATCGAGAATCAGGACCTGTTCCCGTTTGGAGGGCAGGTCCTGATTTTTATAAAGGGAATGCCAAGGATTCTTGTCTCAGTATTCTATATATTCATCTCCCGACTCCCGGCATTCCTTACATCTCTTCGGAAGAGAAAATCTTCTCTGCTTGTAAAACTGCTGCTCGCCGATTGTAAACAAAAATCGTTCCCCGCACTCCCGGCATTTCAGCAGCAAGTCCTCCGGTGCCGAACCATCCAATGCTTCATAGAGTCGTTCTTCTCGTATTGATTTAGCTTGCCCGTCGATTTCTTCCTGTTGATCCCATACACGTATTACCTCTCGAATCTCATCTCGCACCTTCTTATAATCTACTTTCTCCCAGGCTTCTAAATAAGGAATGAACGCTCGATCTCCAAATTCCTTGATCTTTTCAAGCATCAAAAGAATCATTCCACGGTCCCGGTCTTTAAGATACGTCATATCCGGTGCAGGTTTCCCCTCCTTCACCCACTCTCTCCATTCATCGATCAGTTCATCAGTGTACTGATCCGATTCAATCTGCCAGCCCCGTTCTGTATAAACAATCATCGGCAGCTTCCCGAAATACTCGACTGCAAGGAAGTCATGATCAATCACCCAGTCCACCTTCTTGACGATGTTATCAAGCGTTTCCGACCTGTAATACCCGTACATCGGACAAGTATCCAATTCAAGCTCCAATACTTTCTTATCCTTTGAACCTTTCAAAATCTTGGATAGAAGGGCCCTTCCTCCCTGAGCAATAATCGGATCTGCGGCCCTGAGGATGGCTTTTATCTCTTGGTTTGATAATTTATCGATAGAATTACTCATTAAAACGGCAGCTCCTCATCTGAAATATCCTTAAACGCTGCAACAGTGTCCATTGCTTTTCCCTTTTATCTTCAGTTAGCGCAGGCTTGTTATCAATGACCCGTCCAAACTTATCTTCATATAATTTCCCGACCCAGACCTTCACCGGTGCTTTCCACTGCTGACTCTTTGAAGGAATACTCTTGATCAAACTCTTCGGAGACATCCCCAGCTCCCTCGCCACTTGAATATCAACCGCTTTCAATATGCACCGCTTCTTCGCCTCTGCCCAGACATCAGCGTTCTTCTTTTTTGCCATTTTGAATCCTCCTCACTTGCTGAAGGGAAAGCCTCCTTACATCCTGATTCGCTGTTCCCTCTTTTGTTATCTATTATAAACATCCTAAATGAATAAAAAACGGATACTGCAACAATCTTAGCGCGGTAATTAAAGAAGGATTGCAGCTCAGATTCACACTTTTATGCTATAATAAAGAAGGAATTTTCAGTCTATTCAAAGGGGCATAGTAGATGAAGCATAAAATTATCGATATCGTTCAATCACAAGTGATCGCATCCATAAAGGAAGATGGAGACCTGGAAAAGGCAGTGCAGTCAAACGTCAATATCGTATTCATCCTTACTGGAAATTTAATAACAATGAATGAATATGTGAAAAAACTGAAGAAAGCCGGTAAAACTACTTTTATACATATAGATTTCATCGATGGACTGTCCAATACGAAGAGTGCCATTAAATACATAGCAGAGATCTGGAAGCCGTCTGGCATCATAACCACAAAGAGCAACCTGATCAAATATGCGAAAGAGGAAGGCTTAATGACGATTCAGCGCCTTTTCCTTATCGACCGCAATGCCCTTGCCAAAGGCATTGATATTGCACATAACTGCAAACCGGATGCAATTGAAGTCCTTCCTGGTCTCATGCCATCCATCATTGATCAACTGACAAACATGACTTCGCTGCCGATCATTGCCGGCGGCCTGATCAGCAACAAGGAAGATATTCTTAATGGACTAAGAGCCGGAGCACTCGCGATTTCTTCAGGAGACCCTAAGCTTTGGAATCTGGATCTTTAATCTAGAAGAGCTCAACTCAGAGAAGAGTTGAGCTCTCTTTTTATTCACGTCCCCACCTTTTTTTCTGCTTCCTCCGTCTTTCTCTTTTTCCGGAACCACGGGAGACGAACACTCGTAATCTCGTTCTCTTCAAAGAAGTTTCCGATCTTCGTAATAATGAATGTTACCAGTGTTGCGAAGATGACGATAGAATAAAATCCTGCTCCAATGCCGATTCCGATACCCCCGACGTAAAAAATCATCGCAGCTGACGTCAGGCCTTTTACCCTCAACCCATCTTTTAGGATCACACCTGCACCCAGGAATCCGAGACCGGATACAATCTGCGCTGCCAGACGCAGCGGGTCCATCACTTTTCCGCTGTCCGGTTGACTGAGCATCTCCGCCCCCTCGATCGAGACGATTGTGATCAGTGTGCATGCCACCGATACATACGTATACGTTTTTAAACCGGCCGGCTTATTTTTCGATGTCCTGTCCCAGCCGATGATAAATCCCAGTACAGCACTGACCACAATCCGGAAATAGACTTCATGCCCCCAGAAGAAACCTGACATATCATTCATAAAATGCCCCATTCCACCATCTCCTTTCACGATAAAAAGAGACCGCGCCATAAAACGAACGCTAATCCCCCCGCCAAATAGTGAGGAAATCATACCGTTCGCTTCATAGGTGATCTCTTCTACTCTGCCTATCAAGCCGGAACTTATATGATTGTTATGCTAATTATAAACGAACATCACGATTATTTCAATAATAAATTCTAATAATTCAAAATTTTTATAAATTTTCATTGCTACTCCTAGTTCCTCATTGTATGATTGAACTATCAATAATATAGTGGGTAGAGATGAGGAGAACCCTGTGTCAATCGCGTGTACGGCCATCGTGCATGCTGTTGTCATGGGGTTCTTTTCATTTGTACATAAACAACATTCAAAAAGGAGGAAGTGACGTTGAAAAAGAAATCCATTCACTTGTCAGCTGCCATTCTTGTTTTAGGGCTGGGGTTTCTCTTGTTTCAAGTTCAAAACTCAAATGCGGAAGAGCCCGCCCCGCCTCTGATCATCACGGAAATCGTAACGAAATCTGACGGATCCGGGCAGCCATATGAGTATGTCGAAATCTATAACACCACCTCAGAATCTATCAACCTGCAGGACTATCAGCTCCAATACTTCACAAGTAACTTCTCAAGTCCGGCCAACCGATGGCCAATCCAAAACAAAACAATCCAGCCGAAAGACACGCTGGTACTCTGGTTAAAGAAATTTGATTATCCTGATGTACCGCTTTGGGACTTCAACTCGAACTATGGAATGTTTCTCACTGCTGGAGAGGTGTACGAAATCAAGCTTACCACTTCCGGACAGGGATTGCATGACAGCAGCCTTCGCCAGGTGGGAATTGCTGATGCGGACGGCACTATTCTCAGTACTGCATTGATCAATGACGGTGGAGCCGACGGGATTACAAACCGGAGCATCATCTACAAAGCAAACAGCTCGGCGGCAATGACGAAGCTCCGCAATGGAGAACCACCGACCCCTTCCGTCCTTTTGTCAGAACAGGTGGAAGGTCCTGCGACACCATTAAACCTGACGGCAACTCCTTCCAACCAATCAGTTCTGCTGGAGTGGGAAGCCTCTAAAGGTGCAGTCTCGTATAACATTTACGATTCTGATGGAACGGCAACTTCAACGGACACGACCACATCGACAATCGAAGGATTGGAAAATGGCCATGCCTATACGTACCGGCTGACAGCTCTCGATTCGGATGGAAACGAATCCCCTGCAACAAAAGAAGTACGGGCTGTGCCTCAGGAGACTGTGGATACAGTAGCCCCTAACGCCCCAACCGGTCTCAAAGCTAATGCAGGGAACGATCATGTAAAACTGTTGTGGACTGCCAATACAGAAAGCGACCTTTCCGAATATCAGGTCTACATCAATGGGACGCGTTACGGGACAGCAGCTGCAGATAAAACAAGTATGGTCGTATCTAACCTGGAATTGAACAGGGAGTATACATTTGAGGTCACGGCGATTGATCAAGCCGAAAACGAGTCAGAAGCTTCAGCCGCACTCGTCACAGGACCGACAGAAAACGCACCGATACCAAGCCTGCTTATCACCGAGTTGATCCCGAATACCGACAACTACGCAGGTTATGATGCCTTCGAATACTTTGAGCTTTATAACAACAGCCCTGATCCAATCGATCTCAAAGGATATCGATTCGCCTCTTATAATTGGGATGAAGAAATCGGGGAAAGTTATATTTTGAAGCCTTGGGAGTCTGTAGTGATTTGGACAAGAAACGCAGCCATTAATCCTATTTCACACGAAGCTTTCAATTATAACTATTTCTATTCTTACAAAAGTAAGTATTTAGAAGAAGACGATACGATTGTCCTCGGTGACATCGCCGGCCTGGTCAACGGAGGAAACACACTGACCATTTATGATCCGGACGGGCTCGAAGTCGTCAGAGCCGATTACTCAGCAGAAGACGTCTCCTTGAAGCATACGGTCACCTTTACCTATCCAAAAGATAACACTCGGACGATGGAAAAACTCGCAGCAAACCAAAATCCGACGCCGGGTTGGCTGGTTGAAGATCAAGCCCCGGATCGTCCGGTGTCAGATCAAGAAGCACCGCAGCCACCCGCCAATCTTGCGGCAGCAGCGGGAAGCGGTGAAGCAGTCTTGAACTGGGACGCATCAAACACAGAGGATTTATACCGTTATCACATATATAAAGACGGCAAACTTGATTACTCCGTAGGTCCTGCGCAGACAGCATTTACGCTCTATACGCTGGTCGGCAGCCAAACATACACATTACAAGTAAGTGCCGAGGATACCTCAGGAAATATATCGGAAAAATCAGCACCTGTAGAGGTAACACCTGAACACCAGATCATCACCCAGCTTGAACGCCGGGAACATGAAAAAGATCCCGCCTACCAAGGTCTGTGGGATATCAGTTCGGACGGCCCGGTGATCGCCGGACTGTCACAGGGACTCGTCCCTCAGGGATTGACCTACTACAAGAAAAAAGACTGGCTCCTTACCATCAGCTACGTTGATGATGGCATTAGACCCGGTACCATCACCGTAACAGACCGTACAACTGGGGAATTGGTGAAGTCGGTGGTCCTTTACAATACGGACGGCACACCGTATACCGGTCATGCCGGCGGGGTAACCGTCAGCCGCGACCACGGCTGGGTGGCATCCGAGAACCACTTGTTCAGCTTTAAGTTAAGTGACCTGGTGCAAGCTGAAGACAACGGAGAAATCCAGTTCACAGAACAGATTCCATTACCGGTCGAAGCTGCTTACACCGTTTATGATGAAGGCATCCTCTGGGTCGGGGAATTCTATGAGGCAAGTTCCTATCCCACAGATCCATCTCACCATATCCAGAACAGGGACGGGGAAATGCACTATGCATGGATGATCGGCTTTGACTTGGAACGAAACAACGACACGCTTTCCGAAGAACACTGGAATGGATCGCCGGACCATGTAGCCGTACCGGATTACGTTCTTTCCACTACCGGAAAAGTCCAAGGTGCCATCATCCAGAAAGCGGCATTGAACGGCGTCACGCTCAGCACCTCGTACGGAAGAGCCAACGACAGTGTACTGTACCGCTATGAGTATCCGCTGAAAGAGGACCCTCATGCCTACGTTGCGGTTGAAGGAAAACAAGTACCTCTATGGTTCCTTGACGGACATACTGCAAAACCGCGCCAGAGTATTGAAGCCATTCCGATGCCGGAGGGAATTGTTGAAGTACAAAAAGAGCTCTACGTCGTATTCGAGTCCGGGGCAGATAAATACCGTTATACAACCACCTTCCCGATGGACAGGATGCTCAAAATCGATATGAAGAAGTTAATGAAGGATGACAAAGGAATCGAATAGCATGAAAAAGGAAGCGGCGTCCAATCACCGCTTCCTTTTTCATGTCATTTTTTCCGATAACAATCCCTTCACCGAAGGCAGGACATAATCCGGCTTCCAAGTAGCACTCCTCAGATCCTCCACGGTCGTGATCCCGCTGAGCACGAGCGCTGTTTTCATCCCGGCTTCGATGCCCATCCGTATATCGGTTTCAAGGCGGTCTCCGATCATGACACACTCTTCCGGCCGCAGCTGTAAAATCCTCAATGCTGCTCTGATGGTCAGAACGGATGGCTTTCCAATCTGCACATCGATTTTTTTCCCGGCAACCGCTTCAACTGCCCCGATCATTCCTGCACAGTCCGGCACATCGCCAACCTCTACTGGACATGTTTTGTCAGGATTGGTTGCAATCACCTTTGCACCGAGCTTAATCGCCTGGTATGCAAAATTCAAATGGTCGTAATGAAAGTTCCTGTCCCAGGAAAGCACGACGACATCGACCTCTGATGGCGACATCCCCTCCCGGAACCCGGCAAATGCCAGCTCATCCTTGATCGGCTGCTCACCAATCACATATAATGCGGCATCCGGATGGTGTCCCTGCAAGTAGTCAATTAATGTAAGTGTCGGATTTACTATATTCTCCAGGCTGGCATTGATATTGAACCCGTTCAACTTTTCCACATAACGCTGGCGCGATTCAATGGTCTTGTTTGTCAGGAACAGCACTTTCTTCCCTTCATCAATAAGAGAGTTGATAATGGTGTCTGCTCCTTCTATCAATTGCTTACCAAGATATACAGTCCCATCCAAGTCAAAAATATACCCCTTTAAGTTTTTCATCTGTACCCTCCATCCAATAAGAAAAGCGCAAGCGCCTTGTTCAGCCCCGACAAGCGTTGGAGGGCCGACCGGTGAAGTCGTTCCTTGACTTCATTGGGCGGACCGAGACGTCTCGAGGGGCTAGGCGCTGGAGCTGGCCAATTCTCAAATTTAAGTTATATTTTATTACCACAATAAAAAAATTCCCTGAGCATGACGATGTCTCCAATTTAATAATTGGATGCCGTCATACCCAAGGAATCTCCTGATCTTTATCCTTGTCTCTCTTCATTTATATTCGCCTGGTCATCAGATCTTCGCCAATGATGACCTTCGAAATGCCAATCTTTTCTGCCTCTTCTTCATACGGTTCGTTGTCAGATAAGTGGACGAGAACGATCTCATCGATTTTATCCATGTCATACTTCTCTGCCACTTCAATAAGACTGCTGTGGTTGCCCGCAATTTTACTGGCTGAAGTCGCTTCATGGATTAACATATCTATATGGTCATACCTTCCGATTCGTTCGTTTATCTCCGTATCCCCTGAATAAACGACGATTCGCCCGGCACATCGAACTTCCAGCCCGGCAGTCGGAACAGAATGAAGTGCCTTAAAGCAGGAAAATGTCATTCCCCCGCCGTTCAGCAGCTCCTCTTCCCGGTCACCATCAAATGTTTCGATCTCAATGGCAAACGCGATCGGCCATTTGTCAGCTTCCATCGTCGCCAGCCATTCCTGGAGCTTTTTCTCATTGCGATAATCGCAGAAAATACTTAAAGGCTTTTTCCTGTCTTCCAGCCACATCCCCCACAGCAGGGAAGGCAGCCCGTAAATATGATCAATATGAAAATGGGTGAAGATCACCGCATCGAGTTCACACAGATCCACCTGCAGCTGCTTCAGCTTCCTGCAGGGATTTCCGCTGACATCGACCAGCACACGATACCCATCTTTGCAAAAGCAGATTGACGTATTGTCGCGTTCGGAACCGGGGTACGCACTTCCTGTTCCTAGAAAATGAATGTCCATCTATACCACCACCTATTTGATTCCTGAGTGCATGAAGCTAGATACGAATTGTTTTTGAAAAAGGAAGAAAGCGATCACCAGAGGCATGATGACCATGACCGTCCCTGCAGCAACCATCCCCCACTGCGCTCCCGTTTCATAGGATTGTGCAAACAGGGCAAGTCCGACAGTCAGCGGACGGGACTCGACAGAATCCGTGATGATCAGCGGCCACATGAAGTTACTCCAGTGGTGACTGACCGAAACCAGGGCAAAGGCGATATAGGTCGGTTTCGCCGATGGGATGTAGACATGCCACAGTGTCTGATACCATTTACAGCCGTCCATTCTCGACGCTTCATCAAGATCAAACGGGACTTGTTTGAACGTCTGGCGCATCAGGAAGACCCCGAACGCCGATGCCCAATACGGCATCATGACAGCAAGCTTTGTATTGACGAGCCCAAGCTGACTGATCACCTGGTAGTTTGGGAACAACAGGATTTCCGGTTGAATCATCAACTGAAGCAGGAACAGGATGAACAGGACATTTTTCCCTTTGAAATTCACCCGTGCAAAGGCATAAGCAGCAAGCGTGACCGTGACCAGCTGGACAATCAACACCCCAAAAACGATGACGAACGTATTGAAGTAATACTGCAAAAATGGTGCAGTCTTCCACGCGTTGACATAGTTTTCAACTGTCGGGTTCGACACCCAGAACGGAAAGCCCCCATTGATCACTTGATTCCCAGGAGAGAAAGACGTGATGACGACCCACAGGAGGGGGATGAATGAAATGATCCCTAAAACAATAATAATGCCATAGTTTAATTTTTTCATTGATTTCCCCTCCTTAATAATGGATTTTCTTATCAAGATATAAATAGTTGAATGCGGTGATACCAAGCATGATGACAATTAGAATCACGGTCAGAACCGCAGCTTTCCCAAGATCCCAGTTCGTAAATGCCGCTTCATAGATATGGTAGAGTAATAGATTGCTGGCATTATCCGGGCCACCTTTGGTCATTATGTACAGGTGGTCGACGTTTTTGAATGAATTCGTAATCGCCACAATCATGACAAACAAAGTCGTCGGCATCAGCAGTGGAAATGTGATATGACGGAACATCTGGAACGGTTTCGCTCCCTCCATCTCAGCAGCTTCATACACGTCTCTAGGCAAATTCTGCAAACCTGCCAGATAGAAGATCATGAAAAAACCGGCATCCTTCCATATAATCATGACAATCATTGCAATCATGACGGTGCTCGGATTCCCCAGCCAGTTATGATCACCGGTTCCGAACGTTTGAAGGAAATTATCGAGCAATCCATACTGAGGGGTGTAGATAAAAAGCCATATATTCGCCACCGCAATCAGCGGAACGATCGTCGGATAGAAAAATGACGTTCGAAGCAAAGAGCTTCCGGCCATTTTTTTATTCAACCAGATCGCGAGATACATCGCCAGGAACAAACTAGTTGGTACCGTACCGATCATGAAAAGAATGTTATTCAAGATGACCTTCCTGAAAATCTCATCCTCCAAAACGCCTCTATACTGTTCAAGTCCGGAAAACTGCAATCTGGTCATCGGGCCGCTGTAGAAGCTTAACTGGATTGATTTGAGCGTCGGGTAAAACGTAAACAGTGTTAAAAAAATGAAAGAAGGAAACAGCAGCCCATAGGCGAACAGATTATTCCTCGCCCCGGAACTGAGTTTTCGTTGCTTGGTCGTCATCTAACAGTCCCACCTTTCTGGGAAAAAGGAGCCCAAGTCAGCACAATATCCACTCCGAGCTCCACTTCTTCCAGTCTATTTATGCTGCCTGCTTACTGAAAAGGCTCCAGCACTTTTTCTGCTTTCTCCTGGGCATCATCCAACCCTTCATCAACAGGGCTCTGACCTGTTAAGATTGATTGAATATGGTCATTAAAGATTTTCTGCACCTCGCCGTTCTGGTACGTGGCCAATTCACTGTCTGCATATTCCAATTGCTCGCGTGCTACAAGTGCAGGAGGGAACTCCTCCACATACTTCTTCAACAAGTCAGTCTCATAAGCAGATTCGGTGGTGGCAACATATCCTGTATCAATCGACCACTGTGCCACACGCTCAGGTTCTGTAAGGAATTTCATGAACTTAACGGCAGCTTCCTTATTCGCTTCTGGAAGATCCTTGAACAAGTAGATATTTCCGCCTCCAGTAGGTGAACCATACTGATTATTGGCAGGCAGGAAGGAGACACCGAACTCAAAGTCCGCATTATTCTTCACATTCGTCAGGTTACCCGTCGTATGATACATCATTGCCGTCTTACCACTAAGGAAGTCAGAAGGAACGGTTGCCCATTCAATGACCCCTTCCGGCATGATTTTATGCTCATTCCCAAGAGACAACCAGAACTCCATGGCGTCTTTTGCGTATGGTGCATTGAAATACACTTCTTTCCCGTCTTGAGACATGATGTTCTCTTCAGTCTGAAGTGCTAAAGCCTGGAACATCCAGTACTGATAACCTGTACTCGGTATTTCAAGTCCCCACTGATCCTTGCCGCCGTTTATCGTCAGCTTCTTGCCGTAATCCACCAGCTGTTCCCAGTTTTCAGGCGGTGCTTCAGGATCCAATCCAGCTTCTTTGAACGCGTCCTTATTATAATAAAGGACGATCGTACTGCGCTGGAAAGGCAGGCTGTATACCTTATCACCCACGGAAGAGTTCGCCATGAAACCATCATAGAAATCATCCATATACTCTTCTTCGAACATCGGAGTCAATTCCTCGATCAGGTCGTTCTCAAGCAATGTAAATAAATCAATCGAGAATAACACCGCAAGCTCAGGCGCATTACCCGCCTGTGACGATGCCATCACCTGCGTCATCGTCTCAGCGTAACTTCCCCCGTATTTCGCATTCACCTTGATGTCGGGATTTTCTTCCTCAAAATCAGCAACAATCCCATCCACGATCTTTGCCACATCACCGCCGACCGCAACCGGAAACCAGAAATCAATTTCAGTCTTTTCATCCCCTCCGGTTTCACTGCTGCTGCATCCGACAAGGACAACCATCAACACTAAAACGAATGATAAAACCTTGGTCTTCATGCCATTTCCTCCCCTTTGTTTCACATTTTCTTCATAAAAAAACCCATGAACAACAAACTGCACCACAAAAAGTGTCATGCAATTCATTGGTCACAGGGATTCTCCTCATCTCTACCCTTAGACAACTACCTGTCTAAACTATATGTCTGATTATTCATAATAATACAATAAATACTAATGCTTGGCAATGAAATTTCTGGATTTTTATATATAGTTTACAATATTTTTACTATGAATTCTTCAGTCAACTTTATGCTAACATAGCAATACTAGTAATATCGCAGCTTTAACGGGGGTATGTAACTTGGTCAAAAAGAAAAAATGCAAAAGTAAAAAGAAAGAATGTTGGGGATTGCCCAAGGAAGAGCGGAAGGAGCTTGGACGTACCTGGGCCCGGGAGTTTACGGAAGAAGGAAATATCATTAGAGCATATTCAAAGAAGTTCGGACTCAATCTAAAAAACTCCATGAAGGAACTTAGGAGGATTGGATTCAAAATAAGCAATCAGGACAAAGAGGAAATCAAGCGAATCCTAGAAAAACAGGCAGAACAAAAGAAAAAGAGGAAAAAGAAAGCACTAAAACTGGAGGAATCCTGTTATTCTGATGAAAACTTTGCTTTCATCGCTGGTTATACAGAAGGCGGGTTACCTTTTGGCATTACCCATGAGGAAATGGAGGAGATTGAGAAAGAATAGCGGCAGAAAAGGGATATTCCAATAAACAATGACGGGTATCCCTTGTCACCACTTACAGCTTACAACATTTAATCAGAAGTATTGATCATGCCACACATGCTGCCGCGGGTTTATTTTATCTTCCCTAATTCGTCCAGAAATGCCGGTCTCCTTTTGTATAATTCCATTAGCTCATCGATCAACTCTACTTGCTTCGGTTTGCCTGCAATTCTCTTATAGTTAATTAATATATGACAAACCGTTTGGTAAGCTTTCCGATTGGAAGAAGAACTTGCAGCAGCTTGGATATAACCGCGATAGATTTCCTCGACCCCTTCTTTATCATGATCAAACAGTTTATGGGCGTATTCTTCAATATAAATGGGGTTGCTTCTAACAAACAACAATAACTCTTCCACATCGTTTTCTTCATCTATCAACTTAAGGAACATACTTCCCGCTTGCCAGCTTTTGGCATCCTTTAATTCTTGTTTTAAGTTTGTGTAGAAATTCTCTTTATTTTCCGAGGATAATCCTTTTAATTCTTCGTAATATGAAAAATCCCCTTGAAACAAAAACTCCTTTGCCAACAAATACTGTTCTTCCCTTAATGAAAGGTTCTTATAGGCTAGGTATCGGAACTTTTTCCATTTCGATATTAATCCCGGATACTGTTGATCCTTCGCTTCTCCTTCTTGAGCAAACTCAATGACCTTTTGATCGTTTTTCTCCAGCAGCAACTTATTCAATAATTGCTCTCTAAAATTTGTATAATGCAAATGCTCATAAATAAACTCCTCGGCTTCTTCTTCTGTTCCATATTTCTTTGTCAACTCAAGCAATAATTGCAGCATGCTTTCACTCTCATAATGTGAATACCGATCACTTGATCTTTCATCCAGCATCGATTCAATTTTGTCAATCAGCCGTTTCCTCAGCTTTATATCATCCACAAGTTCACAACAGATACTCAACAATTCAATTTTGTAATCGCTCCACCCATCTAGAACCTCGTTTTCAACCTGATTTAATAGCCTTTCAAAGATTTCTGCCTGTAGAGGGTCTGTACTGTCAACACCACTAGTTATCTCTTCGATTAATTCCAGAGTTTCGTCAACCAGGGAGCCGATATCTCCGCCAGAATCATCTGCATATTGGAATGCACCAATTGCTTCCTCAAATAAAAGAACTGCGATATCCAGGGACTGAAGTACACCTTCAGTTTGTCGCGCCTTTTCGGCTACCTCTTCCAGTTCTCTGACAAAGTTCCTAGTAAGGCGATACTGGATAAAACCTTCCCTGCCTTTATATATTCTGATGATAGAATTTATTAATCTACGGCAACCTTCAAACTCCTGCTGATTGCCCCTTTTTGAGAATTTAACCATAAGTCTATTTTTCAAAATTGTGTCATCCTTCGTTAGGTTTACGATAATATCAATCAATTCTTTTTTAGAAAGACTGTCTAAAACCATATGTATGGTCGAATGCTCTTCCTTTTCACCTCCATCACCAAAATCACCCTTTAACATCGCCAATATTCTAAAGTATGCAGCAACCTCATGCTTACATACCGGTCCAAAATCGTATGGACAATCACACTGGGAATGCAGAATATGACCGTCAGCTGCCGTCTCAACCAGCACTTCGTAATCCTCGCTTCCCTCCACTTGAAAAAGAAACGTGTTTTCACTCTGTTTAGACGCCTTCGTGACATTGCCATCAATGTAATAGCAATATCCCCTGTCTAGAATCGTTTTATCTACATGATTCTCAAAACCATGAATATTCATCTCAGGTCCACCTTTCTTTATTTCCCACAGCACTTTATATGTCGAACCACTTCTACATGGACAAGGATCATTCCTCCCAATGGAGGGCGCATTTCTTACAGGCTAAGGTTTTTTTGTACACTTTGGATCATCCTGCTTTATTCATATCTCCATTCTAGTTACACATGAAATGCTACCAAATCCTTAATACTCATTAAAAGCGATCTTTGAAACACTGAATAATAAATTTCTGAGCATTACAAAAGAGATAGCAGGCTCGTGAACTGGAGGATTCCTTCGATTCAAATGATACTTTTGCATTCATAGCTGGATATACGGAAGGCAGGATCCCATTCGGAATTACCCACGAGGAAAGGGAGGAAATGGAGGAGATTGAAAAGAAGGATAAATAGACAGAAAAAGATACCCCTTAATAGTATAGCGGGTATCCTTTTCTTGGTATTAACTTTACGTTCAGCTCAATGGGTGTACTTAGTCTCACCAGTTGCGTTTTCCCGGCGAAATATCTCTTTCCCCTCTTCTCTGACATGCCGCACTAATTCTTCATTGTTAATTTTTTCAAATTGAAGAACATCAAAAAAGTAAGGCAATGGAAGTTTTTCATTAAGTAAATTATCAAGACTATATAATGTTTTACCCGTAATGTCTTTTCCGTAAATCACTAAATCTACGTCCGAACCCTTTTTGTAATTCCCCATAGCACGGCTTCCAAATATAACAGCCTTTTCAATTTCGCTGAATCCTTTAATGCCATCCAAAATATGTTCGAGATCTTTTTCCGTCAGTCCAAACATGTTTATACTTCCTTTAAGAGTTTTTCATAGAATGATTTGAAGGCAGGAAAATATAGTTCTTTAATATTTTTTACAAATTTTTCAGCAAGTGCTTCGTCGTAAGTATGCGTTGTGAGATTCCGGTTCGTCAGGGCATCAATCCAAACGTGCCCATCTTCGACCAAGCCTATTTGATAGGACTGTTTTATTGTTTCTCTTGGGCTTTTCACTTGGAAACCTTCTGTTTCAAGATAGTCTTTCATGACTTTCCATGCTAATTCAAAGGACATCTCAAAAAATTGAATAATCCCTGCCTTTTCCAGTTCAGAATGCAGCTCTTGTTCTGAATACTTTTCCAGGAGCTTATAAGATTTCTCAAAGTTCTCAAACCTTTGCCTCCACCTGGTATCTTTTAACGGATCCAATACTTCCCCTCCTTCACATGATAAACGCCTCTATATAAACTTATTCGTTACGATTGACCAAAACCCTCCCATACTTACTTCAACACCAACCTCACCACACACTCCACATGCGCCGTCTGCGGAAACATATCCACCGGCTGCAGATACTCAACGGTGTAATGCTTCTTCAAATACTCAATATCTTTCGCCAAAGTAGAAGGGTTGCAGCTCACATACACAAACTTCTTCGGCTTCACTTCCTTGATTGTATCAAGGAACTTCTGATCGCAGCCAGTCCTAGGGGGATCGACCACGACCACGTCGGGTCTCCAGCCTTCTTTTTTCCACTTCGGCATGAGTTCTTCAGCACTTCCGACGAAGTATTCGGCATGATTGACTCCGAATCGTTCAGCGTTCTTCTTGGCGTCATCAATGCCTTCTTTGACGACGTCCATACCACGGATTTCTTTTGCTCCGTCTGCCAGCCAAAGTCCGATTGTACCGACTCCGCAGTAAGCATCGACAACCTTCTCTTCACCAGTCAGTCTCGCTGCTTTCTTCGCTTCATTATAAAGCTTGGTGGTCTGAATCGGGTTCAACTGGAAAAATGCTCGCGCTGAAAGCTCATAAGTGAACTCATCCAGGCGTTCTTCAATGCTTTCTTTTCCAGAGAGATGAACGGTTTCGTCCCCAAAGATGATGCCGGTTTTTTTCGGGTTGATGTTCTGTGCGATGGAAACGACTTCAGGCAGACGCTTCTCTATCTCTGAAATCAGCAATTCCTTGCGTGGAATCTTTTTCTCGGAAGTAACAAGTACCACCTGGACCTGTCCGGTTTCGAAACCGACACGTGTCACGATCGTTCTCAGGATCGGCTTCTTCTTTTTCTCATCATAGACAGGGATGTTGAAGTCGTTGATGATGCGCTTGATTTCGGTTGTGACTTTGTTGGTGGCCGAGTGTTGGACGATACATTCGTCGATGTTGATCAGCTTGTTAGAGTTCATGCTGTAGAGACCTGCGAAGGCTCTTCCTTTATGGGTCTCCACTTGGAATTGGCTCTTGTTCCGGTAGTGCCATGGGTTTTCCATGCCGATTGTCGGACGGATATCAAGTTCTTCCAGGTTTAATTTCGTATGTCGTTCAAGCGATTGCAGGACGATATCGCGCTTTGCTTCGAGCTGGCCTTCATAGGTAAGGTGCTGAAGCTGACAGCCTCCACATTCTTCGTAGACGAGGCAAGGTGCCTTTGTACGCTGCGGCGACTTTTTCCGGATTTTCTTTATGCGCGCTTCGGTGAATTTCGGATGCACCTTGGTCACTTCGACGACGACTTCTTCTCCAGTCAGGGCGCCGGGTACGAAGACGATCTTTCTTTTGAAGAATCCGATGCCTTCCCCGTTGATGCCTATTTTCTTTATCGTAAGCGGAAACTGCTGTTTCAGCTCAATCTTCACTTCATTGTTGTTGCCTTGCCGTTTTTTCGTGTATTGCTTTTTCATTGATTCACGTCCGTTCTATTCGATACTTCTCCATAAATACAGGGATGCATAGCTTAAATAAGGATGCCACGGCGAGCTGAACTGTTCAAGCTCTTCCTGGGTGGGCTTCCGGTCCATTTTGTATAAACGTTTGAGGGCGTTCTGGATGCCGATATCAGCCATTGGAAACAGATTCGGGCGGCCGAGTCCGAACAACAGATAGCTCTGTGCCGTCCACGGTCCGATACCGCGGATTTTGGTGAGCTCCTTGATGATGATTTCATCTGTTTCATTTGCCAATGTTTCAAGGTTCAATTCACTGCTCGCCACCTTCTGGCCGAGACCGATGACATACTCTGCTTTACGCTGGGAAAATTGCAGCTCCCTCAATTCTTCCACGGTGATGCGGGCTGTTTTTTCAGGCGACGGATAGAACCAGACACCTTCCTTATGCCAGCCGTATGTCGTGACGAACCGATGCGTCAGCGTGAAGGCGAATTTCAGGTTGAGCTGCTGGTGGATGATGCTCTTGACGATGCTTGCAAACGGATCGAATTCCAATATGATCGGAGTGCCCAGATGCTCTTCGAAAATGGGTTTCAGTTCGGTTTGCAGGAAATGCTCATGCACGTCATGAAGTCCAATATGCCATTGAAAGATCTGTGCGATGCGGCTGTACTTTTCTTCAAGGTGTTCATCATTCTCAAATGTAACGGTGAATTGGGGTTCCTCCGTCGTACCGGTCGCCTGCACCCTGATGACCTCACCGTTTCCGTGCGGAAGATAATACGGAACCTTTACGCTGCGGTCAGCCTGATCTACTGCATTCAACGGATCAAGCGACAGCCTGTCCAGCACCATGTCAAAATTATAAGGGCCTTCAATCCTAACATTCCTCGTTATCATCGTCCTCATCCTTCCGCGTCAAAACTCGTATGTGTATTATAGCATACGGAAGGTGTAACCCTTCAACGTTGTGATACGTCTATTATGGTAGAATCAGGTAAAAAGGGGCTGGTGAAATTGAAAAAATGGATGGCGTTCGGGATACTGCTTGTGATGCTGGCAGGAGGTTGCGACGGTCCGGGTAATAAGGTTAATGTGGAGGTTGGTAAAGACTTCAAACCTGCACCGGCCGATGTGGTGAACAGCCATGGAAAGATAGAAAATCTCGAAGAATTTGAGCATTTTTTTGAAAATGTCCAGAACGGGAAGAAAGACAGTGTCCGGATTGTCAGCTATACAATAGAAGGAGACCCCATTCTGCACGACCTGGAATTCGATGGAGATACAATTCATTCCGTGGAAGATACGCGAATGGATGCTTACGGCACTGGTGAAGTGACGAAAATGAGCTGTGAAGAAATTGAATACGTAACCGATCAGGAATTAGCCGACAATGTCTATAATCTAAAACAATGCGATAAAAAACAGTACAATGAAACTCTCATCTGGTACGACTGATAATCCTTTACCAAGTTGACGCACCGAGGGACGGGCCTTTAGCAGCTAATGGCCCGTCCCTCCTATTTCATTGCCGGATGTTCATCCAGGCTTTTGAATGTGTAACCGCGTTTTTTCAAATCCTGTATTGCTTTTTCCAATGCATCTGCGTTGTCTTTTGATACAGAATGCAGCAGGATAATGGCTCCGGGATGGATCTGCGCCATGATGTTATCGTAGGAGTATTGCCAGCCGCGCTGTTCGTTTGTTTTCCAGTCGACGAATGCGAGCGACCAGAATACGTGCCGGTAGCCTTCCTGCTGAGCGATCTGCAGGGTGCGTTCACTGAATACACCACGCGGCGGACGAAGGTACTTCATTTCTTTCTGTCCGGTGAGCTCGGCTGTTTTGACTTTGACTTTCTCGAGCTCTTCCTTTACCCGCTGATCGGTGGTCGCGGTAAAATCAGGATGGTGCCAGGAATGGTTCCCGATGATATGTCCTTCTTTGACCATGCGTTTCACGAGGTCTTCCGCACTTAACAGATAATGTCCTGTCACGAAGAAAGTCGCAGGGACTTTTTCTTTTTTCAGCACATCAAGCACTTTTTCGGTGAAGCCATTTTCATAGCCGTTATCAAATGTGAGGTAGACTTCTTTCTTTTCAGGTGAACCCTTGTAGAAAGCACCGTATTTTTCAAGCATTTTGTCATAAGCCGTTCCCGCTTCAGCCGGTACTTCATCACGGCTCTTCTTGAATCCCCAGCCGATCGGATTATTGGAAACCGCCTTCGCATTGGCCGGCATGACCAGTACGAACAGGGATGCAATCAATAGGATTTTCAGTAATTTAGTCATAATAACCTTCCTTCTCAATCGTTTTCTTTAGTTTTTGAGAAGTTGACAGTTTCATGCTTACTAAAAGTATCCAAATTGTCTCTTTTTATTGAAAAGCCTGATACTCCTCACTGGCGAGTTCTTTCAATTTAGACTTGTTTTTCTCAATGAACTTCCTGACGGCTTCTTCGTCATTAATGTCGGGAAAATCCTTGAATTCCTCCTTCAATTCCTTTTCCACCTGTTGTCTCGTGACATCCAGGGTCGAACCGTCAATTACGAAAGAGAAGCCTTTTGCATTGGGCACTAAAAGCGCAAGATAAATGGCATTGTAATAGAAATTCTGCTTATCGACATTTTTTCCGTTGAACCAGTACTTGTTGAATTGTTCTTCTGAGACACCTGATCCTTCTTCAAGACCGTATGTAACCTTGATTCTTTCACCGGACAAATCGATGCCCTTCACGGTTTCACCGCCGGGCAGATTTTGCACGATGCTGTATACTTTACTGTTATCCCCCACATAGGTTCGGGTCATTTCCTTTAGTTTCTCCATATTTACACTTTCAATTTTTGTAATTTCAACTTTATCCGCCGACTCGCTGCAGGCTGCAAGCACTACTGCCGCTGCAAGCATCATGATGAAGAATACTGTAATCCGTATCATAAGATCCCTCCATTTCCCCGTAGTATACTAAAGATGGCGATTGTTGGAAAGTTTACATATGTGATTATTGATGGATGAGCTGACAGCATCCTACATAAAATAATCCAGAGCCATCACAAACGGCAAAAGTAAAACAAGTAAGACAACAGAGGATGCAGTAATGATATACTCTCTTCTCTCCCGTTCAAATTTCCATTCCATAACCGCCCTAAAGCTGAACTGCAGGGTAAAAACAAGGGGTACCATCACCCCGGCCCCCACTTTTTCAAATTCTACATTAAAAATCAAAAGAATGGACCCGATTACGATTATAGCTTCCATCCATCCCTGCACAGGATGCACCGGCTTATACAAAACTCCCGGTTTTCTCGAGATGTTCAGCTTTTTTCGCAGCCAGTAATCGAGAAAAAATCCCACTCCCAATACCATGACCAAAACAGCGAACAATATAATTAAAAAAAAATAATTCACTGACCTCCCGAACTCCCGCCTGAATCCCGATGAGTCCCCATCGTGTAATTCTGATCCTCCCCAGGTTTCGCGCCAGGATTGATTCCAGGTACATGGGTATCGTTATTCCTTTTCTTTCTCCGGACACCGATCAGGAACGCAAACAGCAGAATTCCTCCAATCATGATCCAGAACCACCACATGTCATCTCCTCCTTTTAATAGCCTATGAAATTCCGGCATCACTTAAAACTCCACATAAAACGGATGGGCCTCTTCATCAAGACAGCATCTGATCCTTTCCCTGAAATTTGGAAAAGTCACCATTTCAAGCGCTTCTTCAATCGGAAAGAAGCCGACCTCCAGGCTTTCATCAGAGGTGGTCATTGTCCCTCCTACCGGTTTCGCTAAAAATAACGTGTTGCAGATTGACTCATTCACATTTTGAAAAATGCCGCAGAACTTAGTGATCTCAACCTCGATCCCCGATTCCTCCCTGGTCTCTCTGATAGCCGCTTCCTTCAGTGACTCTCCTTCCTCCACCTGTCCGCCGGGCATTTCCCATCCTCTTCTCGGCCCCTTGATCAAAAGCAGTTCGCCATGTTCATTCAGGACAATCGTTGCAGCAGATACGATATGTTTTGGCGGTGTATAGGTTTGTCGCATGTTTTGATTTGCACTCATGATTTGTCTCCCCGTTTCCTATGACTTCAATATCCTAATTTTACCACAACCAAACGAGCACTTGTCCGAAAATTCCGATCATAAATAGATATAAAATCCCGCCGTTCCAAACTCTGGCCCGTAAAAAAACAACAAAGTTTATGAAGACATTCTTTAAAAAAATTTGAAAACATTATTGACCAGATGAATTATCTGTTATATTATATGTATAACAGATAGCACAAAAGAAATGAGTGTGATTGACATTGCTAATAAACCTTGATTTAGAGTCAGATGAACCAATTTACACACAACTAAAGCATCAGATTATTGCAGGTATTGCGAAGGGGTTGCTTAAGCCAGGTGATGGGTTGCCTTCCGTAAGATCGATGGCAGCAGATATTGGAATCAATCTTCATACCGTGAACAAAGCCTATCAACAGCTAAAGCAGGAAGGCTTCATATTAATCCACCGCCAGAAAGGGGTTGTTGTGAATCCTGACGGTGTTCAGCAAGCAGATGAGGAGTATCGGAGCAAATTAATTAAAACATTGCATCCACTAATTGCAGAATCGCTGTGTCGTGGAATGAATGAAGATGAGTTTTTACAATTGTGCAGCAGATTATTTAAAGAGTTCTCATAAAGGGGAGAGGTAAATGAATACGTTTTATATTTTGTTGTTAGTGATTATGGTGCCGGTGTATCTTTCGATGATGTTCATCCCATATTGGACGAGGAGAACAGAAAGCTTCGGTGTTTCCATTCCTGAAGGTGTATATAAAACCGAAGAATTAAGGGGAATGCGTAAGAAATATGTCCTGTTAACAGCAATGCTGAGTATTGCCGTAACCATCATTTTTCTAGTATCAGGATCATCATTTGCTGCTGATGAACAAAAGGCCAGTATTTTATTTAGCGGGGTTGTTCTAGGGTATGTTATTCTTAGCTTTCTCATTTATCTAGTGTTCCATCGTAAAATGAAACTGCTCAAACAGAATAATAAATGGTCAGCAGCTAAATCACAGCTTGTGGTCATTGATACAGCTTTTCGTGAAAAAAAACTCACCTACTCCAATCTATGGTTTGTCCTGTCGTTTTTGATTGTGCTGGTTACGGTGTTCATTACGTTCCAGAACTATCAATCAATGCCTGATCAGATTCCGACAAAGTATAACTTTGATGGGGAGGTTACGAACTGGGTAGATAAATCCTATCGTTCTGTATTAGTTATGCCTATTATGCAAGTATATTTAACATTACTTTTCATTTTCATTAATACAATGATTGCCAAGGCGAAGCAACAAGTGAGTGCTGAAAATCCTGAAGAATCAATGTATAAAAATGTTGTTTTCAGAAGAAGATGGTCGGCATATATCATTATTACCGGGACCGCAGTCGTTTTATTATTCGCATTTATTCAGCTTTCAACTATTTATCCAATAGACACTCAGCTGATGGCGATTATCCCACTTATACTAACGATTGGGCTAGTGTCAGGATCTATCATACTTTCGATTACAACCGGTCAAGGCGGCAGCCGGGTAAAAACAACCACCACAGGAGTAAATGGTGCTGTCCTTGATCGTGATGATGACCGTTATTGGAAACTGGGTATGTTCTATTTCAATCCAAATGATCCTTCTTTATTCCTGGAAAAACGATTTGGAGTAGGCTGGACCATAAACTTAGCGCAACCAATCGGGTGGGTTATTTTCATAGTGATTATCGGGTTAGCAGCTGGAATTCCATTCTTGCTGGGGATGTAAGGAATAAAAGGAATTCGAGAGCTCAAAATTCGTATTTAGAAGCTTTTTTCCCCTAGTATTAGAAACTCCCCTTTTGTCGATTTATTTTATAAAAGGAAAATGGCATACGTTAATTCGTATGCCATTCCTTTATGCCTATTTAATTTTTTGAACCTCTACGTCCGTCTAGTATTTCACACCTGACGTTCCAAATATCCTGGAACGGCTTGTTTATTTAAATACCGGTTCCTTAAACTGCGCCAATTTTTCCAAAGAAGACTTGTCCACTTCGTCATGAAGCGAGTTTCCGTGAGAATCCATTGTCACTACCGCCGTGAAGCCTTCGACATTCAAGTGCCACATTGCTTCCGGGATACCGAACTGCATCAGGTCCACTCCGTCTACGCCTTTGATACAGTCAGCATAATATTGGGCAGCTCCTCCGATTGCGTTCAAGTATACGCCGCCATGCTCCTTCAAGGCAGCAAGCGTCTTCGGACCCATTCCGCCCTTACCGATAACAGCACGTATACCAAAGCGTTTCATGATATCGCCTTGATAAGGCTCTTCGCGAATCGATGTTGTCGGACCTGCTGCTTTCACATGCCAGTTGCCTTCGTCATCCTTCAGCATGACCGGACCGCAGTGGTAGATCACTTGACCGTCCAAATCTACCGGTGCATCGTTTTCGCTCAAGTGCTTGTGGATCGCGTCACGGCCGGTGTACATGCGGCCGTTGATTTGTACGACATCTCCCACTTTCAGTTCCCGGATCTTCTCTTCCGTGATCGGAGCTTCCAATACAACGACGTTCGGCTTTTCACCAGAATCAGCAGCGGCTGTTTCAAGTTCTGACTGTGACCCAACTGTCAGGTCAATCTTATCGCCTTCCTGATAGAACCACTCATCGATCCCGCCATCATCGCTCAGCTTCACACCAAGGCGTCTGAATGCCCAGCAGTTATACGCTACTGAGACGAAGAAGCTGGCAGGGATGCGGTTCATCACGCCGACCTTGCAGCCAAGAAGCGTCGTTTCCCCGCCAAAGCCCATCGTACCGATGCCAAGCTCGTTGGCATTGTCCATCACATATTCTTCTAATTTACGAAGATCCTCTGTCGGATTCACATCATCCACGGAACGGAAAAGCTGTTCCTTCGCCAGGTCGTACCCTGAAGAACGGTCTCCCCCGATTCCGACGCCGATGAACCCGGCACTGCAGCCCTGGCCCTGAGCCTGGTACACAGAATGCATCACGCACTTGCGGATCCCGTCAAGGTCTCGTCCTGCGCGGCCAAGACCATCAAGCTCGCATGGCAGACTGTACTGAATATTTTTATTTTCACAGCCGCCGCCCTTCAGAATCAGGCGGGCATCGACATAATCTTTTTCCCATTGCTCAAATTTAATTACTGGCGTCCCAAGACCCAGGTTATCACCGGAGTTTGCGCCAGTCAGCGAATCAACCGAATTCGGGCGAAGCTTTCCATCCTTCGTTGCCTGCACCATCGCGGCATAAATCGCTTCTTTGATTTGGAGCTGATTCACGCCGACCGGAGTTTTTATTTTAAATGTAGGAAGTCCTGTATCCTGACAAATCGGAGATACATTGTCATCCGCCATCTTCACGTTATTCGAAATCGTATCAAGGCTCATCGCCGCCCGTGTTCCTGCATTCTCGCGTTCTTTCGCAGAACGGATCGCCCGGCGCACATCCTTCGGCAGGTTCGTGGATGTTTCCACGATCAAGTCGTACATACTTTGCTGCAATGTCTCTTTATTCATCATTCTTCCCCTTTCCCCTCTACCTATCAAATTGTTCAAACGATTCTTATTTTTCACCAATCATTATACTCCTATAAGAATTGGATTGAAAGGGATTTCACATAGGAAATTCCTTCTCGAAATAACAAGAGACCTCATCCTCATGAGTCACCGAATACCCATCCTTCCGATAAAAATGAATCGCATCCTCCCAGTGCTTATTTGTCTCAAGAATGAGCATTCTTGCACCGAGGGACTGTGCTTTATCCTCCAAATGAACAAGCATCCGCCGGCCGAGACCGTGCTTCCGATAAGGTTTCAGAACCGACATCCTCACCACCTGAAACGTATCTTTGCATTCTCTTCTGATTGCCCCCGTACAGATCATCCTGCCATCCATCATTCCCACATAAAATAATTCATCACCCTGCATATATTCCGTCCAAATATCCTGAATATCGGGATTCAGGGTGTGGTCGATAAAACCGAACCGCTCAAGGAAGCCAGACAGGATGACTTCTTTAGCTTCGGGACACTGCTCTTTTTTGATTGCCTGTATTTGCATATGACTCTCTCCTTTTATTGAACCATTGTTAAGTATTTGACTAAAAATGACAGATTCCTTCAAAGGAGTTGAATGAATTGCGACATGGTTCATCATTTTCCGGGAAATATCGATGATTGGGGTTGAAGTACTTTTTCTTCTTTTAATGGTGCCTGGCACAGCCCGCGCTTTTGAACCAGGCCCGAACCATCCGATCCACAATCCTGCTCCATCCACATCCTCCGCCCAACCCGGCCAAACAAAAAAGAGCCCCATTCCAGGACTCTTATTCTTCAGTCTTCTTAAACTGTTCGCATTTCGTCTCTATATCATCGATCATTGAAATCAAACGATCGATATCATCCACATCGGCCTGTTCAGGGTCGATGGAATCTAACACATCAACAAACAGGTTCAAACGCTGTTTCAGGTAATCCACCTGAGAGTTTTTATCGTTCACGGCTTTGCCCAAGTAAATCTCTCCTTTCATACCTTTATTATGGTAACCAATAACTTTCGGATTGACAAGGGGTGTCCAGTTTTCAATAATGGGTTAGTGACTTATTTTAAAGGAGTTTTTTATTTATGAAACAAACCACTCTCTCCAAGAAAATGTCCATTGACCATGATCCTTGGGAGGCTTACCTGGATGTGGAAGAACATGGCGGCATCACACTTTCCAACATCGAATTCACGACGACGACTTTGTGCAATATGCGTTGCGAACATTGTGCTGTCGGCTATACACTGACGCCGAAGGATCCGGATACACTGCCGATGGATACCGTCTTTCGGCGCCTCGATGAAATCACAACTCTCCGTTCCCTTAGTATTACCGGAGGAGAGCCGATGCTTTCAAAGAAATCAGTGGAACATGTTGTGCTTCCGCTGCTGAAATATGCACATGCCAGGGGTGTACATACACAGATCAACTCGAACCTGACGCTTGATCTGGACCGTTACTTATTGATTGCCCCTTATTTGGATGTTCTGCACATTTCTCATAACTGGGGAACGACGGATGAATTCATCGATGTCGGATTTGCGAATATGGAACTGAAGCCGACACGCGAGCAGCGCCAGAAGCTGTTTGACCGCATGATCGAAAACAGCCGCGCATTGTCTGAAGCAGGCGTACTCGTATCAGCCGAAACGATGCTCAACAAGAACACGCTGCCTTATCTTGAAAAGATCCACCGCCAGGTCGTCGATGAAATGAAGTGCGGACGACATGAAATTCACCCGATGTACCCATCAGATTTCGCTTCGAGCCTGGAGACTTTATCATTGGATGAAACGCGTCAAGCCATTAAAAACATATTGGAATTCAGAGATGAAGATGTATGGATGCTATTCGGTACGCTCCCGTTCTATGCGTGCAGTTCATCCGAAGAAGACCGCGAAATGTTGAAACGGCTGTATGCAGCAAAAAACGTGAGTGTCCGCAATGATCCCGACGGCCGTTCCCGATTGAACGTCAATATCTTCACAGGTGACGTCATCGTGACCGACTTCGGTGACACGCCTCCGCTCGGGAACATCATGAGGGATTCCCTCCCAGGCATTTTTGATAAATGGCAGGAACAGGAGCTTGCGAAGGAATTGAATTGTCATTGTCCTGCAGCCCGCTGTTTAGGTCCGAATGTATTGGTGAAATCCATGTATTATCAGGATGTGGATTTTTCAAAAAGGAAAGCTCTGATTGAACGATGATTGGCGTCCCGGCTTCTGTTTGGAGCTGGGCTTTTTTCGTTAGATGACGATTCTGATTATTGATGTAGTAATGGTGGACAGAAATTATAATGAACAAAATGAGTCATTATTAGCTAAAACCAAAAATGTAATTGGCTAAAATATGACTGGATCCTAAAAATTAATGAGGTTCCACTCAGATTTTGTAGACATCTTCGCGACTCAAAGATGATCCTTTCTGAATAATTGCGCCGCATCTCAGATAATTGCGCTTCTTTTTCAATAATTGCGCTGTTTTCCGGATAATTGCGCCACTTCCAAAATTATTGCGCCTCTATTCGAATAATTGCGCTGGTTTTCCATTTATTGCGCTACTTAGAATCATTATTAATAACTTAAAAACTACTTGTAGAAACGGTCCGTATGGCAGCCTTCAACTAAATTTATACCCTAACAAAAAAACACCCCGGAACAGAGATCCGAAGTGTTTTTATTTTGTCTTGTCATTGACGGGTGAGGATTCACGTACCGTCTTTTCAAATGGCTGTTCGCCCAGCCCGTAGCGCTTAATTCGCTCGGCATAGTACTTTGCCCGCCGCGAACCGAACCAAAGTCTCATTGCTGTCGCTGCTACCAGGACGGCTCCAAACAGTAATAAATATTCCATTGCTGGCAAACCTCCTTTATTTAGAGTATTCTGAATATTATAACATATCCTTAATAAAACTTAAAGGAAATAGTGGAAGTTAATGTATTCCCTGTTTCGACAAATAGTAAACATTGTTTGAAGGCCCGTCCCAGTTGCTTTGGGGACGGGCCTTCAAGTTTATGTTATCTTGGTGTTTCACTCGCCATGAATCCAAAATGGACGTGATCCTGTATTGGGATCCAAGCACCCACACCTTGGGATGTTACGTTTTTAACGACAACGGAACGTTTGGTACCTTTCATTTGCAGGTAGACTTCACCGTAGGTCACTTTGCCTTTTTCATTAATGGCCGGTGCATAGGCGTACAGGTAACCCAGTCGTTTTGGGGAAATATTATAGACCTGGCTCTTTTTCGTGCCTGCCCCGACGATCGTCTGGAATGCAAGCGGCAGCTGTGAGTTATCCATCGCCTTGATCATCATCATCTTTTCAACATCATCCGCGTGCGGGACCTTTGCAGTCAGACCGCCTTTAACGACTTTTTGTGCTTCCTGGACGTAGTGGATCTGGTAGTTGCCCTTTCCACCCCGGTTATCATAGTAATTCGTGTTGATCTTCTGGTATTCCCAGTTTGGAGATGTCTCGGTAGAAGCGTAGTTCAGCGGCCACTCCCCTAAATAGATCGTAGCGCGCAATCCGATGGTCGGCGCTTTATTGATCGAAGACTCATTCAGAATCCGGATCAGGTTCGGATTTTCAATTTTGACTTTGGATGTATCGAGCAGTTCCTGTGTGAATTCACTTGGCTGCAGATACGGCTGGTCCTGTGTTGAATTCGGGTATGTGTTTTCTTTTGCAATGTTCAGGACCGAATTGGGAATCGATACTTTGGCAGAATCCGCTTCTTTCTTTGGTACTGGATTCTTTTCAGCATATGTGCCGGCAGCGGCAACAAAAAATGCGAGTAGGAACATAAGGACGGTACGCATACATTTCATGAGTTAGACTCCTTTCATCTTTAACTTAAAGGTTTGCCTTTAGTTTTTTCCCAGTTGAAGGAGCTTATCCACGAAAACAAAAAATCTTATAACTGAAAGAATATTTACAAAATTCGATAAATATTTTATAATAAAAAGAACCTGGAGGGTTGTCAGACATCATGGAATGCTGACAGTTTTTCATAAGTCATTTTCTACTTTCCCAAAGAGGCAGCGGTTCCCTAGTGGAAACCGCTGTTTTTTTTGTTTATTATTTTATGAGTCGACAACGACTTTCTCTTTAATAGAATGTTTCTTTTTGCCGATTGCCGCCACTGCCTTGATGGAAATGGTTTCTTTTATTCCCGGCTGTGGTTGAATGAATACTGTGAAACGTCCATCTTCCCCGGTGACTACACTTTTCTCATTAACCAGAACTTGACCATGTGACAGTTTCAGTTTTACCGGAATACCTGCAAGCGGAAAACCGTTCGAAGTCAAATGGCCGGCAATTTCCTCACCATCTGCCGTAACAGCATTTTCCGGTATTTCAAGGGTCATAACAGGCTTGGCAGGCTTGCAGCCGGCTGTCACATCGACCGTTACAGAATCGAAATTCCCGTCGACCATCGCACTTGCCGTGATTGATGCCGGTTGAAAAGGCGTCCCGGGACTCACGATGACAACGGATGTAAAGATGCCGTCTTCATCTGTTACTGGATTCGACGGCAGAAACTGCAGAATCGGGGACCCTGTCAGGGAAACCGTCCGATTCGAAAGCGGGATTCCGTCGCACGATAATGTTCCTGAAATGACGGCACGGCAGCTGATCTTGTTTCTTTTCAGCCTGCTTAATGTAATGGATAATTCCCGGCATTTCACACAACGGACAGTGACCTGCCGCGTTTCTGAAGAGACTTGTTTCCCGCCGATCATGGTCCTGGCGGTGATGGTGATGATTTCATCCACATCCGAGAACAGGACAAGTGTCGCTTTATAGGTCCCGTCTGCGAGTGTAATGGCCGGATTCGGTGTAACGATGACCTTGTTTGAAGCAGATTGAATCGTAAATGTGACCGCTGCGCCGCCAATCGGCACGCCCTCGCAGGTAAGCCTCCCTGTCAGCTTCGTCCCTTTGCAACCAACAAAATCAGGAATCGGATTTAAGGTCAGCACAGGGTTGATGCACACAATACAATCCACCCGTACGACGATATGATCACTAATCGTCACGGTCCCGACCTGCGCAGTGGCCGTTATGATGACACCTGGTGTAATCGGTGTCCCCGGTACAATCGTCACCCTTGTCGAAAAGCGGCCTGTACTGTCCGTCACGGGATTCGGGTTCTCGAATATCAATCCTGCAAACGATGAAGTCAAATTTACGGTTACTCCTTGAAGCGGTCTGAAGTCACACAGGATCCTCCCGCTGACGACTCCTTCGCAGCTGATTGTTCCAACTTCATCCAGTTGAATCATCGGTTTCTCACACAGATTGGAAGGAAAAAATCCGCATCCTTTTGGAGGCAGCTTGATTTTACAATGACTATCTTTTTTAGGTACCACTTTCATATTCCTCAGTTTAATTTTCCTCACATACGATCATTCCTTTTCACAAACTCTTGTCTTATTTTATTCAGAGTGAGGAGGACGGTTCGTACAAACCTTTATTTGGTTGAAAAATGGATTGTCCGCCTAATGAAGGGCACAGTGTGAAAGGAGAGGACCTCTTTTTCTCCATTAAAAAAGATCAGGGAATGAGCTCCCTGATCTTTCGCCTGGTCCTACCTGTCTATTCCTTACAGCAAATAAAACCCAATCCCCATTATAAAGTAGGCAGCAAGAAGGGTAAGTCCTTCAAACCAGTTTGTTTCTCCATCATTGGAAATGATGATTGTGACGAGAACGGCCGACACCATCGCGACCAGTTCAGGCAAGGTGAAGACGAGCGGCATGCTCGTTTCGAAGAACAATGAAATGAATACGAGCACAGGTGCGACGAACATGGCAATCTGCAGGGTGGAACCGACCGCAATTTCGACGGCAATATCCATCTTGTTCTTATAGGCCATGATGATGGCGGAAGCGTGCTCAGCGGCATTCCCGACGATCGCGACGATGATGACCCCAATGAACAGTTCACTCCAGCCGAATGCATGACCGACTTCTTCAAATGTGTGTACAAGACTTTCAGATACGTATGCAACGGCTGCCGTTGAAGCAGCCAGAATCAGGAGTGCTTTTCCTTTACTCCATTCCGGTTCCTCTTCATGAACATGCTCCCCTTCCCCTTCTCCATGCTGATACACACCGCGGTGCGTGACGAGCTTGAAGAAAAGCGCAAATAGGTAAAGCGCAATCAGGATGCCTGCGACTCCGATACTCATCGCCATCGTCGCTGTTTCATCCATTTCCTGAGCGAATACTTCCGGAATGACAAACGCGACGATGACGGCGAACATCAGCAGCCCGGAGTTATGCCGGGCATCAAACACATTGAATGTCTGGCGTTTGAACTTGATTCCACCGATGAAGAAGGAGAGTCCCGCTACCAGGAGAAGATTTCCTAGCACTGATCCTGTCAGGGATGCCAATACAACACCGATGAGCCCTGCTTTTAATGCAAAAATAGAGATGATGAGTTCTACTGCATTTCCGAATGTGGCATTCAACAGTCCGCCGATCCGGGGACCGGAAATGACAGCAAGGCTTTCCGTCGCCCTCCCCATGAAACCAGCGAGCGCAATGATCGTCACGCAGTAAACGCCGAACATCATCACGGTCGGCCAATGGAGCAGACTTCCGATCATGGATAACGGAACCCCTGCCAGCACAAGTATCAAAAAGATTTTATTCACTTCGCAGTCCTCTTTTCCTAAATGTATTTGTTAAGTCCTTTTCTAGTGTATGGAGTGATCCATTTTTTTTGCAAAGAAACTCATGAATCGATGAAGAAAAGACACATTAATAGATAGATCTTTAATAGGAGGTACGTTCATGACAATCACATTAAAAGATAAAGTGGCAGACCTGTTCTCCCACCATAAAGTCGGAACACTCGCGACCATCCGCGACAACAAACCGTATTCACGCTTTATGATGTTCAATTCGGAAGATCTTACTCTATATACTGCTACGAATGAGTATGCGCACAAAGCCGATGATATCGCACAGAATCCGAATGTCCATGTTTTACTCGGGTACGGCCGCGATTCAGGACATGAACATTATGTAGAAATAGAAGCGAAGGCCTCTGTCGAAGAGTCCGCCGAACGCAAGGAAAGATTCTGGTCGGAACAACTCAAGCACTGGATTGCAAGCCCGGAAGACCCTGAATATCTTCTGTTGAAACTCACACCCGTCACCATCCTGTACTACGAAAAACCAGGCAAAGAGCCTCAGGAACTGACGTTTTAGTAAAGTGAGGGCACATACCTTTGACTAGGCAGCCCTCAGCTAATATCACCTTTTCCCTCATCTCATAAAAGTTGAAACCTAAAAAAAAACGGGCCTTCAAAGGGTTCATTCCCTGAAGGCCCGTCCCTCGTCTTCAGTACACTACTGTGTGACGAGTTCAAAGGTTTCTTCGATATTGATGGAGTCCTGGACGGATTGGACCATGGAGCAGTTTTTTCGCGTAAGCTTCATGGCTTTTTCGATTTTCTTCTCGTCCAGGTTTACTCCTTTGATCGTGAAATGCAGCGAAATTTCTTCCACACGGTTCGCTTCGTCTTCATTTCGCACGACATCTGCTTTAATATGGATATCATCAAATTCGATACGCATCTTCTCAAGCACTTTGCGAAGGACACCGCCGCTGCAGACTGCCACCGACGAAACCAGCAGCTGAAACGGCCGGAATCCATACTCTTCATTTCCGGACACCTCAAGCTTTCCATACCCAAGATCAGAATAAAATCCACCCTCCTGCATCTTAAATTCCATCTAACACACAACCTTTCTCTACATAGTATAATTTTTCTAAATTTTACTCCATTTGATCCCCATTGCCAAACGATCGATTCCGGGGTACCATCTAATAAGGAAATTTACTAGTTTGGGAGTTTTTGCATATGAATCAATCATTATCATTCCGATTCTGGGTATTGGTCGCCATCGTTGCGATTTCAGGCTTCTCGCAGGGTATGCTCCTGCCGCTCATCGCCATCATCTTCGAGCAGGACGGGGTATCCTCCTCTTTGAACGGCCTGAACGCCACCGCCCTTTATATCGGAATCTTACTTGCTTCACCGCTTATGGAAAAGCCGCTTCAGAAAATCGGCTACAAACCAATGATCATCATCGGAGGCATCGTCGTCGCACTGTCCCTTTTCTTGTTCCCGTTGTGGAAATCGTTCTGGTTCTGGTTTGCGCTCCGTTTATTCATCGGTGTAGGCGATCACATGCTCCACTTCGCCACTCAGACATGGATCACCTCATTTTCACCGAAAGAGCACCGCGGCAGAAACATTTCGATCTACGGGGTATCATTCGGAATCGGATTTGCGGTCGGACCGCTGATGGCGCAGCTGATCGAAATCAGCCAGGCACTGCCGTTCATGATTTCTTCCTTATTGAGCCTGCTCGTCTGGAGCTTCGTCTTTAAACTGAAGAACGAATTCCCCGAACAGCAAAATTTAGGGAGCGCCACCTTCCTGGGATCATTCCAGCGTTTCGGAAAAGTCCTGAAATACGCCTGGGTCGCACTCCTTCCGCCACTTGGATATGGTTTTCTCGAAGCATCGCTGAATGGAAACTTCCCTGTATTCGCACTCCGGAACGGTTTATCCATAGAAGCCGTTTCGATCCTGCTGCCTGCTTTTGCCGTCGGAAGCATCATCTCACAAGTACCGCTCGGTGTGATGAGTGATAAATACGGCAGGCAGAATGTGCTGCTCACCGTCATGCTCATCGGATTCCTGTGTTTCACCGCAGCAGGCTTCGTTTCTGAATCGACGCTTGGGTTATTCATCTGTTTCACACTTGCCGGTATGGCGGTCGGGTCAACATTTTCACTCGGCATCAGTTATATGACCGATCTGCTGCCGAAAGAGTTGCTGCCTGCCGGGAATATCATGTGCGGAATCTTCTTCAGCTTCGGAAGCATGATGGGGCCGTTCATCGGAGGAGTCGTGATCGAATGGTTCAACGGACCAAGCTTCTTCTATATGATCAGCTTTATGATGCTTGTCATTTTTGTAAGTCTGCTCGTATTCTCCTTGCAAAATAGACGGCGGGAAATCACCCAAAATTAATCGGCACAAATTCCTTTTCTTTCTCATATAGATATGGTACTATCAGATTATAATAATTATAAATAATGATTCTCTTAAAAAACGTCCTTCCACACCCATATAGATTTGCTGTCATCCTTCATTGGTGGCAGCTTTCGTTGTTTTATAAGGATAATGACGTTGATTATTATTCTCAATTAGAAATCTTTATTTTCAGTTACAAAAGGAGGAGTACCATATGAGCTCTCAAACCAAAGCCCTGTCCCTCGGAAAACCAAATGAAGAAATCAAATTCCTTGAAAAAATACAACCGCACGCTGAATTAATCGCTGCGTTGATAAGCGGTGTGTTCATATTACTCGGATGGCTGTATTCTAAAGGCGATACCGGCACACTCAGCATCATTTTCTATTTACTTGCCTTCGTCATCGGCGGCTTCGCAAAAGCGAAGGAAGGAATCGGGGAAACGATCGAGAACAAGGAACTCAATGTTGAAATGCTGATGATCTTTGCCGCGGTCGGCTCAGCCATCATCGGCTACTGGACGGAAGGGGCCATTCTTATCTTCATTTTCGCTGTCAGCGGCGCCCTTGAAACCTATACAATGAACAAGAGTCAGAAAGAAATCTCCGCCCTTATGGAACTGCAGCCTGAGGAAGCCTGGCTCGTGACTTCCCTCGGTGAAAAGAAAGTCCATGTTTCAAGCCTTGAATTGGGGGACCATATCCTCATCAAGCCGGGAGAACGTGTCCCGACAGACGGAAAGGTTGTCAAAGGAACAACTTCCATTGACGAAGCAGCGATCTCCGGTGAAGCAGTTCCGGTCACCAAAGCGGCCAGTGATGAAGTATTCGCCGGGACAGTCAACATTAACGGTGCCGTCACTGTCGAAATGACCAAGCCAAGCAGTGAAACATTATTTCAAAAAATCATCGACCTCGTGCAATCCGCCCAAAGTGAGAAATCTCCTTCGCAGCTGTTCATCGAACGCTTTGAAGGCACGTATGTAAAAGTCGTCCTTGTTGTTGTCTTCCTGATGATGTTCCTACCTCACTTCCTGCTTGGATGGAGCTGGACGGAGACCTTCTACCGCGCGATGGTGCTGCTCGTTGTCGCATCCCCCTGCGCACTGGTCGCGTCGATCATGCCGGCAAGCTTGTCCGCCATCTCGAACGGAGCCCGGCACGGGATCCTTTTCAAAGGCGGCGCACACCTCGAGAACCTGAGCAACCTGAAAGCCATTGCCTTTGATAAAACAGGCACGCTTACGAAAGGGAAACCTGTCGTGACGGATACACTTATTGCAGAAGGATATGATGAGAAGGAAGTCATGACCGTCATCGCATCCATTGAAAATCAATCGAACCACCCTCTCGCGCAGGCAATTACCGGTTATGTCCGCAGAGAAACAGGGACTGACCTGATCCGCCCGGATTCGCTCGAGGACGTGTCCGGCTGGGGTGTGAAAGCCATGGTGGATGGTGCTGAGTGGAAGATCGGGAAAGCAGAATTCGTCGGAAAAGAACTGGCCGGAAAGTATTGGAACCGGGCCTCCAGCGACCTTGCATCTCAAGGTAAAACAACAGTTTTCGCCGCCAAAGATGGAGAGATCACTGCGTTGATCGCCCTTAAAGACGTTGTTCGCAAGGAAACGATCGAAGCCCTGGATTTATTGAAAAAAGAAGGCGTCGAAACGATCATGCTCACCGGTGATAACGATAAGACCGCCCGCGCAATCGCAAAGGAAGCCGGGGTCACATCTTTCATCGCCGAGTGCCTTCCTGAAACGAAAGTGGAAGAGCTGAAGAACCTCAAAAACCATTTCGGAACAGTCGCCATGGTCGGAGACGGTATCAACGACGCCCCTGCACTCGCAACCGCTAACGTCGGGATCGCGATGGGAGAAGGAACCGACGTCGCCCTCGAAACGGCGGACGTCGTCCTGATGAAAAACGACCTCACCCGTATTGCCGAAGCGATCAAACTATCGAAAAAAATGAAGCGTATCGTCCAGCAAAACGTCGTCTTCTCCATCGGCGTCATCATGGTTCTGATTGCTTCCAACTTCCTTCAGGTGCTCGACCTGCCATACGGAGTCATCGGACATGAAGGAAGTACGATACTGGTCATATTGAATGGATTACGATTGTTAAAATCGTAAATGAAATAAACTTGCCTGGATACCCGGGCGAGTTTTTCATTTCTTCGATATCACATCAGTGTTCAGCTGGATGAACAGCGTTTTTATTTCCCCTGATGTTTTTCCAGCATTTCACTTAAATAGTCTTCCGATTTCCCCTTTGGGATACTGAGACTTTCCCATTCTTCATGCTTCACTTGCTTACCGATATATACGAGCTGACCAACATGATAGGCATAATGGGCCAGCTGCCTCTCGATGGCCTCCATCACCAAATGGCGTTCACCTCGGATGGTGACTGATTTTACTAAATCCTGTTCATTCAAGTCAGTCAATGCATCCATCAGTGTTCTCCAGCCTTTTTTCCAATTCATCTTTACTTCTGATTTTGAAGATAGATCGTTCAAGAACTCCCCTTCCCGATTCCGAAAATCCTTCTCTCCATCCGAAGTCAAAAAGTCGGTCCATCTTGAAATCATATTGCCGCTCATATGCTTTACGATGATTGCCACACTATTCGATTCGCTGTTATACATCCAAAAGATGTCCTCTTCCGATAATTGGTCGATTGTTTTATCCCCAAGATTTTTTACGCTCTTAAATCGTTCAATGACAATGTTTAAATATTCTTGTCCAATGTTCATACGTCTCCCCCTTTTAAACTACGAGCTATCCCCACAATCTCCTGGATTACGCCTTCAACGTCCGCTTCATTCCTGATGATGAATAAATAATCCGCCTCCCCTTCCGCCGGTGCGATCACATCACCTTTATTTGACTCTGAATTTTGCCGCGCCAGTACTTCTTCAAAAGTAGCAGCACTCCTGAATATGATTTTGCTGCGCGAACTAGCTGCAACACGCTCTTCAAGAACATGGTCAGGCAATTCGAAAGTGACCATGATACTGCGGAACCCATTGCCGTGAAAATAGTCAAGCAGTTCCCCCCGCCCTCTCCTGCCTCGATTCGAATTACAGATGATGAGATGACAGTCGGTTTGCTCGACTGCGTGGTCCACGATCGTTTTCGTAACGGCATATTTAATTGTATTCGGCCCCTGTTCTGCCAATAACTTTCTATAATACGTATTGATGAATTCTGCCTGAAGATCCTGATCGACCACGACAGCATTCCTCAGCTTCTCTTCCAATTTATTTGCAAACGTCGTTTTTCCACTATGGGTCTTGCCGACTGTCATGATAACGAAACGGTTCATTTAGCCTCTCCTTTCAATAAAGCACCTCACTTACATATCCTTATTTTACCATACAAAACACCAGAGATGATCACTTTCTACCATCGCAAAAAAACGTCCCGCATCTCACGGGACGTTTCGAGTAAACCATTATTCGTTTCTTACTGAGATACTCCCTCCAACCGCCGCAGCCAAGCCGTCAAAAGTACCGCTCCCCCAACCATAAGTGCACCGATCCAAGGCGTATGGATCAACCCGATGCCATCGACGATGAGTCCTCCGACAAACGAACCGATTGCAATTCCAATGTTGAACGCAGCGATATTCAAGGCTGAGGCGACGTTCACGGCAGATGGTACATATTTTTCCGCCAAATTCACGACAAGTACCTGCAGACCCGGTACGTTCATGAACGCAAACATGCCCATCAGGAAGATGGCGATCAGTCCGACGTCCTTAAAAGGTGCCGCAAACGTTAACGCAACAAGAATTACCCCTTGCAGCATGAACATCCAGAACAATGCCTTGAGCGGGTTTTTATCGGACGCTTTCCCGCCGACCACGTTACCAATCGCAACTGCGATTCCGTAGACCAGCAGGATGATGCTCACCCATTTCGAACTGAATCCTGTGACATTTTCCAACAGCGGTGTCAGGTACGTGAATGCGACAAATGTTCCTCCGTATCCGAGTGCAGTGATCGCAAATGCCAATAATAACTTCCCATTGCGTAAAACTTTCAGTTGTTCACTGAATTTCGCAGGCGGGGTTTCCTTTAGATCCTTCGGTACAAGGATCGAACTTGCAATGATTCCGACGACTCCAAGCAGGGCAACTCCCCAAAATGTCGCTCTCCACCCGAATGCCTGCCCGATGAATGTTCCAAGCGGTACTCCGGTAACGGTCGCGACCGTCAATCCTGTAAACATGAACGCGATCGCACTCGCCCGTTTATTTGCCGGCACTAGGTCAGCGGCGATTGTCGATCCGATTGAAAAGAAAATGCCATGTGAAAAAGCCGTTATGAACCGGGCTGTAAGGAGCAGTTCATAGCTCGTTGCAAGTGCAGAAACCGCATTTCCGACTATAAATAAAACCATCAGTGACATGAGCAGTGTTTTTCTGTTCATTTTACTGGTCAAAGCGGTGAGAATAGGGGCTCCGATCGCCACCCCGACCGCATAGCCGGATATCAATAATCCGGCGAGCGTGATGGAAATCGATAGGTCATCCGCAATCGATGACAGTAATCCGACCGGGACAAATTCCGTCGTCCCGATCCCAAAAGCGGAGATCGCCAGAGCCAATAATGCCGGCGTGCCTCCTTTAGTTTTCGAATGATTCATTGTATGTGTATGAGAACTCATAAAAGAATTCCTCCTTCATTTTTCCAAAAGTTTACTTGGGATCCCGAAGGCGCCTTTCGCTTTCCCGTGTACATAACATTATGAATGGTATATTCCTATAATGTAATTACGCACTTTAAAGTGCTGTAGGTACAACAAAGTTTCATAGGTACCTGTAAGTACCCTATAGGATGATTCGGCAATATGTCGTATCATCAAAGTACAGTGTCGATTATGCACCCTTCCTGAACATCTGGGAAGTACGCACTTTCAAGTGGTATAGGTACCAGTGAGTAACCATGGGCCGCGACACGATCCATTAGGAAATTGATGAGGATTTATGGTATATTCATCTGTAATTAAACCAGCGATAAGCAGATTATTTGTAAATAAAAGATACCAGTAAGGAGGATTTCCAATTGAAAACTTACAATATCCCCGTAGAAGCTGCGCTTGAAGTCATCGGCGGCAAATGGAAAGTCGTCATCCTCTGCCACCTTATCGACAACGGCACGCTCCGCACCAGCCAGCTGAAACGCATGATGCCGAACATCACACAGAAAATGCTCACCCAGCAGCTCCGGGAACTGGAAGCGGACGGGGTCGTCAACCGGATCATCTATAATCAGGTGCCTCCGAAAGTGGAATACGACCTGACCGAATACGGCACTTCTCTCGCACCGGCTCTGCAGATGCTCTGCTCCTGGGGTGAACAGCACATCGAAAAAACCGTTTCAGAAGGAGAAGATGTTGTCGTCATGTCCGGGGAACAAGAATAAATATTTAAAATAGCGTAACGCCTCGTTTCCATCAACGAGGCGCTTTTATTTTTTTCCTGCCAAGCACCATAAGCTTATTTCTTTGACATCCCACACAACCTGTATTATATTAATTGACGTATCAATAATTGACCCGTCAATCATTCTGTTTTAAGGAGGAGGATGCTTTGTCCAACGAGGAAAGAATTTTAATTCAATTAAATGATATCTATAAGCAAGTCAGTCCTAAATTCGAGCGCTGCACCGGCATCAGTCAGTCACGCCTGGACCTTTTGCATAAATTGATCGAAGTGGATGAAATCAGTCAAAGTGCGCTTCAACGGGAAGTGAATATTGACAGCGCAGCCGTTACAAGACACTTGAAACAGCTTGAAGCAGGAGGCATGGTTTCACGGCGAAAGAACCCGGTTGATAACCGGATCACCTTCGTCCGTCTGACCGGGGAAGGCCGTGAACGGATCGATGCATTATGTCGGGAGAAAAAGCAGTTCATCGCAGAAGTGCTGAAGGACTTCAGCACTGAAGACCAAGCCCTGCTTTCCGATTTGCTCATGCGGATCCAGAATAACGTAAATAGCATCAAATACTAGTCATAAAGGAGTTTTTAAACATGAATAAAACGAGAATCAATGACTTTCAGGAAATCATCACAGGACGCCGTTCGATCAGAAACTACGACCCGTCCGTGAAAATCAGCAAAGAGGAAATGACGGAAATCCTTCAGGAAGCGGCCCTTGCACCGTCTTCAGTCAATCTGCAACCTTGGAGATTCCTTGTTATCGACAGTCCTGAAGGAAAAGAAACACTTGCTCCTCTGGCAAAATTCAATCAGACCCAGGTGAAAACGTCTTCGGCCGTCATCGCTGTCTTCGTTGACATGAAGAGCCTGGATTATGCCGATGAAATTTACAATGAAGCCGTAGAAAAAGGCTATATGCCAGCTGGAGTAAGGGATAGACAGCTGCCATCAATCAAAGGTCTGCTTGATGTGCTGCCGGAAGAACAGTACAAAGAAATGAACCTGATTGATGCCGGACTCGTATCCATGCAGTTAATGCTGGCAGCCCGTGCCCATGGATATGACACCAACCCGATAGGCGGCTATGAAAAAGACCAAATCGCAGAAGCATACGGCATGGATAAAGACCGCTACTACCCGGTCATGCTCATTTCCATAGGCAAAGCCGCAGACCAAGGCTACAAATCTGTACGTCTTCCAATCGAAAAAATCGCCGAATGGAAATAAGGGACACCGGGACAGGTCCATTGTCCCGCTTCATTTAAGATTTCGTCCGCCACAAACTAAAGCAGAAATGAGGAACTACAATGATCATCATTCACGCACATTTTCAAATCAATCCGGAAAAAGAAGCGGAATTCCTTGAGGAAATGCACCCGCTCGTTGAAGCATCAAGAGCCGAAGATGGCAATATCTCTTATGACCTGATGAAAGCAACCGATAAAGAACACGCATATACAATGGTGGAAATATGGAGAGACCCGGCTGCTGTCGAAACACATAACACCAGCAGCCACTTCACTTCATTTGCCGGCAGAGCCCCTGAGTATATGGCTGCACCGATTGATGTGCAGATCTTTGAAGGAAGTAAAGTGAAAAGATAAGTCATTTGATATTCTGACCTTTTTCACAAAAATTTCCTTCTGCATCTATTGAGCAGACCTGTTTAAAAAAACCTGCTGAGGGTATTTATGCTTCTAAGGAGGCGATTCCATTGAATCCTATATTTAAACTATTCCATAATGACGAACATTTGAGTGAATCAATTGATAAACTTCGTAAAGATGGGGTCAGCGAGGATGACATTTACATGCTTGCCCATGATAATGACCATGACAGGCGTGCAAGAAAGAGCAACGATTCCAATAAAATCGGGGTAAGTGTCACAGGAATAGCCACCGCCACCAAGAATGTATTCAGGGGAAAATCCGATAAACTCATTTCAAAAATGAAGGAAATTGGGTTTGAACAGTCAAAAGCTCAAAAACTTGAAGAAGAATTAGACAAAGGAAAAACACTATTAGTTGTCAAAAATCAAGATAACGTGGAATTTTAACAATCAAAGGACAAAAGACAACCCTTTTATTTTCAATATAATCGGGTTGTCTTTTTCTTGTAGGGAAAAAGGAACTTCACCTGTACACACGTCAAAGCGATGTTCATGGTTCACCCGCAAAACATTTTGAAACCTACCCCTCCCCTCATCCGTATATTAGACATACACAGAATAAGATCCTGGAAAGGGGAACATACATTGGGTAATATATTTTTATTTTCAGTGATTGTCGGTTTGATCATGGCACTGCTAGTGGTCCCGGTCACTTTTACAAAAAAGAAGAAGGAAGGGAATGCGAATCCTTCCATTGCAGGTATGATTGGAGCCACGATGATCATTGCGGTCATCGGATCATTTATCTTCTATTACATGACGAACCTTGATCGAAACTTCACGTCGATGTGGATATTGTTCATTATCGCGGCAGGAGCCGGGGCTGCTTTTGCCACAGGTAAAGAACGCATGGTCAAAGGCGGATTATTCGCAGCCGGCCTGCTTATGGGAATCTACTTCCTGACTGCGTTCGTCTTCAACGCAGACGAAAAATATCAGTCGGCAAAAATGGACGTCCAAACAGAAATTGAAGCATTTGACGAAGAGAAAACACCTGCAAGCGTGCCGCCGCAGTTTGCCCGCAACAAGATGAAGAAGGCATTCGGGCAGGTGCCGAATACGAGTTACTATGAGCTCGGCAGCCTGCAGATCCAAAAGGTGAACGGTGAATATGTATATATTGCTCCCGTTGAGTTCTCCGGGTTCTTCAAATGGTTCAAGGGAGACGAAACACCAGGATACTTCACCTTGAGCGCGACCGATTCATCAGCAAATCCGAAATTTATGAAAGAGTCGATGGCCTACACGCCTTCTTCTTACTTTAATAAGAATATCGAGCGTCACATGCGGATGAATTATCCGAAGTACATTTTCAACGGTGATCCGCAGCTTGAAATCGATGACGAAGGCAAACCGTTCTACCTCCGCACCTATGGAGAGTTCATCTCAGCCCGTAACGGCTTTGATGTGAAAGGGATCGTGATGGTCGATCCTCAGAATGGCGACACCAAGTCCTATAAACTGGACAACGTCCCTGATTTCATCGACGGAGCAGTCTCTCCTGAAACGGTCAGCCTGCAGAACAGTTATTTCGGTAATTACGTTCAAGGCTTCTGGAACAGCGTCTTCGGAAAATCCGAGGTGAAGCTGCCTTCCGACGAAGGAACCGAAGCCAATGTCAGCCCTATTTTCAATAAAGACGGCGAGATGTACTACTTCACTGACTTCACGTCTCCTAAAGAAGGCGTCGACTCGATGCTGGGGTACTCTCTCACCAATGCAAAAACAGGTGAAGCGACCTTCTACACAGGAAACCTGGAGGAATCATATATGGATTCACAAGGTGCCCTGCAGATCATCCAGAAGAAATTCATCGAGAAAAAATGGGACGGCGAAATGCCCGTACTTTACAACTTCTACGGTGAAGCAAGCTGGCTGACACCGGTGCTTGATGCCAACGGCTTCCTGCAGAACTACTTCATCGTATCTGCTGCCAACCCTGAAATCTCGGCCTACGCCGACACGCCGAATCAGGCACTCAAAAAATATAAAACCGCCCTCCAAAAAGGCGGCGGGACAGTCGACGGCAGCTCCAAAGCTGAAGAAAAACAAACAACGGGAACCGTCGTCCGCGTATACAAAGAAAAAATCGGTGACTACACCACCGTCTCCTTCCTGCTTGATAATGGCAGCAACTATCTTGTATCATCCGAAATCAGCCCGCTTGCCATCTATCTGAAGGAAAACGATAAAGTCAACATTACATTCATGGATACCGGAGAAAGCTTCCTGCCTGTGAAAGAACTGAAGATTGAGGGATTGGAATAATAAGAGAGGACGAAACCCGTTTGGGGTTTCGTCCTTTTTAATGGGATGAGTCCAGGAATACTTTCAGTTCATCAAGGTCGAATGAATTACTCCAGTGGACATAATGTCCGCTATTCAAAGAACGATAAATAACCGAATCTGTTTTTCTTTTCATTTTTCTAATCGCTTTACGGGTGGAGATGAATTCTTTTTTGTCGATTCCTTCAAATGTTCCGTATACCAGATAAACTGGTGCTTCCACCTGCCCCAGCAATCCGGGAAGATTCAAATTATAGTAACCAAACATAAGGTTCAACGCTTCTACTGAAAACATCGGCTGAGACTTCAATGCAGTCCTTACATAAGTTGTATCAGGAATCGAGAAACGTTGGCAAAACTGCTCCGCTTCTTCATCAAAATTCTTGCTTTCAGGATCATCTTCCATTGAAAATAATCGCTCAACTCTTTTTAACAAATGACGTCCAAACAACCTTACGCACACATTCAGAAAAGGAAACACATAGGCAAACGCTCCAAATTCTGAAACAGGAACCCTCGGAAACCGCTTATGCCCTTGATCAAGAAGGATGAGCCTGTTCACTCTTTCAGGATAGTGTACTGCGAAATTCAACAGGATGGCGCCGCCCATTGAATGGCCTATGAGAATCACTGTTTCGATTCCTTCCTGATCCAAATATCCTTTCACCCACTTTGCCATTTCCAGCGGAGTTGCCGTCCCTTCTATCCCCTTACTTCTCCCAAATCCGGGAAGATCAATCATATGAGTCTCATAGCCACACCCCAAATACTCAGCGATATTCAGACCTTCATTACCGGAAAATCCGCCCGCAGGAAGAAAGATAATCGATTTCCCTTGACCTGTCTTTTGTACATAATAGTGATCGGCAATAGTGTCGATTTCCTTCACTCCATTTCTTCATCCGAACTTTCATACCACTTCTCATCAAACGTAAGCCCCAATGCATTTCCCAATGCTTGACCAAATCGCACGAATCCCCTCCCCTTAGCAGTAATAAACTTTCCATCCTGCACGACCGTTTCTTCAGAATAATTCTCACTTTCAAAAACACAAGTTTTCCTGAGGTCAGCTTCAAGCATCCCGACCGTATATTTTCTCCCTTTTAAAAGTCCTGCTTTTGCAAGAAGAAACGGAGAACTCGAAATACTTGCGATGACTGACAGCTTACTTTCTATTTCCTTTAAAAATGTAAATAAACTCTCTTCATCTGCTAGTTTCATAACATCCATGCAGCCTGTTAAAACAAGACTATCAATCTCTTTCTTATTCAATTTATCAATGGTAACGTCAGGAATACAGGTCAGTCCGGACTCACCCCTGATCGTACATGTACTCAATCCCACTGTAACTACCTGCTTTCCACCCGCATCAGAATCGACAAGGCGACACTCAGTTCATATTCACTAAATTGCGGATAGAGCAATATGTCCATTTTTTTCACTGCTTCACCCTTCTCTCTCCTTCAATCCCTCCAGCAGCTCAATCACTCTTTCATTCTACTCGATCATTTTATCGTTCTGCTTCCTGATTCTTGTAAAATCAAAAGAAAAAATCAATAAAAATAAAATAATGACAAATCCCATATCCGGTCCCCCAATTAATGTTCAAATCTACCTCCAATATTAACATAAATATCCAAATTTCTCCCAACAAATAATGCAATTCACTCTACCCACTTACAGTATAAAGGGACAGTCTATTAGTACCAAGGTTGGACATTTAAATGGATTTCCTCCCTGTTCTTTGTTTACTTCACCGCAGTTAGTGGTATCGGAATAGAATAATGAGTTTTTGGAGGGTGATAGAAATGAGTGAGAACTTAGCAGGGCATTTAGCTGCAGGGGTAATGGAGGAATGGGATATCCGCCATCTCTTTGGCTTGCCCGGGGATTCTATTAATCATTTTGTCGACAATCTGCGAAGTGAGAAGGAGCAAATCGAGTTCATTCAAGTCAGACATGAGGAAGTCGCCGCACTCGCCGCCTCTTCTTATGCGAAGCTGACCGGCAAGATAGGAGTCTGCTTATCTATCGGAGGACCGGGTGCGATCCACCTGCTTAACGGATTATATGATGCAAAAGCTGACGGAGCGCCGGTGCTCGTTCTCGCCGGTCAGGTGGAAAGCTCCAAGATTGGGGAGGATTCGTTTCAGGAGGTGCATCTTGAGCGTTTGTTCGAAGATGTTTCCGTATTTAATGCGCGCGTGTCTTCGCCTGACTCTTTTCCCGATCTGTTAAACCAGGCAATACGGACTGCCTATGCCAGAAAAGGTGTTTCTGTGCTCGTCATTCCCGATGATATGCCTGCACAAAAAATCAAAGACAAGGTCCGCAACACTTCGAGCGTTTCATCCATCGCAAAGCCGGCACCGTTCCTCGATGATATTCAAACCGGACTTCAATACCTGCATGATGCTAAACGTCCAGTCATCCTTGCAGGGACGGGAGCGAAGGGTGCTGTGGATGAACTGGAGGAATTCGCGGACAGACTCGCTGCCCCCATCATCTTCACTCTACCCGCAAAAGGGACACTGCCTGATGAACATCCGCTGAATCTCGGTCAGCTCGGGCAGATCGGGACCAAACCAGCCTATGAAGCCATGGAAGAAACAGATCTGCTCATTATGATCGGGACGTCTTTTCCTTATCGGGAATTCCTGCCGGATAATGCAAAGGCTGTCCAAATCGATGCAGATTCTGCTCAAATCGGAAAAAGATATCCTGTATCGGCAGGGATTGCAGGTGACTCCAAACTTGTACTTCAGGAATGGAACAAGGCAATCGTACGCAGGGAAGACCGCTCCTTTTTAAAAGAATGCCAGATCAATATGAAGAACTGGTGGAAGCATGTAGAAAAGGATGAAGTCGAAGTCACTACACCGATCAAGCCGCCCCAGGTTATCCCGATGATCCAGAAGATCGCCAATGACGATGCCACCCTGTCTGTCGATGTCGGAAATGTAACAGTCTGGACGGCTCGCCATTTCCGGATCACACATCAGAAATTCATCATCTCCAGCTGGATGGCTACGATGGGCTGCGGACTTCCGGGAGCAATTGCCAGTGCCATTGCCTGTCCTGAACGCCAGGCTATCGCTGTATGCGGGGATGGCGGTTTCACCATGGTGATGCACGATTTTGTGACTGCCGTCAAATACAAACTGCCGATCATCGTCGTCATCCTCAATAACAGAAAGATCGGGATGATCAAGTATGAACAACAAGAAATCGGGCACCTCGAATATGAGACGGACCTTCAGGATATCGATTTCGCACAGTTCGCGAAATCCTGCGGCGGGGAAGGCTACCGGGTCATCAAACATGAAGATCTGGAACCGGCTTTTGATATGGCTGCGAAATCCAATAAACCGGTCATTCTTGATGTACAGATTGAAGACCAGCCTCCACTGCCCGGAAAGATCACCTTTGATCAGGCATCAGGCTACTCCAAGTATGTGATGAAAAAATTCTTCAAAGAACATGAAGTTGAAATGCCTCCGCTGCGCAAAGCGTTAAAACGGCTGTTTTAAGGAGAGATCACATGAGACATCAACTGTATCCAGTCTTTTTTTTGACAGTCCTCTTGCTTTCGGGCTGCAAATCCCTTCAGGTCCTTGATACGAAAGGACCTGTTGCCAAGCTGCAGGAAAATCTGATCCTCTTGTCCACCGGGATCATGCTGCTTGTCTTTATCATCGTCTTTTCGATGTTTGTGATCTTTACGTGGAAATACAGGGAAACCCCTCAGCGCAGAGATATCATTCCGTCCTACGTGAAAGGGAATAAAAAACTTGAAATAGCGTGGACCGTGATCCCCATTGTTCTGTTATTGATCCTGGCAGTGCCAACCGTACAGGGGACCTTTTCGCTTGCAGACTCCCAGAAGGAACAGGACGGCAAAATGGAAATCACCGTCACCGGTCATCAGTACTGGTGGGAATTTGAATACAACGATCAAGGGGTCACATTATCCAATGAAGTATGGATCCCAGTGGATACGCCGGTCGTATTCAACCTGAAATCAGATGATGTCATTCATTCTTTCTGGGTACCCAGGCTTGGCGGGAAAAAGGATTTAAATCCAGGCGGCACAAATCGATTGACCCTTCACGCCTCAGAAACCGGTGTATATGAAGGAAAATGCGCCGAGCTTTGCGGTGCCTCTCACTCGTTGATGAGATTCAAAGTCCATGCTGTCAGCAAAGAAAGATATGATCAGTGGATTAGCGAAAAGGCAGAGGGAACTGCACGTGAGACCGCAGCATCCGACTCTTATGAGAAAGGCAAGAAATTATTCACATCGAACTGCTTAAGCTGTCATGCTGCAGACTATACCGACAAAAGCGAAGGTCCCAACCTTGCCGGCATCGGCAGGAAGGAAATGATCGCCAGCGTCGTTCCTAACAATGAACAAAACATGAAAAAGTGGATAGAGGATCCGAAATCATTCAAGCCTGGTGCAGAAATGCCTGGATTTAAGGAACTTTCGGATGAAGAACTCGAAGCACTCAGCAACTATCTTTCACAATTAGAATAATTTTTTGGTGAAAAGGAGGGTTCTCCAATGGACATTAAATATACGATTTTCGGCAGGGAGTTTGTCTTTCCATCGGATATCATCGCTGCGGACCTGTCGATCTTGCTTATGGGAATATTAGCCGTATTTTTCTTGACCCGCTATAGAAAATGGAAATATGCATGGGATTGGATGACCTCCACCCACCATACCAAAGTAGGAATCATGTACCTCGCTGCAGGCGGGGCATTTTTCCTGAGAGCTGGCCTGGATGCCTTGATCATCCGCCTGCAGCTCGCACTCCCCGAGAATCAGTTCTGGGTCTTTCAGGGAGAAAAATACAACCAGATGATGACGACGCATGGAACCACGATGATTTTCTTTGTGGCCATGCCTCTCTTGATCGGGTTGATGAATGTCGCCGTCCCTCTCCAAATCGGGGCGCGGGATCTTGCCTTCCCTTATGTGAATCTGCTAAGCTTCTGGCTATTTCTGACAGGAGGAGCATTGGTGAACGTGAGCTTCGTTCTCGGAGGCTCCCCGTCTACAGGCTGGACTGCCTACTCCCCTTTGAGCCTGGATACGTTCAGCCCCGGACCCGGCCTTGATTATTATACGCTTGGCATACAGATTGCAGGGATCGGCACCATGCTGACAGCCATCAACTTTCTCGTTACGATCATCAGGAAGCGTGCGAAAGGGATGACGTTCATGAGGATGCCGCTCTTCACCTGGTCCTCTTTCGTCACGTCGATCCTGATTCTGTTTGCTTTTCCGGCGTTGACCATCGCCTTACTGCTGCTGATGATGGACCGCGTGTATGGCACGGCATTCCTAAGCGGGACAGACGGTAATCCATTGATTTGGCAGCATTTATTCTGGATATTCGGACATCCTGAGGTCTACATATTGATCCTTCCTGCTTTCGGCATTTTTTCGGATGTCATCACGACCTTTTCACGAAAAAATTTATTCGCCTATGGCGCTATGGTCTTCGCTCTTGTCCTGATCGGATTCCTCGGCTTCATGGTGTGGATCCACCATATGTTCACCGTTGGTCTCGGTCCGATTTCGAATGCCATTTTCGCACTGGCGACGATGTCGATCGCCGTCCCGACCGGCATTAAGATTTTCAACTGGCTGTTCACCATCCGCGGAGGGGTCGTCCGTTTCAAGACTGCCATGCTTTTTTCACTAGCTTTCATTCCTACTTTTTTAATCGGAGGCGCAACCGGTGTCATGCTTTCAGCCGCTCCTGCAGATTATCAATACCACGACAGCTATTTTGTCGTCGGTCACTTTCATTATGTCATCGTGGGGGGAACCATTTTAGGAATCTTTGCCGGTGTCTATTACTGGTGGCCAAAGATGTTCGGCTTCTTATTGAACGAAGTACTGGGAAGATGGCATTTCTGGCTGTTCACCATCGGTTTCCACGTCACGTTCTTCCCGATGCATCTCATGGGGCTGAACGGGATGCCGCGCCGGGTGTACACATATTTTGAAAGCGACGGACTCGGAAGCTTGAATTTAATCAGTACGATCGGTGCCTTCATCATGGCCGCCGCCGTCATGATCTTTCTATTTAATATCTACTGGAGTCTCCGGCACGGGGAGAAAGATACGACCGGTGACCCATGGGATGGACGTACGCTTGAATGGGCACTTCCATCCCCTCCCCCCGACGGCAATTTCATCGATCGGCCGGTCGTCACGACAATCGATCAATTATGGAATGAAAAGAGGAACGGAAATGGACGTTTAAGAACCGTAAAAGAAGATGGCCCGATTTATTTATCCAAGCCCACGGCTCAGCCCGTGTTTCTGTCCGCCATCCTTTTCTGTTCTTCCTTCGGCTTCATTTTTTATCAGCCCCTCATTCAATGGGCCGGTGTAGTCGGAGTCGTGTGCATGTTGATCCTGAGGTCTTTCAAGGATGACAGCTGGAAGGCATACACCCGTTCTGAACTTCGCGATGAAAAGGAGGAGAAGTCATGAATAATGAGTCCTTTCTTCTTGAGCAGAAAGAAGATAAGAAACTGGGAATGTGGTTCTTCATCGCAGCGGAGATCGTCATCTTTGCCTCTTTATTCGGCGTCTATCTGACCCTGCGCTCCCATACGGACGGAGGCCCCGCCCCACAGGAGATGCTTGAGCTGAAGAGTGTGATGGTCTCAACCGTGCTCCTGCTTTCAAGCAGTTTCACGATTTACATCAGCCATCAGGCAATCGAAGGAGAAAAGACGGGAAAAACAATCGTATTTTTAGCCATGACTATGGTATTGGCAGGATTATTTTTATTCATGGAAGGCAGGGAATTCCTCCTTTACTATGAAAAAGGGTATGAGATGCAGAACAGTTCTTTTTTGTCTGCCTTTTACCTGCTTGTCGGAACCCACGGGGCGCATGTTGCCGCAGGCTTCATCTGGATGGGACTATTGCTCATCCACCTGAAAATGAATGGTGCGGCGAAAGAAATGCAGGCAAAGTTATCAGTGTTTTCTCTTTACTGGCACTTTGTGGACCTCGTGTGGGTCCTGATATTCACTCTCGTCTATTTATACGGGAAGGTGGGGTAACATCGTGAATAAATCAGCACTTTTCTTCCTTTACATGATCGTCATCGGCACTGCCCTCGGCGGATATATTCTGATTGAATATGGCAGGAAGCTTTTTTCCCCATCAGCCATCCTGCTGATGATCCTGGCTCTTGCCGCCATTTCTATTTTCGTTCAGCTGTCGACCCTTATGAGGGCGCATCCTCCTTTGAACAAATGGAAATGGCTGTCTTTATCAAGCGGGCTTATCGTCGGAGGTCTCGCGGTTTTATATCTACTTTTACTCGAATAGGAGGAATATAAATGGATGGTATTTCAATTTTAATAGGCATTCTTCTAACTCTAATTGCCCTTGTAATCCTGTTTCCTGCAGGAATGATCCTTTATATCATGTTCAAAGATGAGAAGCAGGAAGAACATGCTGTATTACGAAACTTTCCGATTCTCGGAAAAATGAGATATATTTTAGAAAAAATCGGACCGGAAATGCGGCAGTATTTTTTCCTGAACGATAATGAAGGGAAACCGTTTTCAAGAAATGAATATCAGCAAACCGTTTTATCCGGAAAATATAAATCCCGCATGCTCGGCTTCGGATCGGAACGCGATTTTGAGCGTGAAGGCTACTATATCCGGAATGCTTTATTCCCAATCCAGCGCGATGAACTGCGCGTCGACAACAGCGAAAAAATAAAGTCGAAGGTTTACAAAATCGATAAGGACAATTTATTCAGGCGAAAAGAGCACCGGGAAGAGGCAGAAGTCGATTCCTTTCTGCTAAGGGATGAAGATGCCCCCGTCATCGGGGAACAGACATGCAGGCACCCCTTTAAAGTAAGGAGCCTTATCGGACAATCCGCAATGAGCTACGGTTCACTCGGGGAAAAAGCCATCACTGCCCTTTCAACCGGTCTGGCGCTGGCCAAAGGTACGTGGATGAATACCGGTGAAGGCGGATTATCAAAGCACCACTTAAAAGGCGGCGTCGATATCATCTGTCAAATCGGTCCCGGTTTATTCGGCGTCCGTACAAAGGATGGCGATTTTTCCTGGGAAGAATTCAAGAAGAAAAGCGAACTGAAAGAGATTAAAGCATTTGAACTGAAGCTCGCACAGGGGGCCAAAACTCGCGGGGGACATGTAGACGAGGCTAAGGTAACGCCTGAGATCGCGAATATCCGCAATGTCGAGCCATATAAATCAATAGACAGTCCAAACCGTTTCAAGGAGTTTGGAACGAATGAGGAAATGCTCGATTTCATTGATGAACTGCGTCAGGTCGGCGGAAAACCTGTCGGGATCAAAATTGTTGTAGGGAGTACGAACGATATCGAGGAGCTCGCCTCCTATATGGCTGCCTCAGGAAAGCATCCGGATTTCATCACAGTGGATGGAGGCGAAGGCGGCACGGGGGCTTCCTATCATGAATTGGCTGCTTCTACAGGCGTTCCGATCAAATCGGCACTTCCTTTTCTCCATGACACGCTCATCCAACACGGCATTCGTGACAAAGTGAAGATATTCGCCTCTGGAAAGCTGCTGACACCTGACAAGGTCGCATTCGCTCTCGCACTTGGCGCTGACTTTGTGAATATCGCTAGAGGCCTGATGTTTTCTGTCGGCTGCATCCAGGCACAGGTATGTCATACCAATAACTGCCCGGTAGGTGTCGCGACCACAGACAATAAACTTCAGAAAGCTCTGATTGTAGAAGAAAAATCATTCCGTGTCTGCAACTACATGCTCTCCCTGCGCGAAGGATTATACAATCTCTCAGCCGCCGCCGGGGTGGATACACCAATAAAACTATCACGGGAGCATATCGTCTACCGAGACAAGGACGGACGCCTTTATCCCATGAATCCCGAAACAAGCCAGGAATTACAGCAAGCATGACCGAAGGCCCGTCCCGCACTGCATTAAAGTGCGGGACGGGCCTTTAACTTTCGTATGTAATGTCACTGATTCCGTCAAAAAATATGGTAAAATATTGAATAGATGATAACGAAAGAAGTGATAGATATGAAAGATAATATAGAAGCGATCATCCTTCACCATGAAGAAATGATTCAATGGGTGAAGTCTTTGAACAATCTTCCGGCAGAGGAATGGTTTCGTCCTCTCGATGAAAACAAGTGGAGTATCGCAGAGATCATCAGCCATTTCGGACCTTGGGATGATTTTGTCGTGAACATGAGGCTGCCTTATCTGGGAAACAGCGAACCGCTCCCGAAAGCGCCGGATCCCCAGAACCTGAATGAACAGTCCTCATCGAGAGCCCGCTCTACTGAACAAGCCACTGTCATCCAATCGTTCATCGACTCCCGAAACCGGTTATTAACGGGCATCAGCGAAATCCGGGAAGGATCCTGGGGGCAAACGTTCAAACTTGGTGAAAAAAAATTAACCCTTTCCAGATATCTGGAAGGACTCGCCGATCATGACCTTCACCATAGGACACAGATTGAACAGGCCACGAACCGAAAGAACGCTCAGATCTGATCTGAGCGTTCTTAAAAATAATCCTCCGCATTCATATAATACACGTGATTATCCGTCCACTTCCCATTCTCATGGATAAAGCCCTTTCGTGTGCACTCGTACTTCATACCGACCGATTCGGCCAGTCTGATCGAAGGAATATTATCAAGGTTGATATGTGCCTCGACCCGGTGATAATTGACCTTTTCAAACGCCATCCTCAGCGCAGCCCGCACCGCTTCTTTCCCGTAACCCTGCTTCCAGTGCGTGTTGTTCAGCGTATAACCGATCCGTCCCCAATGGAAACTCAACCTCATCAGGGTGGAAAAATCGATGTTTCCAATATACGCGCCGGTATGTTTCAGGAACACCCCGAAAATATAGACCTCGTCATTGTTCATCATTTCATTCTGCTGTTCAACCATGTCACGGAACCAATATTCCGTACACTCACTCAAATCCTGCCATCCAAGATCATACTTATGCTGGGCAGGCAGCCTTTTCATATTCTCATTGAACCAGTTATAATAGTCACTCTTCATGAACGGTCTTATTATTAACCGCGGAGTTTCTATGCTTAAACTTTTCTTATCCATGGAGGCACCTCTCTTCAGGGCAATTGGCCATTCCCTCTAATTATAGCAGTTTATCAGCAGAATCTAGTCGATCCTCTCAATTTCTATCACTTTCGTAAAAGGAAAACCGAAATACGTGTATTTGACTGTTACAGAATCTATCTTCTGAAAATGCTCAAGCGCCAATCCATAGTGGCGGATCGCACTCCTGTTATCCTGTTCCTCCAGTTGTATGGCCTCTTCACGGCTGTAGCCCGTCTCTATATCATATTCGTGGATGTCATGAAAACTGATTCCCTCTATTTCCTTCTCCAATGCAAACATGCCGATCACCGCATTCGTCCGGCTGATACCCAATTCCACCTTGGAAGGCCGGTCGCCGCCATTGACCATCACCTCAGTCAACTTCAACTTATGAAACCCTTCATTTTGAAGCTCCACCACCACGATACCCGGGTCATGCTCACTCCACCCAGACTCTTCACTCGCGAGCGGCGGATTCATCTTTAAATAAAGTACCAGGCATGCCAGCAGCACCGCTGTCCCCCCGATCACCCATCTCACAATCCTATCCACTGAGCTTCACCTCACACAATTCCTCCCTATCAGCCTACGAAAGATCCCAAAGGAACGTGCCTATCTCTATACTTGAAAAAATTCCCTTTAACGCAAAGAAGCGTCCCCTGCAAGGAAACGCTTCGAATCCGGTTACTTTTGAGACCACTTCTCCCACTCTTCTTCAAGCTCCTTCTCAATTTCCTCATCCGAAAGGGCGTGGTCCTCACTACTATCAAAATGGTTGGCGATGCGACCAAGTTTCACATTAATCATCCAAAGACTGATCACCACGAACGAAATAATAAGAATAACAATAAAGTCCATAAACACTTCGAATCCCCTCCTTACCTATTTATATTAGGAAGGACCCCCAAATAGACGGGGCTTTAAAAGTAAGGACCGAAGAATTAATTTTCCACAAACCCTCAGAGACTATTGGTCTACAGAAGGCGGGACATGGGGTCAGGTTCATTGTCCCGTTTTTTGAGAGCGGGATCCGGTGACTGCGGGGTAGTTTAGCCTGACGAAAACCCCTAAATCTGTGCCTGGCTCAAATTCAACCTTTTGTGCCAGGCACAAGTACATCCGATTGTGCCTGGCACCGCCATTCCAAAACTGTACCTGGTACAAATCCAACCTCTTGTACCAGGTACAATTCAATGTCTATGTACCTGGTACACACCAAGCAATTTGTACCTGGTACAGATTCACCCCCGCGTACCAGGTACACCCCACCTGCCAACCCATTATTCCATCCGATTCCAATGCCCGCTCATCACTATCTAATAAGCCTTAGCCCAATAAACCATCTTCTCCGCATCTTTCCCGCAGCACACACAAGTATCCGACACACTCTCCTGCTCAAACGGCATACAGCGTGACGTAGCACCCGTTTCTTCCTTGATCTTATCCTCACAGGCAAGTTCACCGCACCACATCGACTTGACGAAACCGCCTTTCTCCGCCATCACTTCTTTGAACTCCCCGAAATTCAATGCGACTCTGGTCATCTCCTCGCGATGCTCCTTCGCTTTCTCAAACAGATTGCGCTGAATCACTTCAAGAAGCTCTGGCACCTTCGTTTCCAGTTCCCCTGAGGGTACTGTCACCTTCTCACCCGTATCACGGCGGGCCAGAATCACCTGACCGTTCTCGATATCACGCGGCCCCACTTCCAGGCGCAGCGGGATCCCCTTCATTTCATACTCATTGAACTTCCAGCCCGGCTTCTTATCGCTTGCATCTATCCCGACACGCGCCACAGCCGACAGTTTCTCCTTGAGGTCATACGCAAAATCAAGCACACCTTCCTTATGCTGTGCGATCGGCACGATCATCAATTGAGTCGGCGCCATGCGCGGCGGCACAACGAGACCGCGGTCATCCCCGTGCACCATGATCATCGCCCCGATGATGCGCGTCGTCAGTCCCCATGAAGTCTGCTGCACATGCTGAAGTTTTCCTTCACGGTCAGTGAACTGAATGCCAAACGCTTTTGCAAATCCATCACCCAAATGATGGGACGTGCCGGATTGCAGCGCCTTCCCGTCATGCATCAGGCTTTCGATCGTATACGTATACTTCGCACCGGCAAACTTTTCTTTCTCCGTTTTCTGACCCTTCACCACCGGGATCGCCAGCAGCTCCTCACAAAGCTCCGCGTACACCTCGAGCATCCTAACCGTTTCTTCGTGTGCGTCCTCATCCGTTTCATGGCAGGTATGTCCTTCCTGCCACAGAAACTCCAGCGTCCGCAGGAACGGCCGCGTCGTTTTTTCCCATCGCACCACATTCGCCCACTGATTATAGAGCTTCGGCAGATCTCGGTAGGAATGGATGATATTTTTATAATGCTCACCGAACAATACCTCGGAAGTCGGACGTACACACAAGCGCTCCGCCAGCTCCTCTTCACCGCCGTGGGTCACCCACGCGACCTCTGGCGCAAATCCTTCAATATGATCCTTTTCGCGCTGCAGGAGACTCTCCGGAATGAAAAGCGGCATATACACATTCTCATGCCCTGTTTCCTTGATTTTCGCATCAAGCGCATTCTTGATATTCTCCCAAATCGCGTAACCGTATGGCCGGATGATCATCGACCCGCGTACACTCGAGTAATCGACCAGCTCCGCCTTCTTCACCACATCCGTATACCACTGGGCAAAATCCACATCCATCCCCGTGACATCTTTTACAAATTCCTTCTCCATACTGGACACCCTCTTTTTTAAAAAATAAAAAAGCCCCGGTCATCATCAGGGACCATTTCTGGCGGTACCACCCTGATTCAAAGCAAAGCTTCACTCTCATACATGATAACGGTATTCAACCGCTGAATATTCAGACTCTGAGGCAGGTTCAAATGATTGTCGATAGGAGCCTCACACCACTCTGGCCCCCTCTCTGAAAAGACAGGTTCACTTTACTGATCCTCATCAATGTTTTTTCATATAGTTTAGATGATTATATAGAGATTTCCATCTTGTGTCAATTTAATTTCCACCCGGATTCAATCGAAGTCGTTTCAACTGGATTCACCTTCGATCTGCTCAATGAATAGACCATAAGGAAAACAGTGACCGTCAGCATGACAAGGGAGCCTGCCATCACAACTTCCCGGATGGATACGAGCTGCGCCCCTGCACCGATCAATACGGTTGCGGCAATGACGAGAAATCCTTCCAGCCAGCCATACACACTGCTCACACGCCCCATCATCCCGACCGGAATCCGCTCTTGAATGAACGTATCAAACCCTGTTTGTGCAAAAGCCAGCGAGAAGGACAGCAAAGAAAATCCAATGGCTGCTGCCAGGAATCCTTCAGAAACTGAATATACAATATACCCCGCCGAAACCATGACCGAGCCAAATGCGATCAGCTTCACATCCCGAACCTTGTCTGCAATCACGGTATTCACCACTGCCCCGGCAAGATATCCCGCTCCAGCAATACTTACCAGATATCCATACGTGCTGTTCGAAAGGTCGAGCACTTCTTTTGAAAATGCAGCTTCAAGCGAATCGACCGCCGCAGTCAGTACGATCATGCAGCTGAATAAAAAATACACCACCATCACATATATGCGGCGCAGGCTGAAACGCCTGACCACCCGCAAATCCTCTTTTATCATGTCCAGCGACAACTTCTTCACCCCCTCGAACGCGCCCCCTTCAACATCCGGCAGAAAAAGTGTCACCACCCCCGAGAGTAACAACGCCGCTCCATTTAAAAAAATGGCCGTCTCCGGGGTGCCCACGATGAAAAGCATTCCTGCAATTGCAGGCCCGACAATGAATGCACCGGAATCCATCAGACTCCTTAGCGCGTTGAACCTCTGTCTTTTCTTCCTCGGAATCAACTTCGTCATATACGTCATCGATGCCGGATAGAAGACCGCGCTGCCCATATTGATGACGAACACAACCGCGTATACCATCGGGAGTGATGAGATGAGCGGCAGCACAGCAACCAAGACCGCCCTGAATACATCCAGAAACACCATCAACCTCCGCTTATTCAACCTGTCAATCAAACTCCCTGCCCATGCATTCGTAAACAGCGCTGCCAGCGGCTTCAGTACATAAAGAATCCCGACCGCAAGCGCCGACCCCGACTCATTCAGCACGATCAAGTTAAGCGCAATCAAGAAAATCCATGCACCTACATTCGACAATCCAATCCCCATCAATAGCAGCAGCGAATCCTTCCATTTCATCCTGCATTCCTCCCCGCAATCTTTTTCAATCCCTGCCCCTCACTGCTATAAAGAAGCCAATAAAAAAAATCCCACCCCCAAGACAGATCAGTCTTGGGGGCGAGATTCGATCGCGGTGCCACCCCAGTTCATCAATATGTTGCCATATCAACCTTTTCGGGTACTGCATAAACAGCCTATACCCTAGCTCTATAACAGGAGCTCCTGTCACACCATCCCACTAAAAAGTTCCGATGTGCAGCTCAGAGTCTTGGTTCACCGTCAGCCCCCCTGCCCTTTTTCAGCTTCCAGGGCTCTCTGTCGAAGAATTCTGCCGGCTACTCTTCTCGTCATCGCATTTGCTAATTTCACTTATAGTAGCATTCGATATTGGAAAAGTAAACCATATTTTAAAACATAAGATAATGCCTTACGATCTCTTCATACCCGGGCTTTTCTTTAATCATCTTTATGATCATTTCCCTCAGACCATCCAGCTCCCTGCTGTCCTTAGTCGTTGGGCAATCGGAATACTTATACTGATAGTATTCCTCGTTCAGCCTAACCTTTATCATATGCCTTCCAGCAGTGGAAACGGCACAATTTTCTCCAGAATAAAGATTCTTCTCTTCCTTAAAATTTATCTCTTCAATCTTCGCATAAATCTCATCCCGTTCTTCTTTTGTAAACGAAATCGGCTTCACTTCCTCACCGCGAATGATCGTCCCATCAAACGTACTGACCGACGGCCCATGACTTGTGGTGATTTCGATATCAAAATTCGAACTGTTAGCAAAGAAACCGCTCAGCCACTCACTTCCGATGAAACCAAGCTTCTCCCCATTCACCACCGCAAAAATGAATAGGAGCAAGAGCACAATCAGTAAACTGACAACAGGTGCATACCAGCGTCTCCGATAAGGCTTCTCCCGCTTCAGCTTTTCTCGGACCTTTCCCTTCAACTCATGCCCAAATTCGAAATCCTTCAGCCCCTCATCCGTCATTCTCTTAATCTTCCGCTCCAGCTCCCTATCCATCCTGCCTCCCCCCTTCTCCATATATCCGGTACAACCGCTCTCTTCCTGTCTTCAACCTTGTCTTGGCCGTACTCGGATTCAGCCCCAGCACATCCGCCATCTCATTCACCTTTAACTCCTGATAATAATATAAAAATAAGACCTCTCGATATTTGACGGGCAGCTTGAGCAGTTTCAGATGAAGCTCACTCCGTTTCTCCCCTTCAATCGCTTTCGATTCCGGATCCCCCCGCTCATGGAGGATTTCAGTCACCTTATTTGTAAGTAGGATCTTCCGGGTATCCCAGCGTTTCAGATGGTCCTTGCACTGATTGATCGTGATCCTCAGCAGCCACGTCTTCAGACTCGACTCACCCCTGAAAGAATCCACCTTCCCATAAAATTTCACAAATGCTTCCTGTGCAATATCCTCGGCCAAACCATAATCCTTCACGTACGAATACGCCATATACAAAACCGCCTGCCCATACTCTTCCATCGCCCGTTCAAGCAGTTCATCCTTATCACATTCCCCGTCCTGCAGCCGCTCCGCACTCATCACGTTCCCACCTCAGTTCTCTACATCTTAGACGACACACCCTATAAGTTGGTTTGGAAAATTTTATATTTACTTAATTGTACTGGAAATTACTTTTGGAAGGTGGGAATTGAAAGGGGTTTTGACAAACTGAAGCAGCGTCTTGTAGTTTTTCCATATTATGTTAAACCCAGCGTAAATTGAGATTATTCAGCATAAAATAAAAAAAATCAGCATATATTGAAATTTGTCAGCATATACTAATATTTTTGCGCATAAATCAAAAAAAGTCAGCATAAATACATCCCCGCGCGCCTCGCCTGACTTATTTCCGGCAGAGTATGGACTCCCACCGGTATCACGCAATAAAAAAAGAGCTGCCTACAACATCTAAGCGCTCTTCTCAAACTTATTAGCTTCCCATTTTGCGTCTTGTATTACTCGGCTTCTTGGTTTGCTGACTCTGCATACGCTGATTCGACGCCAAACCGTTATTCGCCTGTTTGCCGCCCGCCTGAGCTTCCTTCTTCTTGGCCAGCTGCTGCTTCATCGCTTCCTGCAGGCTGATTTTCTTCTTTTCCGTCATTACATAACCCCCTTTTGAGGTAAAACTCTACTATTCATTATAATACATCTTTTAGGAGAAAACAGCTTGTTTTTGAATGCTTCAGCAGAAAACACGCCGTAAACCGCCTTCCAAAGGATTCTAGTTCGCTTTGTAATTAAGGATTTTCCGCCATTCCGGCATTCCCCACATATTCAAGCCACATTTTGAAAAAAACAAGCCACTTTTACACTATTCAAGCCCCTATCTAATTATTCAAGCCAACATTCAATTATTTAAGCCGCTTCCCCAATAATCAAGCAACTTGTCGAAATATCTCAGCACTTCCTGCCATCACACTAAAAAAGACCAACCTCCAAAGAGATTGGTCCTTATCGAACTTAATGATATCCATTTTGCCCATTTGCAGAACCGGATGTCTTCTGCTTAGGCTTGTGGTTTTTATTCTGCTTGGTTCCGCCATCTTTTTTCGTTTTCTTTGTCATACTGGATCACTCCTGTTTTTGTTATGGAAAACAAGTGGTCATCATTGGGACAAGGTACCTGTCCCTCCGTCCCGTTTGGTGTAAGAACCATTCTTATTTTGCACTAAAAAGAAAATGAGCTTCCCGGTAATTTCCGGAAAACTCATGAAGGTCAACAGAAAAATGTCACACTGACGGGTGATGAAATTCTTCTCACCCGTCATGACTAATCAGTCTTATGCTGCAGATTGAGGAACGTCCTCGTCGACTTTGATCACACCGCCTGCGCTGAGTTGTTTTCTCAGGCTAAAGATAAAGGCCAGGACAACTGCGACCGTTCCGATTGTCGCTCCCGCATAGGAAGTGCTCATTGATAATCCGAACCCGATTGGTGCGTTCAGAATATACGTGAATGTGACCATCGTCATGAATACTGCCGGGACACTTGCCACCCAGTGAGGTTTCTTTTGAAGCGCAAGGTACATCGCTCCCACCCAAAGGGCGATCATGGCCGTTGACTGGTTGGCCCAGGAGAAATATCTCCATAGAAGGTTGAAGTCGATTTGAGTCAGAGCAACCGAGATGACGAATAATGGAACCGCGATCCAAAGACGGCTGGACATCTTCACTTGCTTCACGTTGATGTAATCTGCGATGATCATCCGTGCACTTCTGAATGATGTGTCGCCGGATGTGATCGGAAGTACGATGACACCCAGGATTGCCAGTGTTCCGCCGATGGAACCAAGCATCAGCATGGATACTTCGCTGACGATTGCCGCCGGTCCGCCTTCAGCTAGGATCGCACTTAATTCACCTGGTCCGAATAAGCTCATCGCTGCCGCAGCCCAGATCATTGCGATGATCGCTTCTAAAATCATCATGCCGTAGAAAATCTTGCGTCCGTTCTTCTCATTTTGAGTCGTTCTGGAAATGATCGGTGATTGAGTTGCATGGAAGCCTGAGAGCGCTCCGCACGAAATCGTCAAGAATAATAACGGGAAGATCGCCACTGAATCAGGGTGCATATTCGCAAGCGATATTTCAGGGATATCCGCTCCCGTGATGACAAGCCCTGCTCCTACACCTACTGCACTGATCAGCAGTAGAGCGCCGAACAATGGATACACCCGTCCGATGATTTTATCGATCGGAAGCAATGTCGCTACAATATAGTAAATGAAAATTGCTGCGATGATCACTCCTAAGGAAATCCAGGCAGGAGTTAAATTCGCAATCAACGCTGCGGGTGCCGTGACGAATACCGTACCTACCAGCACGAGCAGTAAAATCGAGAAGCCATTCACAACGTGCTTCATCGTTTTCCCTAAAAACTTTCCAGCAAGAGCCGGCAGATGCGCCCCGCCGTTTCGGATGGAGATCATCCCGGTTAAATAATCATGAACCGCTCCGGCAAAAATAGCCCCGAGTACGATCCAAAGGAATGCAACCGGTCCGTAAAGAGCCCCCATGATCGGGCCGAAGATCGGTCCGACACCAGCGATGTTCAAAAGCTGGATCATCGAATTCTTCTTCGTGTTCATCGGCACGTAATCGACGCCGTCCGCTTTCGCGTAGGCAGGTGTCGTCCGCGCCTCTTTCACTCCAAAAATCTTTTCAATGAATTTTCCATATGTGAAGTAACCGACAATTAAGAGTACAATTGCAACAAGAAATGTGACCATAAATTTGATCCCCTTTCGCTCATTATGAATACGCTTTCATCATATCAAATACCGTCACAGTATCGTCACATTCCTGTTTAAGATGTCAATAATTCAAGCTGAAATGTTTACAGATGGGTTTAACGTGCATAAGATTTTTGTTGTGAATTGCCGAATCATCTTTTTTTCTTTTCACCCAGGCTCATCTGCCTATATGTACTACTCCGCAGTCGGTTTCGGCATGAGCTATACATAAATCAAAGAAGAATATGTGCAAAAAACAAGAGAGCATAACCTCTAGATCCACCCTTATACTGACAATAAAAAAGAAGACATGCAACGCCTGCTTGAATGGGGAATTATCCGTGTCTATAGGAGGAAGTATTGAAGGAAATGAAGAACATCGCTAAAAGCAGCGAAGATTGGTCTCTTCGCTGCTTTTTTATTCTTCTTGAACTAATTCAATTTATCTAAACAACTGGCTGCTACCAAGCAGGCGGCTTACTCACCCTACAACCAGCAGCAATACGACATATCCGATTGTCCCCGAAAAAAAAGAAATAAAGCTGCTTTCTTTCTCATCCGGGATCTCTTCTTTCAACACATTCAGTACAATCCCTCCTGACAAGAACGCAAACAGCAGTGCAAGGAGTATGTCATGGATTTCAGTCATTGCACCGATCAGCCAGCCAAATACAATTGCTCCAGCCAGGATCCAGCGGCCAACAGCATTGTAAATGGTACGATGATGAGTCCTGAGCCCGTAATCGACTACAAAAAAGTGAAGCCCCATCGCGATTACATACAACAATAAATTCATCCAGCCTTCCACATCACGATGAACCAGCAAATAACCGATCAGCCCGTTATAAACAAAGAACGTACTGATATGAAGCCAGAAAGCACCTGTACCAGCCTCGTTTTCACCGGTCTCCATCCTGTTTTCTTTCCTTGAAGTGCTGACCATTTTCTCAATTCCATAAAACATCAGCAAGCCAATCAAAGCCACCAGATAAGCATGGTGATTGAGGAATGTCAGCATTTCAGATGATTCTGATAAACTTTCCTGATGCTCCTCAAGCTCAGGTAAAATATGGACAAACACATACGCTACTGAAACCCCGCCAGCTATCGATAAAAACCGACTCCTCGGCAACACCTCCAAAAACTTCAGGTGCTTCCCGGAAATATGTACAACCGCCAGCAGTACCGCATAAATAAACGTTAACCAAATCACCCTGCCACCTCCGTTGAAAGAGTCTCTAGTTAAAGGTACCCTTCTCAAGAAGATGAAAACATTCTAATGAATGGCGGCCAACTAAATACTGATTAACCTTTTAATTGTTTATGTCAGATAAATAACTCCTCGGGAAAGTGGCTAGGCAATGATTAATGCTACGAAATCCCCTTCGAACTTCTTATATTGCGCCTGATACAATAACCTGAATCCTGGCAGGCACCACATTAAAAGAATGTAATCCTAACCCCCCAACAATGAGATTATTGTTGTACTTGGTACAATTCCTCTTATACCCTTCACTACCGTATACAGTCTACAACTCAAGCCGCTCCCGCAGCTCCTTCACATAATTCCTGCTTACAGGGACCTTCTCTTTCACCCCGTGAACTTTCAGTTGATAGACCCCATTTCCCCACGGGATGAGTTCTTCGACATACGGCAGCTGAACGAGATAGCTTTTGTGTACACGGAAAAATGGATGGGTAACGAGTTTTGCCTCAAGATCTTTGATCGCCAGCTTGCACGTGTATCTTTTCTTTTCTGTGCAGATATATGTTTCCCGCTCTTCTCGGAAGATGTAAAGGATATCGCCCGGTTCAATGAAGATGATTTTGTCTTCATCTTGTACGGATAGCTTACCCATTGTTTTCGAATCTTTTTGTTCTCCATGCTCAGTCAGAAGTAACTTTTTCAGCCGCTCCATCGTCTGCGACAGCTGAGCCTCGTCAAAAGGCTTGACCAGGTAGTCCACCGCTTCGACACGAAACGCCTTTAAAGCATAGTCCGGGTATGCGGTCGCGAAGACGATTTCCGGTTTTTTCTTCATCTTCTGCAATGCTTCAGCGAGATCGACGCCGCTCATGCCGGGCATCTCGATATCAAGGAATAATACTTGCGGATCCCGCGTCAAAATCAGCTCCATCGCCTTTTCAGCAGAGTTTGCCTCCCCAACGATTTCAACCCACTCGTATTCACTCAGAAGATGCTTCATTTCCTCCCGGCTGTATGGTTCGTCATCAATGATAGCGACTTTCATCTGCTATTCTCCCTCCTTTTATTGAGAATTCCACTGTCGTCCCTGATCCTTTTTCAGAATGGATTGTAAGGCCCGACTCTTCTCCGACCATCATTTCCAGTCTTTTATTGACATTGTAGAGGGCAAGCCCAGTTCCGGTAGTGGATTCCACCGGCTCAAGCAGCAATGTTTCAAGCCGGGATGCGTCGATTCCATCTCCGTTGTCTTCCACTTTCACGGTCACACCATCATCTCCTGAAATGATCGATATGTTTAAAATGAAGCCTTCAGACTGATTCTTCATTCCGTGTTTAATCGCATTTTCAACAAGCGGCTGCAGGGTGATTGATGGCACCACTGCCTGCAGCGCCTTTTCATCGAGCTCATACTCGATCTGCAGCCGGTCAAAGAATCTCGCTTCTTCGATGGCGAGATATGCCTTCACGTGCTGGCATTCTTCCTTCAACGTCGAAGTCGATTTCGTGCTTCCGCTCAGGTTCTGCCTGATGAACCGAGAAAGTGAAATCAGCAAGGTCCGCGCTTTGTCCGGGTTGATCCTTATCAGTGATACGATGACATTAATGGCGTTGAAAAGGAAATGCGGACTGATCTGTGCCTGCAGGGCTTTGACCTCGGATTCCTTCGCAAGCTCTTTATGGGTATCGATTTCTGCAAGTTCCAACTGGTTACTCAAGAGCGTCGAGATCCCTTTTGTCAGCTCCATCATGATCGGAGAGATGGCTTTTTCCGAGTGGAAGTAGAATTTCAACGTACCGACGATTTCATCCCCTTTAAAAAGAGGGGCCATGATGGCGGCGCCAAGCGGACAATCACCGCGGTCACACTGTATTTCTCTTTTCCCGACCTTCAATAATTCTCCCGTTTCGATGACCCGCTTTGTTGCCTCGGTCTGAATCGGCCTGTCCTTTTGATGATGATCCGATGCGACACCGACGTGGGCCAGGATATGTGTCCTGTTTGTGATCGACACAGCGAGGGCGTCAACCTCCTTCATCAGGATCTGGCATGTTGCATAGGCGGAAGATGCGTTCAACCCTCTTCGCATATACTTCACCGTCCTGTCGGCTAGCCGGAGCGCTTTCTGGGACTGCACTGCTCCCATTCGCTCTTCCTCATAGAACACACTTTTAATGATCAGCATGAAGATCCCGGTCCCGATCCCATTAGCGATGATCATCGGCCAGCCGATATCGGATACGAGTTCATACGCAACAGGATACGGTTTGGCAAAAAGAAGGATGATGGCCATTTGCATGGCTTCTGCCAGAAATCCGACGAAAAACGCTTTTTGAGGGGACACAAGCCGGTTCTTCTTCTCACGCTTTCCGATATATCCAGCAAGAAGTCCGGCGATGACGGTTGATACGCTGCACGCGAATGCCGTGAATCCGCCAAGAAAAAACCGGTGTACGCCAGCTACAAGACCGGCGCCAAGACCGATCCACGGACCGCCCAGTATGCCGGCTGCCACGATCCCGATCACCCTTGAATTCGCGATCGCTTCATTGTCCTGCAGGTGCAGCTGCCATTTGGCATACTCATCGACTTCTGCATTCACGATCAACCCTGTATAAGAACCGATGATTCCAAAACAACCAAACAGCAGAATGATCAGCAGGGTCTGGGACTTCTTCACGTTCCTCCGCTGTTCGATCAGTTTGCGAAAAAAACCGAGCCTCGTCATGATAAAGGCGATCGTTACAATGATCCCCAGCCGTTCAATCATGGCGATCAGCATGGACAGCCACCTCCTTTTCCCCCTATTATACTTGACCCTTTCCATTAAATCACAAAAAAGAAAGACCCCATTAAACTTCTGTTTAATAGAATCTTCCCCTAATCAGTATGAGTTATTAACAAGATGTATCGTCTTTCTCTGTAGCCAGCGCATTGATTTCGCCGCCGACCATGATGATGATGCCGGTCAGATAGAACCAGATCATGAGTACGATGATTCCCCCGATGCTTCCGTATGTGGCCGAATAGTTGCCGAAACTGCTGACATAGAAAGAAAAGGCCAGGGACGCCAGCACCCAACCGACCGTGGCAAATATAGCCCCGGGGATGGCGCTCAAGCACCGGATTTTTTTGCTGGGGGCAAAATAATACAATCCAACGAACACGATGAACAGAATAAGCGGAGAGATTGCCCAGCGTATTCCATTCCAAATCGCCATGAACTGGTCTGAATAGCCGAATTGAGAAAATAAGAAAAGACCGATTTGCTTTCCGAACACAGGCAGCAGCAGAGCCACCACAAATACTACGATCATTCCGAGTGTCAGGACGATCGACATCAAGCGCATCACGATGAACGATCTCGTTTCTTCCACTTCATATGCCCGATTCAGACTTTTCACGATTGCATTCATCCCGTTCGATGCCGACCAGATTGTTGCGATGATGGAGATGGATAGCAATCCGCCGTTACGATTCGACATGACCTCACTCAAATTCCCCTCAATCATCTTCATCGTCTCACCTGGCGCAAAGTCCCTGATGACACCTAATAAATCGCCCTGCTCTATCGGTAAATACGGCAGCAGCGTGAAAACAAAAATCAGGAGCGGAAATACTGATAGCAGAAAGTAATAAGCAATCTGCGCTGCCAATCCCGCTATGTCATTTGTGCTGATCCTCTGAAATAAATTTTTCGAATCTTTTTTCCAACCTTTGCGGCTCGTTCCCTCCGACATCCACTCACCTCTTTAAGTCATTCTCTTTGTCTCAGGTAAAATCAGTATCCTTTGAATGATGAAGCAACAGGCTGACTGTCCGCTTCACCTGAGTTCAATTCGTTTGACGGATGATCGGAAAACGTTTCTTTATATGCTTCCGTCGAATCCTCAAACGTCTCCTTCGTTTCCTCGATCATTTCTTTCACTTGAGGAGTCATCCCTTTGATTTCATTTACTTTTTCTGAAATGAATTCAATATCCCTGCTTACTTGATCGGCAGTCGTTCTCAGTTTTTCATAGACGTCCTTGGACGTTTCTGCCAGCAGCTTTGGATTTTTCGAGTACTTCGAAAGATTGGTGCCGCTGCTTCTCAGTGTTACTCCCACTTCCTGCCGGGTCGATTTGTCCAGCAGCGAGAGGAGCCCTCCCGCTACTGCACCAAGCATGACACCTTTTAAAAATTTACTATTTCCCATCTCATTTCCCTCCTGCAATCCATGTTCTTTTATTTTGAATACTAAAATGCCGCAGCCGGTTTCAATATTCACCGGCAGCCAGGTCGTCCCTTAATAATGTTTTCTCTGCGTATGGACAGAGTTCCTTCATACCGCCTGTTTCAGGTTTAGTTTCCCCTATCCTTACTTGCTTAACTACTATTTCCCCATTTCCTTATAGTGTAAAACACTCAGGGGAAAAATCGTTCTTTCGACACTCTCGTCGCATGCCATGTTGACACGGAACTCGAATCATGGAAAGATGAATACTAATAATATGTACGAAAGAAAGGACGAACATTAATGGACTTAACACAAAACTCCGCAGAGAATATCGAATTCATGGTCACAGCCATCAAAGAGAAACTGAATGTCGTCAACGCCGGCGCCATCAAACCGGAACACTTCAACCAGGAAATGTACGAAGACCTTCATGACCTGTACCTGATGGTCGAAAAGAAAAACCGCTTCAGCCCAAGAGAAATGACCGCCATCATAGAAGAACTCGGCGCACTCCGCAAATAACACCGAAGTCCCGGACCGATCAACGCAACGAGGGACTGGCGCACTTTCTAACAAATAAGGGACATTCCCCACCGGGAATGTCCCTTTCGCTTTAGTCAAAACGTTATTTAGAAAGAATCTTTAATGACTCACGGTTAAACGCCGGGAGGTCATCCGGTGTCCGGCTTGTCACGAGCTGATTTCCGCAAACGACGACTTCTTTGTCTTCGTATGTTGCGCCGGCATATTCCATGTCCACCTTGATGGATGTGAAGCCAGTCGCGTGTCTTCCTTCAAGCGCCTTTGCTGTGATCAGCAGCTGCGGTCCATGGCAGATGGCAAAGACAGGTTTCTTCTCATCCATAAAGTGTTTCGTAAACTTCACGAAACGATCGTCGGCTCGGAGCTGATCGGGTGAGAATCCTCCTGGCAGCAAGAGTGCATCAAAGTCTTCCGGTTTGACATTGTCGATGCTTTCATCGATTGACACCGTCGCGTCCCCCTGCTTTCCTTTCACGGATTTCCCTTTTTCCTTTTCGATCGTGATGACTTCGTGCCCTGCTTCTTTCAATGCTTTTTCCGGATCTGTAAACTCTACATCTTCAAACATATCGGTGATCAAGCATGCAACTTTAGCCATAAAAATAAAACACTCCTAATTGTTAGTTTGTTTAATTGCTCACATAGTAAATGTACCCTTTCAGACAAAAATAAAACTTCTTAAGAATGATCATCCATCGAAAATTGGGAGAAAATTGTATTCCGCTGAACTTTATACACTTCCTCTCCGGCCATATCATTGATGATCGCAATATTACGGTCCACTGCAAGACCCAGGTTTGTTGCACCTGCGCCGTGTGAATGCTCCAGATTCGTCAGCGTGTAAAAATGATGTCCGCGCTCCTTCTTATCCTGAAAAACCAGCTTATAGTCCCGCGTCACCTTAAACCTCTTATCGTCTTCCCACACAATGTTATCACCGATCATTTCATCAAACCAGGAAGGGATATTCGGCACATATCCCGTCGCCAGGATGACTTTCTCCGATAAATGGGAAAACTCTTTATCTTCCTGCCATTGGTGACAGCTCAGAACATATTGATGGTCCCCGCTGCGGATTTTCTTCACCTCGGTCAGCGGCTGAATCGTAATATCGGGTGCATGTACACTGACAGAGTGGTTATAAAGAATGTTATAAATACTGTTCAATGTATCCGGATCAATTCCATTTCTGAGCTGATCCAGAGTCTTCAATGCATCGATACGCTTTCCGAAGGGCAGACCGTGAAAATAATCCACATAATCCGGTGCGAAGAACTCCTGTCCGAGCTTCGATGATTCCAACTGGAGGATCCCTTCTGATCTTGTCAGCCACGTCAGCTTGTACGGATGATCCCGTTGTTCTTTGAGCAAGTCATAAAAGACTTCCGCTGCACTCTGACCTGACCCGATGATCGTGATCGATGTGCTTTCAAGTGTGGAATCCTTATGAAACAAATACCTGCTCGTATGGTGAACGTCTTCTGCCGGCAGCCCGTCCATGCCATCGAGTATCAGCGGCTTGCTGCCAGTCCCCATTACCACATGTTTCGTACGGACGACTTCCCGCTCATCGCTCAGCCTGTTATCAACGGTGACCTCGAAATGATCCCCCGCATCTTCCACACCGATGACTTCACTATGAAATTGACATTGCGGCAGCTGTTTTACGACCCAGCGGGCATAATCATTGTATTCCTGCCTCGGCATTTCAAATTTGTGAAAAAAGAAGAACTTATAGAGGCGGTTGTGAGTATGTAAATAATTCAAATAGCTGTACTTGCTCTGCGGATTGGCGAAGGTGACCAAATCCGCGATGAAAGGTACCTGCAGGTCGGTCAAGTCGATAAGCATACCAGGGTGCCACTGAAACTCCGGCGTTTTATCAAAAAATTTCACTTTCAATTTAGTCTTCTCATCCATCAGCGCAGCCAGACTCAAATTATAAGGGCCGATCCCGATTCCGATACAGTCGAATATCTCGTCTTTCTTCAATTTACATTCCTCCGTCTCCGTGGCATTTCCCCCTATTTTTATCATATTGCGCCAAAACTATTTCACAAGACTGCCCAAAGGCAGCCCCGAATGATTATTTTTTCTTGAAACACAGCGCGTACCATCCGCCTTCTTTCACAATCGGGCCGATGGACACGACTTTGAAACCGGTTTTTTTTGCAAGTGTTTCCATCTCCTTCTGTGACGGGATCGGATACAAATTTTGAAACGTCATGAAGAAGCTGTTGAAGGCACTCGAGAATTGTTTGCCGTGCTTTGATTTCTGCATCGGAGTCAGGACAAAGAACTGTCCTTTCTTCTCCAGCCATTCTGAAGCTTTTTCGAAAAACTGCAATCTTTCGGACGGATTGATGTAATGGAACAAATTATTGGCCATAATCAGATCGAAGGCCCGATCGGGTTCATATTCATGTAAGTCCCTGTTTAGAATTTCAATATTGTCATAAGATTTCAACGCTTCCTTCGCTTCCCTTGCAACCCCTTCATGAATCTCGATCCCGACCATCCTTTTTTTCGGATGGCGGTCTGCGAGTCTTCTGATATAGCCTCCTTTCCCGCAGCCCAGATCAAGCACTGAATTAACCTTGAATTTCTTCATCACTTTTTGAAGTTTTGGAAATGCAAAGCGCTCAAGCAGGACCGATGTTTTTGCAACAGTGGAGCCGTGTAGGTCTGAATTGAAATGTTGTTTCGTTTGGTTTCGAAGCAGACTCGGATAGGAAAGCAGGGCGGGGATATGCAGTTCCATCATTTCCTTCAGCAGAACGCCCGAGGAGAAGTCCTCCTTTTTGGATGATGGGAGTTTCCAGCCATTCCTCACTTTTATGCGATTTCTTGATGCCCGTTTCAGATGCTTCAATGTAATTCCGACTTCCACCCATTGTTCCAGGAGATCCATCTCTACATTCTTAGCCAGTGCCACTTCTTGAATCGAAGCTGGCTTCTTGAAATTTTCGAACAGTTCCAATTCATACCCCACATAAGCGTGCCAACTGTATAAAAACGGGACATTCTTCTTCATCCAGGATCTTGCCCGCCATATTTTCGCCATTTCTGCCATCATCGCAAAGCCTCCGTCTCTTTCCAAGGATAGTCTTGGATTTCTGTAAATCGCGTGTTTTCTTTTTCTTTTCCGCTGATCTTTCTGCTTCGAATCGGGAGGATCCCCCCCTGAATCGTCCGGTCGTGCAAGGTTTCCCTCCATAGACCGAGTCCTGAAATATTCAGCATCTGTTTGTAATGGGACACTGTGTCCTTTTCCATCCTCTGAAGGCTGTTCTTGCGGAGCCAGCCGATTGGTCTGTACGGATAAGAGTAGGCAAGCGCCGATAAATGGCTGAGATGCATTTGATGGGTCACCCGTTTCCTGCGCACTTTCGGGTACCACTCCAGGTTGGCGGGATCGAGTTTTTTTAGTTTATACATATCACATAGTAATTCTCCCAGGACGTCGCCATCCTGGATCGCCATATTCATCCCTTCACCTGCCATCGGATGAACGGTATGGACCGCATCGCCAATGAGCGCGAGATGATCCTTCACGTAGGTATCGCTGTGATACTTCAGGGGCACCATCAGCTGGATTTGCTTCCAATCCGTTATTTCATTCACATAGCCATCAAGCTCCGGGCACATGTTGATATAAAGCTTATGAAACTCAGAGATGGGCTGCTTTCTGAGGGCTTTATATTCTCCTGCCGGAATCAGATATACAGATCGCACTTCGTTGTCCGGGAGCGGGAATAATCCAAGGAAGGACTGATAGGTCGAGATGATCTTTCCTTTCACCATCGTCTCCGGCCTCGGGAACGTGACAGTAAGGAAATGATGATTATATTTCTTTTCATTCACTGATACGCCCATATGATCCCTGGTTACCGAGCTCCTTCCTTCCGCTCCGATGACGAAGTCACACTCTATTTCAACTGTCTCTTTCCTCTCCCTGTCCTCAAGCTTCACCTTATGGTCCTGTATCTCCTTGCATACTGTGTGGGGATGGTAGTGAAAAGAAGGAAATTTCTTTGCTTTATTCAACAGGATGCCTTTGAGGGTTTCGTGGTGGATCATCAGTGAAAATGGATAGTCACTTGGCAGGTTCGAATAGCTCATCAACGAATGATCCGATTCAGCCTTCAAGTTCTTCAGTTCAGCCAGCTCTAAATCAGAAATCTTATGGCCTTTTTCAAAAACTGACTCGATTGCGCCAAGTGAATCCATAATTTCCAGGCTCTTCGGCTGCAGAAGTTCTCCTTTATAGATGGGGCTGGGACCCGGAAGCCTCTCTGCCACAGTCACATCAACCCCGCATTTTGCAAGCTTCAGGCCAAGCGTCAGGCCGCCGATTCCGCCACCGCTGATAAAAACATTGGTCCGCATGTCGTCTCACCTCTTTCCTTTTATGTATCCTTAATGGGAAATGTTGAAACTTGCCGATGTGCTGCCACCGGACTTCCTGATTAGACAAACTTTATCATTTCAACAAAATTTGTAGAATCTTCTATTTCCCGGAAAATAAACGTTCACAGCTGCTCAAACTCGTTTTTTGTCGCTATTTCCCCAGCAATAATCGACATATTCCCGAGGAAGTTTGACGGTTCAAGCGAAAACTTCACAAAAAAAGAGCTTCGGAACGATTGACCGTTCTGAAGCTCTTATCATTATTCTTTCCCTGCAATTGGAAGCAGGAGGGAAACCGTGGTTCCTTCATTTACGTTACTTTGGATCGATATGGAGCCGTTGTGCTCCTTAATGATTTTTTGACAGATCATCAATCCCAAGCCGGTCCCTTTTTCCTTCGTACTGTAAAAAGGTTCCCCGAGATGCTTCATGCGTTCAGGCGGTATTCCGGCTCCGTTATCCTGGATGGATATTTTTGCGAAGGTTTTTTCCTTTTCAAGCTGAACGTTCAAAAGACCTCCATTCGGAAGGGCTTCCAATGCATTTTTCATGACATTGAGCACAACCTGTTTGATTTGATGGGAATCGCAGTGAATTTCTGCTTCTTCAACCGAGAAGCGTACATCCACTCCCTGTTTCAGGCATTCCATCTTGATGAATTCGACTGAACTGGTAAGGAGGCTGGTAAGAGATGTTAAGGAAAATTTGACTGCACGCGGCTTTGCCAGCGCAAGGAATTCATTCGTGATGATTTCGATTCGATCGAGTTCGCCTTGAATGACTTTCAAATGGAAATCATCCTCTGCACTTTCTTTCATCAGTTGCAAAAAACCTTTGATCGTCGTCAGCGGGTTGCGGATTTCGTGAGCCACTCCGGCTGCCAGCTGGCCAATCATCGCAAGCTGCTCAGACTTTTCCAATAAGTCTTCATTTCGTTTCTTTTCAGATAAATCGCGAATGATCGCGGAGATCCCGATCAGTTCACCTGAATCTTTCAAGATCGGATTGAGATTAAAGGCAATTTCGACAGGAGAGCCATCCTTTCTGTATCGGACGGTTTCAAAATCTTTGATTCGCTTGCCTGCCTTGACTGTCTTTAAATTCTGCTTAAACTGGGAAACTTGTCCTTCCTGATGAAGGAGCGTAATCCCCCTTCCAATGATTTCATGCTCTTCCCAACCGAACATCGATTCAAAATGCTGGTTGACCTTCAGGATATTCCCTACAGGATCAAGGAGGGCGATTCCGTCCCCTGCATGTTCAAAATAGGCTTCCAACAGCTCCTTGGCTTCCTTCAATTCCTCTTCCATTTTGATTCTGGCGGTGATATCCTGTCCGACTCCATAAATACCGATGACTTTGTCATTCACACGGATGGGGATATTCGTGAAACTGACATGACTTTTGCCGCCATCTTTGTCCACCAGCGTCGTCATGTATCTAGTCGCTTCCCCCGCCAGGGACCGTTCGAAATTGTGGATCGTTTCTTCTCTCTTGTCCTCAGTGATGAAATCACTATAATGCCTTCCGGTCATATCCGACGAATGAGAAGTCCATTGATCCTCGGCAGCGGGGTTCACCTCCTGTATGATTCCCTCCGTGTCGAGCATATAGATATTATCGGGACTGTACTGCACAATCGAGCGGTACTTCTCCTGGGTTTCGATCAATTCCCGCTGAATGTCCTTGATCAGCGAAATATCCATGATGGAACAGATGATCTTGGTCACTTCTCCATTCTTCTTGACAGGGACAATCGAAGCCAGGTATTCAAGTCCCCTGTATTTATCCTCATACGTCAGTTCTTCGCCCGTTTCCCAGATTTTCTTTAATTTAGGCTGGATTTTTCCGAGATGAAAAGAATCGAATACTTCCTGGATGGTTTTGCCGATGACATTCGAAGGTGAAATATCGAGTTTTTTCAGCAATTCTCCTGCTGCCATTTCGATCACAAAATCTTCATTATGTTTTTTCACTTTATACGTAATGGTCTTCTGAAGTTTCAAGGTGTTCTCCAGTTCCACTTTTAACGAAATCAGTTCATTTTCGTATTTCTTTTTTTCGCTTATGTCATGGAGGATGATGCCTACATGATCAACGGCTCCCTGTTCGTTAAAATCTGCCGGTGAAATCGTGAGGTGACAGGTGTATGTCTGCTTTCCGTCTATGGTGAATGTGACTTCCTCATTCTTCGCATTCTTTCCTTCAATCCCCTTGGTCACCAGACTCACAAAGTCAGGATTTTTAAAGGCCGGCCGCTGGCAGAGTGGTTCTCCAAGGGCATGATCTGTAAGCCGGAACAGATTCTTGAAGGATTCGTTCATTTCTGTCAGCACGCCATGTTTATCGATGACGCATACACATGTTGGGGTATTCCTTATGAGGGATGGATAGATGACGGAGAGTGGAGGGTTGGGTCCTTCTTCTTTCTTTTCACTCTGTAATTCTTTTCCGGGAATGATCATCAGGAAATCGATGCCGTTTTCCACCTTTTTGCGCTTCAGCATATAGGTACGGTTGTTATAAACAAATTGACTTCCCTCTGTATCTGACAACCTCTCACTATTGAAGCAATTCTTGTCGGACAGTGCTTCCCATTCAGGATTGGCTTCGACAATCGTACGGCTGTCTGTACTCCATAACGCCGCGGGAACAGGTATTGAATGAACGCTTATTGCATTCACAGGTTTTATGTCTGCCATAGTACCTTCCTTTTCGTCACAGTATTTACTACTATTTTACCCTACCTTACCCTTCTTATAAATGCTTGTCTTGATTCAATTAGGAAATATTGACCTTTCCTATGAATCTAGCACCTTCCACCCTGTGCATACCGCTGGATCATAAGATATTCAATTATATTTCAATCCATAAATAAACCTGAGCCATTAAGCCCAGGTTCTGTTTATTAGACATGTGTTTTTTTCAGAGGTTCATATTTCACGGCAAGTTCTGCGCCTACCCGCGCATTGTTCTTCACAAGCGCGATGTTGGCAGTAAGACTTTTCCCTTTCGTCAGTTCTTTCACTTTCCCCAACAGGAACGGTGTAACTTCCTTTCCTGCTATGTTTCTTTCCCCGGCTTCTTCCAGTGCCGATTCTATGATCCTGTGGATCTCACTTTCTTCCATCGCATCTGCTTCCGGGATCGGATTGGCTATTACCACTCCTCCCCGCAGTCCCAGATCCCACTTTGTCCTTAAGAGGGCAGCAATTTCATCACATGAGTCCATTTGGACGGTCACATCGTAAGCGCTCTTTCTTGTGTAAAAAGCAGGCAGTGAGTCCGTTTGATAACCAAGTACAGGCACTCCTTTGGTTTCAAGGTATTCAAGGGTAAGCCCGATATCCAAAATTGACTTTGCTCCTGCACAGACGACCGCCACGCTTGTCTTGGCCAGTTCTTCAAGATCCGCCGAAATATCCATTGTTTGTTCTGCTCCGCGGTGAACACCTCCGATGCCGCCTGTCACGAACACGGCAATACCGGCAAGTTCGGCAAGAATCATCGTTGCCGCCACCGTAGTCGCCCCGTCTTTTCCAGAAGAAAGAATATATGGAATATCACGCCTGCTTGCCTTAATGACTCCTGATACCTGCCCTAAGTATTCGAGTTCTTCCTGCGACAGTCCGATTTTGATTTTTCCATTTAAGATCGCAATCGTGGCAGGTACAGCCCCCCGGTCACGGATGATATCTTCCACTTCCCGTGCCGTTTGTACGTTTTGCGGATAAGGCATGCCATGTGAGATGATCGTCGACTCAAGTGCGACGATCGCTTTGCCGTTTTTCCTTCCCTGTAAAACCTCTTCTGAGTATTCGATATATGCGTCCATTTTCATCATTTAACTCCCCATTCCATTTAATAATTCTGACTGTATTGCTGTTGAAGTTTCCCCTTCGTAAGGGAAGGGCTGACAGTGTGCGCAGACTGCAGGGTCAAAGATGAACAGGTGACTCCGATCCTGCAGGCACCGTCTGTGTCAGATCCTTTGATATAGCCATAAATAATACCGGCAACCATGGCATCTCCTGCCCCGGTTACGTCTACGACCTTCACTTCGGGAGGCAGGATGGCGCTTGCTTCCTTGTATACCGTGTAATAAATCAGGCCTTGATTTCCCCTTGTGATTACAACTCGTTCCGCCCCTCTTTGAGTGATCAGTTTGGCCGCTTTAAAAAGATCGCCTTCCGTTTCAATCTTCATCTCCAGATAAGCTTCAGCTTCTCCTTTGTTGCAAATGAACCAGGAGACTCCTTGCAGGGACGAAGGCAGCTTCTTCACTTTCGGAGCAGACACCGGGACGACGGTCATCGGAATCCCCTCTGTGTGACAGCGGCGGATGATATAGTGCAAAACGTCTGCAGGGAAATTGGTATCCAGCATCACCATTTCGGACGATGCAATCACTCCCCACTTTTTTTCGATGAAACCAATGTCAACGCTTTCATAAAGTTCCATGTCAGCCAGTGCAAACATCATTTCCCCCTGCTTGTTCAAAATCGCGGAATAAGTGCCTGTCGTCCCTTTGTATAATCCGATTGAGGCGGATACGTCTACATAATTTTTCGTCTGATTCAAAAGCCATTCACCTTCAGAATCATCCCCTACCACCGTCATCAGGCAGGATTGAAGTCCGAGCCGGCCGAGATTTTCCGCGATATTGCGGGCAACCCCTCCGCTCGCCTGACTGGAACCTGCCGGGTTGGATGTCTCCTGGATCAATTCATTGTGAAGTTGAAGCTTGCGGTCGATATTCGCACCGCCTATGCAAGTGACTCCCTTTTTTCCCGGAAGAACATATGCCCTCCCGAGGATCTTGCCCTCCTTTATCAAATTCGATATGTACCCGGCAACGGCTGACCGCGACAATCCGCTTTTCACAGACAGTTCCTGCTGACTCATGAACGGGTTTCCTTCAATTAAAGACAACAAAAGCTTTTCCTTCTCATTCACTGCCTTCACTCCTATAAAATAATTTATAACTTTTGTTAATATTCTAAACTTTTGTTTTATTCAGTACAAGAGAAAGAATTGCTGCAAATGAAAAAACAGCCTGCCGGGGTCTCCGGACAGGCTGTCATTAACGATTAATTGATTTCCTTATCTTTCTTTGCTTTACCGATATCCTTCAAATAGTACTGATCAGACGTAAAGAATTCGTTCGTCAAACTCTTCACTTCTTTGCTCAAGAGCAGGACGGCAATGATATTCGGGATCAGGATGGCGGCGAGTGCCAGGTCGAGGAACTGCCAAATTGTCCTGGCTGCTCCGACTGCCCCAAGCACAATGGCCACAACATAGACAACTTTAATGGCTTGTGCCGCTTTCCAGCCGAATAGAAATTCTGCCTGCTTCGCACCGTAAAAGACAATTACGATGATTGTGGAGAGGACAAAGAAAATCAGGGAAACCGTAACAAGAACGCCTCCGAATGATCCGAAGTATTGAGTGAATGCCTCAGTCGTCAGTGCAGAGGGATCATCCAATGCACCTTCCGCAGTCCATACACCGGAAGACAATACAACGAATGCCGTTGCCGTACAGACTATGAGCGTATCAATCACGATTCCCACGATCGCCCACAACCCTTGCCTTACGGGGTGATCGGTCTGCGCGGCAGCATGAGCGATCGGTGCCGTACCTAATCCTGCTTCATTCGAATACAATCCGCGTGCAAAACCCCAGCGGATCGTTTCCGCTATCGCCGCTCCCGCAAATCCTCCCATCGCGGACATCGGCTGGAATGCATTGCTCAGAATCAGGCTGAAGAAATCAGGAATCGCACCGAGATTCATGAACATGATTACAAGGGCTGCCCCCACATAGATGATGGCCATAAACGGGACGAATACCTCTGTCACTTTCCCGATTCGCTTAATCCCGCCGAACACGATGAGCACTACAATAAAGGCCATGATAAGACCTGTCACAAGTCCGTCCACATGAAACGATTCCTCAACAGTCGCTGCAACCGAGTTCCCCTGCACCATAACGCTCGGAATCAACTCAATCATGAGGGCAATGGCGAACCAGACGCCGAGCCATCTCATGTTAAGTCCTTTTGTCATGTAATACATCGGCCCGCCGACGAATTCACCTTTTTCATTCTTCTCGCGATATCGGACTGCCAGTACACTCTCAGAGAACTTAAGCGCCATCCCGACAAAGGCGATAAACCACATCCAGAATACCGCACCGGGTCCGCCGAACATGATGGCTGCAGGGACCCCGACGATATTCGCCGCCCCGATTGTAGACGACAGTGCCGACGTCAACGCTTGCAGCGGAGTAACCGTCCCTTCCCCTTTCGGCTTCTTTTTACTGAATACACTTCCGATCGTCTGTTTGAATATGTACAGTGGATAACGGAACTGTATGAATTTTAACAGAAACGTCAAATACAAGCCTGTACCCGCGAGTACGATGATTAAGGGCGGTCCCCATAACCAGGCTGAAATGTTTCCTATGATGTCATAAAAATTCTCCAATCGAACTCCTCCTCAAGTTATGTAGATCTAGTGTCTAAACGTCAGATCATTTCGTCGAACAAATATGTATGGACCCATCAGGCATAAAATATATATCGTTATTATTTCTGAAAATTTAGACACTTATTCTATTAGTGTTTTCTTTCATTCCCTGAATTTACGCGTGTGAAACATCTAAAGAAAGATCTACAATGCAAAATAAAAAAGACCCAAAACTGCTTTCAAGGCAGCTCCAGGTCCAACACCTTCCATTATTCACTTCTAGTCGGTCACCCTTGGCAGGATCAACACTTCCACTCTGCGGTTCAATCCCCGTCCTTCAGCAGTGCCATTGTCCCCGACAGGTTCAAACTCACCGAAGCCCTTTGCACTGAACCATTGCGGGTTCAGTTCCTGATTTTCCAGAATGATCTTCATAAAGTTCACTGCGCGCATCACGCTCAGCTCCCAGTTGGAATCAAACTCTGCGTTACGGATCGGCACATCGTCCGTATGCCCTGAAATGATGATATTCCTTGGCGGGTTCATTACCAGAAGCTCAGACAACTCTTTCGCCACATTCAGATCGGCACTGTGCACAACAGCCGATCCCGAATCAAAAAGGACATTGTCGCGGATCGTGAGCAGCAAACCTTCATCGGTCAGCTTCGTAACAAACTGAACTTCGAGGTTATTCGTCTTGATATATTCATTGACTTTCTTCTGGATTTCTTTTAATTCCTCTTGATCTTTCAGAAACGCCTGACGTTCGATTTCCTCTTTATCAAGATCAGCCTTTTCCTTCTTCTCTTCCTTCTCTGCACCGCTTGACTTCACTTCCCCATCACTCGGCGGCTGGGTTTCCCCGGGACTGGGATTTTCCATGATCCCCGTGCCGCCGGTGAACACTTCGTTAAAAGCTTGGGACAGCTCCTTGAATTTCTGAGCATCCACTGAACTTGCAGCATAAAGCACAATAAAAAGTGCCAATAAAAGAGTGAGCAGATCTGCGTAAGGAATCAGCCAGGATTCGTCCATATGTTCATCTTCGTGTTTCTTTTTACGCCGTCTCATTTTCCTCCCCCTTCAGCAGCAGCAGCCGGTCACTTGCCGGTAAATAGGAGGCAAGCTTCTGCTCGATGACCCTTGGGCTCTCTCCTTCTATGATGGAAAGAATGCCTTCTACCATCATCATTTTCAATTGCACTTCACGCTTTGATTTACGCTTCAGTTTATTGGCAAACGGATGCCATAATACATAACCGGTGAAAATCCCCAGCAGGGTGGCGATAAAGGCTGCGGCGATCGCGTGACCCATCTCTTCGGTATTCTCCATATTGCCCAGTGCTGCAATCAATCCGATAACGGCCCCAAGCACCCCCAGTGTCGGGGCATATGTCCCCGCCTGAGAAAAGATGGAAGCCCCTGCACTATGGCGATCCTCCATCGCATCGATTTCTTCATGCAGGACATCCCTGATATAATCGGCACTCTGGCCGTCGACAGCGAGGGAAAGTCCATCCTTCAGGAATTGATCTTCTACCTCCTGCGACTTTGATTCGAGGGCAAGAAGTCCTTCTTTACGTGCAACATCCGCAATCTCCGAGAAGTACTGGATGATTTCTTTCGGATCCTGGACCGATTGTTCTTTAAAGAGCATCCCGAATAACTTCGGGACTTTTTTAATTTCATGTGTTGGAAATGCGATGGTGACGGCCGCGGCCGTTCCAAGCAGAATGATCAAAATAGCTGCGGGATTAAACAAGGCAACAGGACTTACGCCTTTGAAAAACATCCCCGCCCCAACGGCGATCAAGCCCATAATGACACCAATTACTGACGTTTTATCCATCTTTTGCTCCACCTTACTCTTTGTAGTAGTCTACTTCTACTATCGGACAGAACGACTGTTTATTTAAGCGTTTTTTAAAAGGCCCGTCCCTCGCAGCTTTAAAACATCGAAGAACGGGATTTGAATCAAAAATATTTCCATATATAGAATAAAAGTTATGTTTTTCAAACCGATATATAGAGGAAGAGGAATTTATATTACATATTGAAGGAGAGAAACAATGTGACACCAGAGCAAATGAAGATTTCTGATACGAAGCGTAAAAATGTCCTGTTACTGATTACCTATTCAGTAAGCCTGCTTGCAGGTCTGATTTATTCCATCATGAACCAGTCGGGCATCATACCGGTTTCGGTATTTGCTTCGCAGATGATCCTGCTGGCGGTCTTTTTCATCACTCTGCAGCTCATCATGAAAAAGCCCCAGCTGTATGTATATTTCAGCATCCCGACCATTTATATTATCATGCTGATCTGGCTGCTTACAGATGGATCGAATGCCAAAAACATGGTGATTCTGACCCTTATGGCTGTCCTGTCCGCCATCCATTTTAAAACGATCATATTCAGTATCGGCTATGCTTCAGGCCTCATCATCCTTGTGCTGAACAACGTCTTTGCCCCTGCTGATGATGTACTGTTCAATGAGCTGTTCCTTCCTGCTGTCCTTACTTACCTGCTGGTGGGAATCGTGCTTGGCGTCGTCATCCATTTAAACAGGAAGCAAACGATCCAGCTTCAGGAATTCCTCAACAGGACAGAAGGTGAAAACAAGAAAAAAGATGAACAGAGAGCTCTGTTTGCAAAAGAGCTGACGACCATCTCGACAAGTATCAAGCAGATCAATGATCAAATCCAGATCCATCTGATTTCTCAAAATGAGATGAAAACAGCCGTGAATGAAATTTCTGCCGGCAGCCAGACTCAAAGCGATAAGATCAACAACATCGCATCCGTTGCCGCCATGACCATGACGAAAATGGGGGATGTCACTCACTTCTCAAGCGACCTTGCGCTTCATTCTGACGATGCCAACCGTCTTGCCGTCTCAGGCAGCGAAAGGGTCACGTACCTCCATGATAATATGACAGAATTGAAAAACATCATCGAGGGACTGAGCAGCACCTTCAAGGAACTTACGAATAAAATTGAGGAAACCAACACGTTCATTGGAAGCATCCAGGACATCACCGATCAAACAAATCTGCTTGCATTGAACGCTTCGATTGAAGCCGCTCGCGCAGGAGATGCAGGAAGAGGCTTTTCAATCGTGGCTGATGAGATCCGCAAGCTTGCCGAAATTACAAGAAACACCGCAACCCGGATCAATGATAATTTATCTTCCGTGAACGAAGTGAACTCAACTGCCCTTGAGATTATGAATCTAAGTTCCACTAAGCTTCATGAAAACATGTCTGCAACGGGCGAAGTGACAGAATATTTCTCGACTCTTCGTGAAAAACTCGATGCCATTTCGAAAGAATTTCAGCGTCTTTCCTCTACGGCTGCTTCTGTAAAAGGGCAAACCGGTGAGGTCGAGCTTTCCACCAAAGAGCTCGCAGCCGTCATCGAACAATCCAGCGCTGGGCTGGAAGAGATCAGTGCGACAATTGAAACACTGAATCAGGACAACGAAACAATCGCCACCTACATCAAAGACACTGCTGAGAGTGCCGAACGGATCGAACACAGCATCAACAATTAAGGGGACACAGCAACAGTTCGTCAATAAACCGACGGACTGTCTTTTTGTGTGATTTCATACCGCCTTGTCATCGGATTGTAGATATTTCAGCACGAATAATGTGTTAAACTGAAGGCAGCAGAACTAAAGGAGTGGCGTTTTTGAAAAGAAGACTCATCATTACGATCCCGATCATGCTCGTCGTGTTCCTGGTCGCGAACTCATATCTTGGCAAAGCCTATACAGAAGTCCCTGAAGGTACCAGAATCCTGATTGTGCTCGGCGGAACGTTATTATCGGGAATCATCTCTTACTTTCTATTCAAACCGGATGGGGAAAAATCATAATGAAAAGCCCTGCTCTCCCCTTTGAGAATAGGGTTTTTCTTTTGGGAAATTTTATGTATATTGTAATAATTTTATAAATATTTTGTAATTTTTGTCATAAATCATTATAATCTATTCATACTTACACAATCTTTACAGGGGGAATGAATGATGAGGACATCGAGATACTTGGCCTTACCGGCTCAGTTTTTACTTACGTGTGCGGGTCTGTTTCTTTTCAGCGGTGCGGGAGTACTGCTCTCTTATGACAGTGAACTGGTGATCATGATGGGGAAGTATATTCACACGCTTCGTGAAATTATCTTACAATTATTGAATCCTTCTTCCATCATCATTGAAGTGGGGGGAACCCCGGCTCCAAAGAAATACCCGATTTATCCGCTGTTCTTTCAGCTATTCAGCTACTCTTGTCTTCTATTATTTCTTGCATTTCTGGCAGCAGCCTTGATTTCCACACTTCTAAGTTATCTATTCATGTTTCTGCCAAAGAAAGTATACAGGCTCTGTTTAAAACTCATGGACTTACTAGATTCTTTGCCGGATGTACTCATCATCGTCTTCATACAGCTTTTTATCATCTGGTTTTTCAAACAAACACACATCTTATTGTTTGATATTTATACTTTAGGCGAGGAAAAAGTTTATTTACTTCCCATTATTTGTTTAGCAATCATGCCTATTGCTTTTTTAACCAAGAACTTTCTATTCCAACTCCGGGAAGAAGAAGATAAGCCTTATGTCGAATATTCTTTTTCCAAAGGGTTTTCTAAAGCATACACGATCTGGGTGCATCTGTTCAGGAATGTTTGGATTCACTTTTACTACCACATCAAGCCGATTTTCCTTCTTATGCTTTCAAATCTCCTGATAATCGAGATCCTTTTTAATATCAACGGATTCATGAATGTCCTGTTGGATGTATCGCAGCGGCAGCCGAGCGCTTTTTTCCTTGGCATGCTGATGATTTACATCCCGTTTTTCATTGTATTCAGCCTCGGGTCCCTGCTATTGAAAAAATGGCTTCCCGATGAGGAGGTGCTGTCTTGATGAACTTCCGCTCTTTACGGTTATGGATACCGATTTGCTTTCTATTGATTCTGTTGGCAGGGAGTTTCATCCTTCCTTACACTCATCCACAGTTATTTGAAGAGGGCCCGCCTTATATGAAAGATGAAGAGACCGGTAGATTAACCGCCTCCCCTCCTTATACGCCTTCGGAAATGGCACCGATGGGAAGTGATAAATTAGGAAGAAATGTCTTTTTCGTACTGATTGAAGGTGCTAAATATACACTGCTGTCGGCGATAGCGATTGCTTTGATCCGCATGTCAGGGGGATTCCTTTTTGGCTTGGTTTATGCATTTCTTCCCAGTTGGATCCGACAGGTCTTTAAAGGTCTCGGTGATACATTTAATTTCATCCCGCTTGCCATCATAGGCTTCGTGCTGTTAACTCCCTTGCAGCGCGCATTTGAGGCAGGATCACTTTATTCCATGAAATTTCTTTTCATTCAGATCATCGTGATTTCTATCATCGTCATACCTTCACTCGGAATGTATATCGGTGAAGAAATGAGAGAATTTCTTAAGAATGATTTTATTACGGTCTCACGGCAGATAGGTGCCGACAGATTCTTCATTATTAAAAGACACCTGCGCCCCCAGTTCAGCCGCCATGCCATCGTAATGTTTTCTGAACAATTGTCACAGACCTTGTATTTACTCATTCAACTTGGCATCCTGCACATCTGCCTGGGTGGTCTCAGAATTGCTGAATTTGGCATCATGGAACACCGCCCCGAATATTTCTCATTCATAAACGATTGGGCTGCAACCATGAGCATCAATATCTATCAGATCCATCTCTATCCTTGGCTCCTTTTATTTCCGCTTACTTTCTTTGCGGCAGCCATTTATTGCGTGAATGAAATCAACTCGGTAGTAAAAGAAGTATTTTTAGAAGGAAAAGCGTTGAGAAAACGGAAGAAGAAAATCGTAGCACAGGATTCAGTGCCTGCTGGGATTGACCATCCGTTCACCCTTACCGGCCATGGAAGTCAAAAGGAGAATCATCATGAGACGATATAAGCTGACCATGACTCTCGTGATTCTAAGCGGCCTCCTGCTGTCAGGCTGCAGAATCGATTGGGCCGCTGAACCGAAACTTAAAGCTAATCAGAATGCGGGGAAAGTCGTTAAACTGGACGGGAAGGTGAATTTAAAATCCCTAGAACTGGTCATCGAAGGAACGACCAACCTCCCGAAAAATGCTGTGATTTATGCAAGTATCAAAGAATACGGCGATCTTTCAAGCAAATACGGCTCCATCATCCGCTGGCAGGCGGAAGCAAGTACAGAAATCACTGCTGAAGGCATGGGAACAGTTGACAAGAACGGGAATTATGCAATCACTCTTCCCAGGAAGGACCATTCAAAACGATATCTATTGGAAGTCATGTTCAACCCAAAGCTGCAACCCTTGAAGATACAGGAAATATACGGTATAGAGGGGGAGAACATGGCGCTTGTAAATGGCATGTCGAAGATAGACGTTAGAGGAGAGACGGTTACAGTGCTCACCCGTGTAGCACCGATCGTCAGCATCACAGACCCGAACGGTAACGACATCGCATGGGGATTGAATGAATCGATGTTCCAAACCAAACCTAAACCGATCAAATAGTGAGTAATAGTATTCACAGAAAGCAGCCTCCTCTAGGCACTTCCAGCGGAGGCTTTAGCGTTTTACAGCAGCTTCCTCTCAATCTTCTGATTATATTAAAAAACAGAGCTGTTCGTCTTCACCCTTCCCTTTGAAACACGGAGTTGAATCTCACCATTTTTTCATTGAGGCTGCGCTTCAGCTCTTCTTTTTCTTAATCATCCTCACAGAAGCGGATGAGATCCTCGATCCTCATCATTTTTTCTTTATAACCATTTCTTCTGTGGAATAACTGGTATTCTTCATTATTCAGCGAGCCATACGGAGAGCAGGCGGTATCGATAAGTCATCGTCCAGATTCTGAGGATTTTTGATTATCAGTTTAATTAGATTCGTTCTTTTTAAACGCCGGTTACCTGCCCCCACTATTCCTCTTCACAACCTCAACCTGATCGTCCGTCATCTCAATAAAAACTCTATCTTCTATCAACTGAGCCACCATCTTGGCTTTTTCGAAATTGTCCAGTGAAAGCTGATTTTCAGATTGGTCTCTATAAATTCTCCCCATTTGAAAATATAACTCCCCCATGCCATACAAAATTCGGTTTTCCTTACATTCTTTTATTCCCCGTTGTGCGTAGTGGAGAGAAGAATCAAGTTGATCATTTAAATACAATACACGTGAATAATTGTAGTACACTTTTATTAAAAGAACTTTGTCACGAATGATTGGCAGCTGCTTTAAGTAAGATAATATGTCGTTAAAAAGATTTTTAGCTTCCTTATATTCCTTTTCTTCTGTATAGATATTGGCTTTTGTCAGACACATTTCGATTTCCTTTTCAGAGTGACTTTTCACTGTTGTCTGTTTCATACGGAGAGCTTCGTCCAATAATAGAATGGCATGTTTATAATTGTGATGGACCTTATACATATAAATGGCCTCATACCAAAGTAAAGTTTGTTTATTTCTAAAATGCTTAAACAGAGGGTTATCTTTCTCATACTCAACAATGTCTTTCAAACGATCATATTTTTTCATTTTTAGAGCTTCACTTAATTGAAGCATAACCTCCTGGACATAATCCATGCGGGATACATAGATGCTTTCCAGAAAATAATTAATATCAATACCCAACCTCATAGATAGACGATACAGCAAGTGGGCCGAGGGTGAAATGTCACCGCTTTCTATCCTGCTGATAAACGATTGACTGCAGATGTCTTTGCAAAGTTCCTGCTGAGATATACCAAAATGTCTTCTAAGCTCTTTGATTTGTTCACCTATTCTGCCTTCTGTTACGTTCATATTAGCCTCCCGAAAATATTACTAAATTCATATTTCTCTAAACATAAAGGAGATTCCTTCTGATAAACTTATAAAAAAATAAATTAATAATCCATTTCACCTAATCCTAAAGTTTTATAATTGTGTTAATATTTGTATTATCTTGATGGATAAAGGGGACAAGAATCATAATGAAAAAAGGTCTAATATCATTACTATTGATGAGTAGTTTCTATTTTGTATCTAATACCGGCATTTTAATGGCACAAGAACCTGATGACCAGGCTGCAGCAAGTTCGGTTGTAATCCCTGATGGGGACAAGGATGATCCTGGAACACTGGAATAATGAAAAAAAGCATCCACCGTCGGATGCTTTTAATTTTCCATCGAAGCTTTGGCTTTATTGATTTGATATTCAGAAACCTGGACCAGACCAATGACCTCCGACTCTCCTGAGCATTCCTGCAAGGAGATAGAACCACTTTTTTGCTCGATGCTGCCACACGTGGTATTCACCGTTTCTTCTCCTTCACCGTTCTTTAACGAGTAGAATAAAACGTCACCATCAAACTTCAATTCATTTAAACTTACCTGAAGGTTGAAAAAGTTGGATAGCGTCACTTGAGATTCCTTGCTTTCTTGTACGTCCTCAATAAAACGCAGCAGCTTGTCCAGATTCTCCACTTTGCCTTCTTCATTCACAATAACATCTCCATTATCAGCAGCTTCCTCGAGGGTGTATTGTTTCTCTTTCTCGGTCGTTTCACTCGAGCATCCAGCCATTAAAAGCCCTCCTGTTAGTAAACAAATAGCTAATTTTTTCAACATTCTCCCCCCTTTGTCATCAAGCAGTCTCCTGTATCATTGGAGAGTCCACTAATTCATTGACTTCTTTCATACTTCCCGCTTCTCCGTAATTGATTATTTTACGCTGCTCATCTATCAAGATCCCATATGGCAGACTCGGGATACTTAAATCCCCGAACAGCGCATTATCCAAAATCATTGGAATACCACTTTCTTTTAGGATGTGAAAATATTTCACATGGGAATTATCTTCATCCTTCATCGAAATTACTGTAACATCTGTTTGCTGCCTTGAATTGAATTGATGCAAATTCAAAAGGACATCCTCACATGCATGACAGGTGGGTGATACGAATATAAAAAGATTGTGCCCTTTTTCACTGGTAGTGTCTATCATGTCAGGTGTTGTGATTGACTTAGCCTTGTATTTGGGAAATAGCTTTTCGACGGTAAGTCCACCCTTTGCCCGTCTTTCGATTCTATCTACTTTTCTTATGTACTGTCCCAATAGTTTAAGTGTTTGATAGAACATGATAAGTAAGATGGCAATTACTGCCCACTGAATGATATACGCTGTGACCCAAGATTGTCCCATTCGACCACTCCTTTATTTTAGATTGAACACCTTTTTGTATTCAATCAGTTTTAATGCGGTAATAGTGATCAAAACGAATAAGCTAGATGAGAGAACCGTCGGGATAATCGTGTTAATCGTATAGTAGTGTTCATTAGTGAATGCCTCAACAATTAACAAACAGACTATCAAGAAAATATTTCTGCCCACACTCTTCCATGTTATCGTATGATTCCCTATTAACCCACCACACCCACAATTCAGGTTCTTATCCCCTTTTCTCAACTGGTGGACCATTGCACAGGTATAAGTAATCAGCATGATTAGACCAATAATGACAGCTATTTCATGTCCTTTCCCAATAAGTAAACATAAACTAATAGAAACTTCCAACGCTCCAAGAGTAATCGCGGCTGGTTTAATCAAAGCTGAATGGATTATTCGGTAATTCTTTATTGACGCTACATGCCTGTGAAAGCGCAGAAACTTATCAATACCCGTTGAAAGAAAAAGAATGGACATTAATATAGCACAGTATAAAGATATTGATTCCACTTCCTCACTCCTATGCGTACCACTTTGCCTGCATATTAAATAATCGGGCATATTCAGAATCGTTGCCCATTAATTCATCGTGATGCCCCATTTCCACAAGTTCTCCATTTTTCATCACCAGGATTCTGTCGGCAATTCTTGCTGAAGCCATCCGATGCGAAATATAAATGGTCGTTTTCTGCTTTGACAACACTTCAAATTGCTTGAACACTTCGAGCTCTGCTTTAGGATCTAGAGCAGCTGTCGGTTCATCCAGCACAAAGATCTGCCCATTTTTAAATAATGCTCTGGCCAACGCTATTTTCTGCCATTGTCCCCCTGATAAATCTTCCCCTTCAAATAGGATTTTTCCCAGGATCGTTTCATACCGCCTTTCATACCTTGATACGAATGAATCCACTCCTGTTTGTTTCGCTACATCAATCATTTTCAGCTCATTCTTTGCATCTTCTTGTAAGCTGATCGTGATATTATCCTTTACACTCATATTGTATTTCATAAAGTCCTGGAAGATCACAGTAAGATTCTTAAATAACTCCTCTTGCTTTATATCTTTTATGGATACACTATCGAAGAATATCCCACCCCTACTAACCGGGTAAAGCCCCATCAGGCATTTAACCAGGGTCGTCTTACCAGAACCATTTTCTCCAACTATGGCAATTTTTTCGCCAGGCCGGATTATAAATGATACATTACTTAATACATCTCTTTTACTATGAGGGTACGTGAATGAAACATTCTTGAATTCTATACCTTGGCCCATGCTCGATGGGAAATCCTTTTCTCCCCTGGCTATCTTCATACTGGGATCTTCAAACTCCAAGAATGAGAACAAATCTTGTATATTTAAGAATTCATTGAAAATATTCGCCACTTTGATTGATAAATCAGTTATTGTATTCTGGGTCCCTTGAACAGCCTGCATCACACCTACAAAGTCACCAATTTTCAACGTGGTTGTCTTCAATAGCCTGATCAAGAAGAAGGCATTGAATACGTAAATGATGGCTGTGAATAGTTGCAACCCTAAATGAGCAAGCTCGCGTCTCTTTGACAAGTCAAAGATCTTCTTATTGTTCTCAATAAATAATCGGCTCCATCTATCCAAAAGGTGATTCTTCAAATTAAATAACCTGATTTCTTTTGCACTCTCCCGATCATTTAACAACGCAGATAGATAATGCGCCTCTCTGATTGAGGGAGTCTGATAACGTAATAACCGAAACTGCTTATTCCCGTATTTTCCCTGTACAACAAGAACAGGAATCGCCATCAAAGTACTTGTAAAGGCCAACAGCCAATGAACCTGAATGAGAAATACGAAGAAAGAGATTAACGTGATGACGTTTTGCCCAATATCCAGCACCGCTCGAATCGGACTCATCATCCTCTCACCTGAATTACCCATGACCCTGTCATGATGATGGTGAAATTCTGTATTATCATAATAGTATAAGGGTACCGATGCAGCCTTATTAGAAATTTGTTTTTCTAATTTATAGTCAAGTTTCTGTTCAATCTTAAGGTCAAAGATCTTCATCAAGTTGATGACAGCCGATTGAAAAAAGAGCATGCCAAACTGTAACAGCAATAACCAAATAACTGAACGTAAGCCTTTACTCTCATTATCAAAATACAATGTGATTTCATTAATAATATTTTGGATCAACAAAACAGAAACAATAGGTATTAAGCCTAATACGATTCTTACGAGAAAGGAAACGATAATCCAGCTTTTTCCCGTTTCCCAAACTAATGTGAGAGCTTTCTTCACAAAATGGAATTGCGTCACTTTCATCACCAAGATTCTATTATTACTTAAATTATGCCGACCTGATCAGGCCGGCATAAATTGTCTCTTCTATTACACACGTACACATTTGCAAGTTTTTGTTCCATCAGAGAATGTTAGACATTCATAAACGTAACCACACGCACAACGCTCATCGTAGCAAGGGACCTTACTTGGTCCGCCGCTTAGTTTGGTAGCAAGCTTTTTCAGCATAATGACACCTCCTCTAATATAATTTGTACTTACAAGACGAGTATATATATTTTGCTAATAGTGTGAATTTTCCGTATGTTGAACTTAGACACTTGATTTGTATAATTTTAGACATGTTCCACTCAATTTCTTCAGGAAATATGAAGATAGTAATAATTAGTGAAGAAAAGGTAACGGGTTAGCTAGTTCATAAAACATTGCATGCCACCTATTTTTAGGAACCAGATCCCCCTCGAATCTAATTTTATCTACCTCTACGTCTTTTAACTCCAAAGATATAGAAAGATGGAGGTGTTTTAGTTACACGACTTTTTGAAATGTTAACAGACATAACGAAACCCCCGCTCATACACACAGCGGGGGTGATTTTATAAAAGCTTACCTTCAATCTTCTGTTCATAATTTTTAAAAACGGAGCTGTTCGTTTTCACTCTTTTCTTCGACAACATCGAATTGTATCTCACCATTTTTTCATTTAAATTCCGCTGAAGCTCTTCCTTCTCCATGTCATCTTCACAGACACGGATGAGGTCTTCAATCCTCATCATTTCTTTCTTCATATCCATTTCTTCAGTGGTATAACCGGCATTCTTCATCATCCGGTGTGCCATCCGCAGAGCAGGCGGTATCGACAGATCATCATCCAGGTTAAGCGGTTTTCCGTAGCCCGGCAGATTATCAAACTCACCATCTTCTTGCGCCTTCTTGATCCGTTGTTCAGAAACAATCATCGAAAAATCCATGTAAAACCCCTCCTGTGAGAATTCAGTGGGTCTGGCTGATCATTCAAAGTCGTCCTGCTGACCACTTGTTACTATTAGTGTATACGAATGTCACCCTTTTGATCTGGACAATTTTTGACGAAAAAGCAACATCGGTTGACTGAGCGTTCAGTCTGCACCGGTCGCCACTCTTTACCAGCATTCCACCCGCACATAATTTCATTCTTCATGGAAAAACTACCGATAGGATATCATGAAAGGAGTGTTTTCATATGGCACGCGGAAAATCATTTGAAGCAAAGAAAAAGGGACATCCCGGAAACTTCCCGAAAAACAGCACCACCGAACAGCATACAGAAAAACCTGCTGGCGACGAAGAACTGATTGTCACTCAGGAGGCTTTTAAAAACAGAGTTGATCATGACGAGCATCGATTTTAATAAGAAACAAGCATCAGGGAAGGTTCTGATGCTTGTTTTTTTAAGTGATTTTTACTTTATACTCTTACTTTTTCTTTCTCATCGACAGAAGATAAGTCCATTGCCGGCCCGAAGAATTCAAAGTTGATTTTGTCTTCTGGAAGACCGATTTCTTTTAACGTTATGATGACGGCTTTCATGAACGGTGCAGGTCCGCATACATAGCATTCCGTGTCACTGTCTACATATGCTTCCAGAATTTCTTTGTTCACATAACCTGAGAAGTGGCAGAGGGATACATTGTTTGGATTTTCCAGGATATAACATGCATCTCCATTTTCAAGCTCATCCATCAATTCATCGATATCACTTCTGAATGGTTGAACACCTTCATTCTTACTCGCGTGAATGAATGCAGCCGGACGATTTGGGGTAGTCTGAGCAATCGTCTCAAGCATACTCATCATCGGCGTGATCCCAACACCTCCTGAGATGAGCGCAACCTTAGTACCGGATTTTTCTTCATTCAAGTAGAAATCGCCTGCAGGTGCACTGACTTCGATTGCGCTTCCCACTTCCACACCATCATGCAAGTATGTTGAAACGATTCCGTTCGGATCGAACTCTGCTTCCTTTTTCACCGAAATTCGGAAATATTCTTCTTTATGTCCGCTTGATAAGCTGTACTGGCGAATATGTGTATTCACCTGACCAGGGATCGTCACTCGTACTGAAATGTATTGACCCGGATGATAAGAAGGTACTTTTTCACCGTCCTGAGGTTTAAGATAGAAAGATGTAATAACGTCGCTTTCTTTTACTTTCTTAGCCACAACGAATGGTTTGAAATCCCTGAAGCCAGCTTGTTTCTGCTCCGCTTCCACATACATCTGCTCTTCCACATCGATGAATACCCCGGCAATCACACCGTATGCGTCTGCCCAGGCTTGGATGATTTCATCCGTGGCAGCGTCCCCAAGTACTTCCTTGATCGCCCCGAGTAAATGTTCACCTACGATGGGGTAATGTTCAGGCTTGATTCCCAGACTTCTGTGCTTATGAGCGATTTGCTTCACTGCAGGTAATAATGCCTCTAATTTATCAATATTTTGGGCAGCTGCATAAACCGTATTCGCCAAAGCTGTTTGCTGTCTTCCTTTTTTCTGATTGACATGATTGAAAATATTCAACAGCTCCGGATGAGCCGCAAACATGTTTTTATAAAATACAGATGTAATTTCCGTCCCTTTTACTTCCAAAACCGGCGCAGTAGATTTCACGATATCAATTGTTTTTTGTGATAACATCATTCAGTCACCTCTAAAAGATATATTTTAAATACATCTTTAACTTACACCCAGACATCGATTAAAACAATATTGCTGATACTTCTTTAACAGATTAGACACAATTGCATACCTTTTTTAGACACAAACTTGCCGGATTAGTATAATGTAACCATAGGAAGGAATAGGTGAACCCATATGAAATTAACTCTTTACACCGACTATTCACTGAGAGTCCTCATCTATCTGGCTGCAAAGCCAAAGGATGAACTCTCTACTATAAAAGAAATTGCTGACGCCTACCAAATTTCAAAAAACCACCTGATGAAGGTGACGTATGAATTGGGCAAAATGGGCACCATCGAAACCATCCGCGGCAGATACGGAGGCATCAAGCTTGCCAAGGAACCTGCCGACATCAACATCGGGAAACTTGTCCGGAAAACCGAGGAAGACTTCGAACTGGTGGAATGCTTCGGCCAACACAACAGTTGCGTAATTACACCGGTTTGCGGCCTGAAGCACGCACTGGCCAAAGCACTGAACGCCTATCTTTCTGTCCTTGAAGGCTACACACTCGCGGACCTCGTCAGCAACCCGATGGATTACCGTATGCTCTTTCAGGAACAGCAACATAGAGAAATCGATCGTTGACCGCCCCCTGTTAATGGCAGGGGTTTTTTTATTGGTTCACGCAAAGTCGTGCATCGTCTATATATGTCGGTTGAAAACACTTGCAAAGCCCGGTGGCACTGATACAATTGAATTGTAATAGAACATTCTGACAAAAAGGAGAATACATATGTCCAACTTTCAAAAAAATCTTGAAAAGTATGCAAGCCTCGCAGTTCAAGTGGGAGTGAACGTTCAAAAAGGACAGACACTTGTCATCAACACAACCATCGATGCTGCAGAATTTGTCCGTCTTGTGGTGAAAAAAGCCTATGAAGTAGGTGCAAAGCATGTTTACGTGAACTGGAACGATGATTTCGTGAACCGCACGAAATACGATCTTGCCCCTGATGAGGCATTCCAGGAATTCCCGCAGTGGAAAGCCCGTGAAGTCGAGGAGCTGGCTGAAGGCGGAGCTGCATTCATGAGCATCGTATCTTCTAGTCCGGACCTACTGAAAGGCGTCGATCCCGAACGTATTTCGAACTTCCAAAAGGTTGCCGGTAAAGCAATGTCCAAGTACCGTCAGTTCATTCAGTCCGACAAAGTCAGCTGGTGTGTCCTTGCAGCTCCTTCTAAAGACTGGGCTGCAAAAGTATTTCCTGACGCATCTGCAGATGAGCAAGTGGACTTACTATGGGATGCGATCTTCAAAGCGGTCCGCGCAGACCAGGCGGACCCTGTTCAAGCCTGGAAGGATCATGATGCAGCACTTCATGAAAAGGTAGAATACCTGAACGAAAAGAACTACCAAAAGCTGCACTACACTGCCCCTGGAACAGATCTTACAATCGAGCTTCCTAAAGGCCACCTTTGGGTAGGAGCAGGAAGTACAAACGAACAAGGTACTGAATTCATGGCGAACATGCCGACTGAAGAAGTGTTCACTGTTCCATTGAAAACGGGTGTAAACGGTACGGTATCAAGCACGAAGCCATTGAGCTACGGCGGTAACGTAATCGATAACTTTACGATTACGTTCGAAAACGGACGCATCGTTGATGTGAAGGCGGAAGAAGGCGAGGAAATCCTTAAGCGACTAGTCGACACCGACGAAGGGTCTCACTACCTTGGGGAAATCGCTCTTGTCCCTCATAAATCACCGATCTCTCAATCAAACGTGCTATTCTATAACACATTGTTTGACGAGAACGCATCAAACCACCTTGCAATAGGAAATGCATATGCATTCTGTATCGAAGGCGGAAAGAAAATGAGCCAGGAAGAGCTTGATCAGAACGGCCTGAACAACAGTATCACCCACGTAGATTTCATGATCGGTTCTGACAAAATGAACATCGACGGAATCAAGAAAGACGGTTCAAGCGAGCCTGTATTCCGCGACGGCGGCTGGGCATTTTAATTTCATATTTTAAAAATCCGGCAAGGTGTCCGCAGAGGCTGCCTTTCCGGATTTTTTTGACTTTTATGTAATGTGACGGTCTATCCGTCATCAAAGATGACCGATTTAACAATTTCTGTTCCATATTCGGTATAACCAGTCCTCTATTCTATGAGTCTTGGGCATTCATCGATGAGTTTTACATATTATTCACTGAGTTTTGAGTAGTATTCGATGAAAAACTTGCATTATTCTATGAGTTTCCGACATCATTCGCTCATTTTTCCATATACTTACAAAAATTAAACCAAATAAAGAGCATGCCCCTCACTCACCCGCTTCATACTCCTTGGTCAATGCCACCGCAGCCATTGTGGCACCGGCTGCTTGTGCATAGCTGCCAAATGCCGAAATTTGAAGACCAAGCTCCCTTTCCTCTCTCAATATAAAGGTTTCTCCAATTGCTTCAAGTGCTGCACCCAGCGACTGAATGGTATTTCCTGTTGTTAACAGCTTTTTAAATCTGGCATTTCCAATGTTTGCTCCATAAGCTTCCAATGCCGCTCCGACCGACTGGACACTATCACCGATCACATCCAAGTTCAAGCCTTCTATTTCTTCCTCTGAAAATTGAACCTCTGCCGCCTTGACATTCGTCATGTTGCCTGCAGCTTGAATCCAGTCACCGGTTATCCTGAATCGCTCCCCCTCAGATCCCCCTGATACCTTCTCTGCTCCCACTGCCTGCAATGAATTCCCAGCAGCTTCGAATCCATTGCCGATCGAAACCAGTCGAAAGCCTGCATGCTCTTCATTTACCAAAATGGTCTCGCCAATTGCCGCAATGACTGTCCCCAGCACTTGTATCCACGCGCCTGTCAGGAGAATAAGCTCACCGTTCACCTCCCATCATCCCTTCCATTTCCGATACAATACAGTATTCATATTCAGATGACTTCGTTTCTACCCAACGCTTTTTAAAAAATTTGTAAATTCCAGTAAATCCATCTTGTCTATTCCATTATATCGAGCTATGATATTCTAGTTCATCTATGATTTTCAAAAGGGGGGAGAAATAGATGAGAATTCGTGATTGGGACCGTAACCTGAAGGTTCGTCTGTTTGGGGAAGCAGCGATCAATATCACATTCTGGATATTCTTTCCGTTTCTTACAATCTATTTTACAGAGGCATTCGGAAAGCAGACGGCTGGACTATTATTGGTTCTTTCTCAAGTATTCGCGGTCGCGGCCAACCTGATGGGAGGTTATTGCGCCGACCGATTCGGACGGAAGACGATGATGGTGATTTCCGCTTTCGGTCAGGGGTTTGCATTTTTAATTTTCGGCTTGGCGAGCTCACCATGGCTTGATTCTGCACTAATCGGATTCATTTGTTTCAGTTTAGTGGGAGTTTTCGGTTCGTTTTACTGGCCGGCCAGTCAGGCGATGGTCGCAGATGTGGTCGATGAGAAGGATCGCAGCCACGTGTTCGCGATCTTCTACACATCCATCAACATAGCCGTGGTCGTCGGACCGATCCTTGGCGGCATATTCTACGTTCATTACAGATTCCAGCTGCTTTTGGCTGCTGCCGTCATCTGTATGGGCCTCGCATTTCTTTTATATAAAATGACGAGGGAAACCGCACCTGCCGATCACAGCAAGCTGCTCGTGACGGAAGGTAAAAAGAAAGCCTGGCACAGTGTCCTGAGTGATCAGTTCAAGGATTACAGCGTCATTTTCAACGATAAAACGTTCTTATTATTCATTCTTGCAGGAGTCCTGGTCGGACAGACATTCATGCAGCTCGACCTGTTGATTCCAGTCTATATTAAAGATGTCATGGATCAGGCTACCCTGTTCAGTATCGGTCACTGGTCATTGACGTTGGTGAGCGAGCAGATCTTCGGGCTTATCCTGTCTGAAAATGGATTCCTGGTGGCGCTTCTGACCGTTGTCATCACACGCTGGATCACCAAATTCCGGGAGCGGAATGTGTTCATCCTGTCATCCGTCATTTATGCCGTTTCAATCTTGATGTTCGGGCAGTCAAGCTCCGTCTGGATCTTCATTGCAGCGATGGCTGTCTTCACATTCGCTGAACTCATGACGGCAGGGATCCAGCAGAGCTTTGTCTCAAAGCTCGCGCCGGAACATATGAGAGGGCAATACTTTGCGGCGGCAAGTCTCCGTTTTACCATTGCAAGGACGATAGCCCCGCTGTCGATCACCCTCTCGCTCTATGTCGGTTATGACTGGACGTTCATCCTCCTGTCGCTGCTTGCATTGATCAGCGCAGGTTTGTTCTATGTCATGTTTGAGAGATTCGAGAAGGAAGAAATTGAATTGAAGAAGGCCGTTCAATAGGGACTTCAAGACGAAAAAAGGAATGAACCGCAATGGGTCATTCCTTTTCTTCATTCCTTACAGCCCCAAATCAAAACCATCCTCGGACTGCAGCGTATTTAAACAAAGGTGTCAGGTTGTTGGTGCCAAGTACAAATCCCTCTAATTGTGCCTGGTACAAAATCGCCAGTTGGTGCCAGGTACAATTACATCAATCTGTGCCTGGCACCATAACGCCTGATTGTGCCAGGCACCCCATAACGCGGTACTGCACAAGCAAAACCTCTCCAAAGAAATTCAACATTTTATAAAGCTAAGGGAAGAATTGTTTGGATTACTTTTTTTATAAAAAAATGAATTCTCCTCAAAAATAATTTTCAGAAAAGCCCGAATCCGAAAAATTCCCGCTCACCCCTTTAAACGAAAAAACTCAGATGTTACAATGTACAACCGTAAGCGATCTTATCGTCACTCTCTACCCGAGTTAGTCGGAGATTCCAATCAATACTAAGCAAAGAAAGGATGTTTCAGATGCATAGAGGAAGCAAAGGCTGGTACGTGGAAGAACTAAAAAAAGCAGGCGTACGCCGCTACGAGGAACGTAAAGTTGAATCATACAAAAAACACGTTCTTGCAAACCTGTTAGAACGTACTAAATAATAGAATGAGAGGGACGGGCCGCCGTTCCTAAGACCCGGTCTTAGGAATAGAGGCCCGTCCCTTTTTTCATGAGAATCTTCCCTTGCGAATTTTCTTAATTTAGTAGAATAGAAAGACTATTTCCATGTAAGCATTTTCTTTTAAAATAATCATTGTTCCGGACTTCCCGGCTATGTTAGAGTAAAAAACATATTTTATAAAATCTCATACGAATTCCTTATATAACGATGGTGATATGGACCATTAGTCTCTACCCGGCGCCCGTAAATTGCCGGACTATAAGGAAAGTCATTTCATTTATTTAAGATAAATGCATCCAGGCTTTCTTTATTGTTATCAGAGAAAGTCCGCATGCATTTTTATTTTGCCCATCAAGAGGTCTGACATCAGATGTCGTCTCTTCAAGGTATAAGAATTCGTATTGTGATAGTTCAATTATGGAGGGCTTATGTATGGATATCTTATTGGGTTTAGTATCTTTGGCGGGGGTATTGTTTCTTGGCTGGCTCTGGAGCAGCAATCGTTCCGCAATCAAGTGGAAGACGATCGGAATCGGAATCGCCTTGGAATTCCTGCTTGTTCTGTTCGTTCTAAAAGTACCATTCGGTCAGACACTGCTAAAGAAAACGGCACTCGGCGTCCAAAAGGTCATCGACTACAGTAACGAAGGAATCATGTTCGTCTTTGGCGGTTTCTTCGAAAAAGGAAGCAATATCACATTCGTATTTGCGATCAATGTGCTTGGAGCAATCATTTTCATCTCGGCGGTGATTTCTGCTCTCTATTATTTACGCATCATCCCTCTGTTCGTGAAGTATATCGGTATCGTATTGGGTAAGATCCTTGGCACGACGAAGGTTGAATCGTTCAATGCAATCGGGAATTCGTTTCTCGGATTGGTAGAAGCACCCCTCCTTGTCAAACCGTATCTGGCAAAATTGACGCGATCCGAACTATTCGCGATCATGGTAGGCGGAACCGCTTCTGCCAGCGGGGCGATCTTGATCGGGTATTCATTGATGGGCATTGAAATGAAGTACCTGCTTCTTTCTGTATTCAGTGTTCCGCTTGTTTCGCTGGTGATGTCGAAAATCATGGAGCCGGAAACAGAAGAATCAAAGACGAACGGCAATATTTCATTAGGAAAGACGGGCCATACCAATATATTTGAAGCCATTTCCGAAGGAGCGATCAGCGGAGTGCAGCTGGCGATCAATATCGGGGGATTGCTCATCGCCTTCATCGGCGTGCTCGCGCTAGTGAATGGTCTGCTCGGTCTCGTTCATACAGACCTTTCAACCATATTCGGGTATGTCTTCTACCCTCTCGCTTTATTGATCGGGGTACCAGTGGATGAGGCATTTCGGGCAGCCTCGATCATCGGGACAAAACTATCCGTCAATGAATTTGTGGCCTATGATCAGCTTTCAGGAATGATCGACGAATTGTCGCCGAAAACAGTGGCAATCCTTTCCGTTGCGCTATGCAACTTCGCAAACCTGTCGTCAATCGGCCAGCTGATCGTCGGATTGGGTTCTTTAGAGCCTTCCCAGCGACCGACCGTTTCAAAATTGAGTTTAAAAGCAATCGGGGCAGGTACTCTGGCAAGTTTCATCACAGCGATCATGGTCAGCAGCCTTTTATAAGGCTATTTTCTTACGATTAAGAGATTTGTACCCTGTTTAGGCAGAAGTCGAATAGAGCACGTGCAAGCACATCTTTCACATTCTGCTTGTTGAAGGATGACATCAATAAGAAATATTTCTCTTTATGTTTCTATTTTGCCTCTTTGGTGAATAGTAAAAGGTAGTGTACGTTTATTATTTTGGACGGAAGGTGAAAGAAATGAGAGAACAGAAATTCATGAAAGAAACAAAAACGAGCAAAACCACGCATGTTCTTCCACCGGACACGAATCATCACGGTACGTTATTCGGTGGAAAGCTGATGGCATATATCGACGACGTCGCGTCCATCGCGGCCACCCGTCACGCACGCAAACCGGTCGTCACCGCTTCCACGGATTCAGTCGATTTCTTACAGCCGATCAAAGTCGGCGACGCCGTGACGCTCGAAGCGATTGTCACATACACCGGTCGCAGCTCCATGGAAGTCGGCGTCAAAGTCATGTCAGAAGTCCTGCTGACAGGTGAAACGAACGTCGCAGCGATCTCCTTTTTAACGTTTGTCGCCATTGAAGGGGGAAAACCTGTGGTGATCCCGGAGGTCGTCCCGGAAACAGAGGAAGAAAAATGGCTCAACGAAACGGCGAAGAGCCGTGCAGAGCACCGGAAAGCCCGTAAAAAGCACAGCCAGGAATTGGCGGAGTTTTTCAGGAATGCATATTAGTTATTACGAGAGATGCTTATGATGAGCATCTCTTTTTATGTTGTTTTTCTGCATGACGCGCGATTTCGTATTCACACACCCTCTAAAATATCAAAACTGATCTCCAAACCAGCTTCATGTAGAATTCAGTGCCCGCTTATGAGCGAGATTTTTGGTTTATGATCGAAATATTCATTTTATGAGCGAAATTCTCATTTTATGAGCGAAATCCGGATTATATGATTGAACTAACGATTTCACTTCGAATTTCGACACACCTCGACTCAGATACTGCCCCACCACACTCCATCCCTATTCACTCACCAATTTTCAAAATACTCCCACTTTTCCTTCCAAGCTAACATTTCTCCGCCCTCCTCCGATATTACAAAGGTACGGACAAGTACGCGTCTATTTTTACCATTAAGTGGAGGGTTTATATTGAAAAAGTTCATATTGATTGTGCTGGTGATGATGCTTGCGGCAGCCGGCTGCTCGTCTTCTTCATCTGAGCAAAATAGTAATGAAAACAAACAAACGATCGGGATCCTTCTTTCTGACACCGGTCTCGGGGATGGATCATTTAATGATTCAGCATTCCGCGGTCTTGAACGGGCTCGGGATGAACTGGGGATCCTGTTTGATTACAGGGAGGCACCGGACGGAAACTTCGAAGAGGCTCTTCAGGAACTCGTCAATCAGGATCATGACCTGGTGATCGGGCTCGGTTTCTCCATTCAGGATGCGCTCGAGAAAGTCGCGAAGGAGCATCCGGAGCAGAATTTCCTTCTCATCGACGGCTTTTCGGAACTTGATAACATTACATCAATCACATTTAAGGAACATGAAGGCAGTTTTCTTGTCGGCATGGTGGCAGCGATGAAGACCAAGACGAATACAATTGGTTTCATTGGCGGTGCGGATGCTCCGGTCATCCATCGTTTTGAAAAGGGTTTTGAGCAAGGTGCGAAGTATGTCAATCCTTCGATTAAAATCCTGAAAGACAATGCGAATAACTTCGGTGATGCTGCTCTTGGAAGCAATATTGCCAACAAACAGATTAATGCAGGTGCAGACTTCATCTACCCGGCAGCCGGATTTACCGGGGTCGGAGCGATACAGGCTGCCCAGAAGGCAGGCATCTATTCTGGCGGCGTCGATTCCGATCAATACTTCATCGCTGAAAAATCGGTTGTGACCTCGATGTTGAAAAAGATAGATATCGCTGTTTTTAACCTCACAAAAGAATTGGTATCAGAAGGAAAGATTTCAGCATCATCATTTGAACTCGGCTTAAAGGAAGATGGAGTCGGCCTTGCTCCTGTCCGAGTCACTGAATTGACAGATGATGAAAAGAAGAAGATCAAAGATGCAACAGATAAGATCATTTCGGGAGAAGTCACGATAAAGATGCAATAATCCCGCCTAAGGAGTTAATGTTACATGGCACTGAAAAAAAGATTAATGATATTGGGGTTCATCCCCCTGATTCTATCAACCATCATAATAGGATACATCGTTTCACAATTAATCTCTCTTCAAAGCTCAGCGAATGAAGATGTCCAGATCCTTTTAGAAACCGAACAGCTGAGGGGCGACCTCATCGTCACAAAGCAGGCACTTGCCAATTACTCCGTCAATTCCACTGATGAGAATAAACAAATGGTGGAAACGTTATTGACGGACACTGCTTCACAAATTGATGAATTGGAAAAAATCATCTTTATTGAGAATCAGGAACAAACACTGGCTGTCATAAAGTCGAAATTCAAAGAGCTGAAGTCAGCCTCCGAAGATGCATTGAGTGCGAACAGCAAAGCTGAGATCAAGCGGCAATCTCTGCGGATTTCTGGTGTCCTGAATGATATGTATCTATTAAACAAACAAACGAATGACTGGTATCAAAATTTATTAAAAGAGAATGAGCAGGAAATCACCTTCATTGTGTGGGCGACTGTCATCGGCTTCCTGACAGCCATCATCCTATCTGTCGCTGCCTCTATCATTCTTTCAAACCGGATTGTGAAACCGCTGAATGCGATGGTCCATAATGCAGAACGAATTGCCAACGGGGACCTGACGATCACGTTTGAAGAAAGCAGACATAAGGATAGTAAATTTGAAGTGAATAAATTGCAATCAGCATTTCAACACATGGTCGGAAACCTTCGCAATACGGTTCAATCCGTAAATGACATCGGAGTGAACGTCGAACAATTCACCAGGGATGTACAAGTCCAGATGGCCAACTTGTCTGAAAGCAGCAGCCAGGTCGCTGTTTCGACAGAAGAATTGGCAAAGGGCAGCCAGGCAATTTCAGAGGATGTACAGTCCACTGCTTCATTGATGGCAGTGATGGGTGAGGATTTTGCCCGGAATGTCCGCGGCAGCCAGGAATCCTCCGCTAACAGCAAGGTCGCACTTGAATCCGTCGAGCACGGAAGAACATCACTGATCAAGCAAAAGGAATTTGCCGATTCCATCGCTGAGTCTTCCTCTTCGATTGAACAATCCGTACAATCCTTTGCCCAGTACACCGGTGAAATCGAGCAGGCTGCACTTGCAGTGAAAGACATTGCCGAACAAACGAATCTTCTTGCACTTAATGCAGCGATCGAAGCGGCACGAGCAGGTGATGCAGGAAAAGGCTTTGCAGTCGTGGCTCAAGAGGTCCGCAAGCTTGCCGAGGATTCGTCGGTTGCTACGGAAAGAATCGGGAATATGGTCGGAAGCATCAAACACGGGATTCATTCGATCATGGAAGCCTCTCAGAAAGGCAGTTCTTTGTCCACCCGCCAGGTAGAGTCCATGTCTGTTACTGAAAGCTCCTTTGAAGAAATAGCGGGAAATGTCTCTGTTATTTATGAAAAACTATCAGAACTTGAACAAGGGATGACAGCTTCAAACGAGCGTACGAACAATGTCATCGCTGCGGTTGAGAACATCTCGGCAATCACGGAAGAAACAGCTGCCGGAACAGAAGAAATCTATTCTTCAACAGAAGAACAGCTTCGCTACTTCGAGCAGATGACAGAACAGGTATCAGAACTGAATGCCATGACTGTTAAAATGAAAAAGGAACTGGAAAAGTTCACACTATAACCGTAAGAGGCCGGAGAAATGTCCGGCCTCTTATTTGGCTATCAATCTTTCTATCACTCTATCCCTGCCTTTTATACTTGTCCCTCAAAAAACATTACTATATTTTCCCTGTTAAGTATGGCTGTCACCATTCTACTAGTCGTAATTGCACCCGTTCATTTGTTACAGAACGTTTAAATTTATTTAACGAAGGTAATCAAACCGAAGATCCATATATACGTATATAGGTATTTAAAATCGCTCTGTACATACCTTTTATCACAGGATGTGTCCATTGATCCTTGTCATACTTTGTAACATTATGTCGGTGGTAAATATCTCCACCTTCAAATCCGACAGAAATCTCCTATACTATATAGAAGGTTATAGTGTGTAGAATTCTTATAGTTGGAGGAATATTGATGTTATCAAACTCTGAAATCGGGATCGATTTAGGAACCGCAAATATTCTAGTTTATAGTAAAAATAAAGGAATCATTTTAAACGAACCGTCTGTAGTCGCAATCGACACAGAAAATAAACAAGTATTAGCAGTCGGCGTAGAAGCCAAAAACATGATCGGAAAGACCCCTGGTAAAATCGTGGCAGTCCGCCCATTGAAAGACGGCGTGATCGCTGACTTTGATGTAACAACCGAAATGTTGAAACAAGTCATGAAAAAAGCGAGTAAAAAGCTTGGATTCTCCATCCGCAAGCCAAACGTCGTGGTTTGTACACCATCCGGTGCGACAAGTGTAGAACGCAGAGCGATCCAGGATGCCGTACGTGGAAGCGGGGCAAAATCTGTCACTCTTATCGAAGAGCCTGTTGCGGCTGCAATCGGGGCGGACCTCCCTGTTGACGAGCCTGTTGCAAACGTAATCGTGGACATCGGCGGCGGAACAACAGAAGTCGCTATCATCTCTTACGGCGGCGTGGTATCGTGCAACACGATCCGCATCGGCGGAGACCAAATGGACGACGATATCATTCAGCACGTACGCAAACGCTACAACCTGCTGATCGGTGAAAGAACGGCAGAAAACATTAAAATCGAAGTGGGCCATGCGTTGATTGATCATGAAGAACGCTCCATGGAAATCCGCGGACGCGACCTGGTCACTGGTTTACCGAAAACGATCACATTAACTTCCCATGAAATTCAAAGTGCTCTAAGAGAATCACTGCTGCATATCCTTGAAACCATCCGTGCAACGCTCGAGAATTGTCCTCCTGAACTAAGCGGAGACATCGTAGACCGCGGTGTGATCCTCACAGGCGGAGGATCCCTGCTGAACGGACTTCAAGACTGGCTGAGCGAAGAAATCGTCGTGCCTGTCCACCTTGCACCAAATCCATTGGAATCTGTTGCAATCGGAACGGGACGTTCATTAACTGTCATCCACAAACTGCAAAAAGTAAAATAATACGTAAAGGAACGAACCCCCGAACGCGTTCGGGGGTTCGTTTGTCTTTACTCTACAACCCTCCTCAAAAAAACAGCTGCTATAATACTAGGGGGGGTCTGTTTTGAAGTACAAAATATGAATTAACCTTACTTTTCGTATAGTAATTCGCACCAAAATTAAAAAGCAATTGGGCAAGAAAATCAAAAAGAAGAATGCTTGGAAACATATGCTCCAAGCATTTTTTATTCCAAGATAAGCACTGGTTACCGATTTTCAAATATGAATATCCAGAAAATAAGCTACTAAAATAAGGGAAGAAACTCCTCTTATTGAGGAAACAGCACGAAAAACAGAGTGAATAGAGGGAAATATTCCCCCTATTTACCCTAAAAGCATGAAAATGGACCATTTTACTTGCCATAACGGGAAAATCTCCCCTTATATCCCCCGAACCAAGCCCTATTCTGAAGGATAACGGGAAAAACTCCCCTTATTTAAACAATCAGAGGTTACTCACAATGAAGGATGAAAAAGTGTCTGCTTCATTTATCTGTCTCTAAAAATCAACACCCACCCCCTGCTAGTTAATTAGCATTCGTAGCACACCAATTGGTATAACGATTAGCATGTGAATTTTCATGCTGACAATAACTTTTGACACCATGTGAAAAGGGGTTCGAAATTCAGGGTAGATTTACCGTATGTTTTTTAATCCCTACATATATCAACAAAAAGAAGCAGTCTAATTCAGTTGCGAATAGGACTGCTAATTGGTGAGCTAATTTAGTTTTTGTATTCGAAAACCGAATCCGTTACTATATTACCCTCTTTTTATAAAATTCAAACCAATATGATCCAATTTGATTTTTTTTACGTTAGCTCTTTAGAATTGAGTTAAATGGGGTTATTTAGTATCCTTAACTTTCTTACGTCATACTGAAGGAGCAATTTATGTCACAGCATGTCAGGGATATTGATTTATACCATAAGGTAGTCAGTGAAAAAGATTCATCTGCTTTGCGCCAGCTTTATCGAAAGTACGAAAAGCTCATTTATTCTTTTTCCTATAAAATGACCGGCGATAAGGAGATTGCGGAAGAAGTGATTCAGGAAGTGTTTCTGAAACTTTGGAAAAAGCACTCTCCTTACGACCAATCTAAGGGAAAGTTCTCTTCCTGGTTATTGACGATGACTCGGAACACAAGCTTAGATGCTCTCCGCAAACGTAAGAAGCATGAGTCCGTTGAATATATTGAAAAGGATTCGCTGCAGGTCAGTTATGAAACGCCTGCCGACATCGTGGAATGGAAGGAAAAAGGGAAAGCGATCCAGGACTGTATCCGTGCTTTAAAAGAGGATCAGCAGCGGATGGTCCATTTATTTTATTTCAAGGGACAGACACAACAGTCCATTTCCAATAGCACGGACACACCGCTCGGAACTGTGAAAGGGAGAATCCGGCTGGCATTGAAGCATCTGCACAGCTGCCTTAAAGGGAAAGGAGGGGGAACGGAATGATTCAGCAGCCATGTAATTACTTACTTGATTATTTCAATCATCATCTTGATGATGTTGAAAAAGCATCGTTCGAGAAGCATCTGGAAAGCTGTTCTGACTGTCGTGAAGCATTGAATGAGCTTCAGCACCTGAATGAGTTCCTGCCTTATGCTTCTGAGCCCATTGACCCTCCCGAAGGATTGGAAGACCGTGTGTTTGCCAGTATAGACAAGGCATCCTCAGTCACTCCATTACGAAAAGAAAAACCGCGTAAGAGATGGATATTCCCTTCTGTAGCTGCCGTACTTGCTCTTTCTTTGCTTGGAAATGCCTATATGTACACACAGATCGAGCAAGAAGAAGAAATTGCGGAGCAGGCGACTATCGATCAGGTCACTCAATATGTTGAGCTCGCCGCCGTGAAAGGCAATGCCAAAGGAACGGCCAGCATTATCAAACAGGGCGAACAATCAAGCCTTGTCGTGCAGGCTTCACAGCTGGAGAACTTAACCAAGGAAGAAGTGTACCAGGTATGGCTCATCAAAGATGACAAGCCGGAGCGGGCTGGTACATTTGTGACCGGCGATGATGGAAAAGGTTCAGTCGTCTTTAAATTGAACGAAGAATTCGTCAAGAAAGACTGGGATACGGTCGCGATCACTCTGGAGCCTGATGCAAACAGCCAGCTTCCACAGGGAGAAATCATACTAGCGTCACAACTATAATTCATACGATTAACGAATGCCCGGCATCCTGTCCGGGCATTTTTTTAACACTTTTCTTTTTGACTTTTCTCCCGTCTCATACACCCATCCCATGCACTAGAATACACTAGCTAGAAAAGTACCCAAAGAGGTGAACAAATGACTGCTGCAACTGACTATACATCTCCTTCTGTACAGTTTTTTGGAAGTGTGAACGATCATAACCTGTTTACAAAAGATGCTCATAATCTGATCAACATCCTTGGCAAAAAGCAATTGAATACGCTGGAAAAAACGTCCCTACTCGACATATTCCTCAGTAAAGGTAACGTCGTGGAGCCTCATTATCATCAAAATGCAGCTGAACTTGTCTATTGTATTTCCGGCAGGATCACAGTCTCGCTGCTCAATCCATTCACGAGGGAATTGCTCACCTATTCCGCTTCACCGGGAGAAGTGGTGAACATTCCACAAGGCTGGTGGCATTACGAAGTGGCCGATGAAGACTACACCCATTTGCTGGCCATTTTTGACGCCCCCAACCCTGAAGTCATCCTGGGCTCTGATATCCTGACCTTCACACCTTCCGACGTCATGGCCCACACGTATTGCATGAATGAAAACCAATGGAATGCCGTCACTTCCAATGTGAAGCCTGCCACCTACATCGGCCCTCCCAATCATTGCAATACGCAAAACAGGAACCACTATACCGCAGAACAATCTTACTATTATTATTCTCCCCCCTATTGCCATATCTCTCCTTACCACTACGGATACTATGGACGATGAAAGCGCGTATTCTTTTAAATCTTTATCAACCCGGTCAGATCATTTCTGCCGGGTTTTTATAATGTGCTGAAAAAAGTTCAAAAAATAGTGATCCAACCTCAAACTTTTGTCGTTAGCTATATGAAAATATTAAAACAAAAGGAGAGATACCCCAATGAAATTCAAAAAAAGTTATTTAGCCATCCCGTTAAGCATGTCACTGATGATCCCGGCAGCAGGTACCGCATTCGCCCATAAGGGTGAAGATCACTCCCCGACAGCCGTAACACCGGCTTCCGATTTAAGAACGACACTTCAGCATTACTTAAGTGAACACGCATACTTAGCAGTCGAAGCAATGAGAAGAGGCGCAGAAGGATCGGAAGACTTCGACGCTGCGGCTGTTGCCTTAAGCGCCAATACTGAGGACCTGACAGCAGCCATCACTTCCGTTTACGGAGAAGAAGCAGGAAATCAATTTAATGGAATGTGGAGTGAGCACATCGGTTTCTTCGTTGATTACGTAAAAGCAACCGGAGCAGGCGACCAGGCAGCCAAAGATGAAGCACTCAAGAATCTGGACGGCTACCGTGCTGAATTCTCAAAATTCCTTGAAACTGCTACAGGCGAGCGTTTAGAGTCTGACAGCCTGGCAGAAGGTTTGCAAATGCACGTGAACCAGCTGGTAGGAGCATTTGACAGCTATGTGGCAGGAGATTACGAGAAAGCCTATAAATATGAGCGTGAAGCAATCGGGCATATGCATATGGTAGCGAAAGGTTTATCCAGTGCGATCACCGATCAGTATCCGGATAAATTCGAAAATACCATGGCCGTCACACCTGCAGCTGACTTGAGGGCTACTCTCAACCATTATCTGACCGAACATGCTGCACTTGCAACAATGGCCATGCAAAACGGAATCGACGGTTCTGAAGACTTTGAAGCGTCTGTAAACGCATTGAACTCGAACACCGAAGACCTGGCAGCAGCCATTGCTTCTGTATATGGCGAAGAAGCAGGGAATCAGTTCAAAGAAATGTGGAGTAACCATATTGGATTCTTCGTCGATTATGTAAAAGCTACTGGTGCCGACGATCAGGCAGGCAAAGATGAAGCATTGAAAAATCTGGACGGATACCGTGCTGACTTCTCCAAGTTTCTGGAAACTGCCACTGACGGCCGTTTAAAATCTGATGCATTGGCAGAAGGTCTGCAAATGCATGTCGATCAATTAATAGGAGCTTTTGACAGCTATGCTGCCGGAGAATACGAGAAGTCATTTGAAGATATCCGCATGGCTTACGAACATATGCTTAACCCGGCAAAGGGTCTTTCTTCCGCGATTGTCGATCAATATCCGGATAAGTTCGCTCACGATATGCCATCTCAAATGCCTAACACTGGGATGGGTGGAACAGCCGATCAGGATGAGTTCCCGCTTGAATATTTATTGGCTGCCCTGATGGCGGTTGCCGGCGGATCAGTCCTGGCTCTGAAGAAATACGCAGCAAATAAATAATGAGAAAGCAAAGAGGGACGACCCCGGCAAGGTCTGTCCCCTCTTTTGTGAAGATGAAAGGAGTGGCTTCACATGCTATATATTATGAGAGCTGTCCTCCTTGTGCTTGTACTATTGCCCATTTCAGCGTGCAATGCAGAAATGGGCATGAACACAAACGCAGGAACCGATGTGAAGAAAAGTGATCATCAACAGGATAAAGTACCTGAATCACAGCAAATGGCGAGCATCACTACCAGTTCTTCCCCCTATGCAGAGTCGATCATTAAGGATGAACGATCCGGAATCGTCCCTGCCACCCTTGAAATTCCTGCAATTGATTTAAAGGCGGATGTTGAGGCAGTGGGATTAAAAAAGAACAGGGAAATGGCCGTCACAGAAAGTTTCGAAAAAACCGGATGGTATGAAAATGGCTACAAACCCGGCGAACCCGGGAGTGCCGTCATCGGTGGACATGTTGACAGCCGGAACGGCCCCGCCATTTTCTACAACCTGAACAAGCTCTCTAAAGGAGACGAACTGACCGTGACAAGCAAAGCCGGAGAATCCAGAACCTTCGTTGTCACCGGCAAAAAAGAATATCCATGGGACGACGCTCCCTTGAAATCGATCTTCGGATACAGCCACAGCAGTACGTTGAATCTCGTCACCTGCACAGGCGATTTTGACCGGTCATCCAGGAACTACAGCAAACGACTCGTCGTTTATACGGAGATGAAAACCTGACTTAAGCAGCACAGTTTTATTTAAGTGGGTCTGTTTTGAAGTGCAAAATATGAATTAACATTGCTTTTCGTATAGTAATTCGCACCAAAATTAAAAAGCAATTTGGCAAGAAAATCAAAAAAAATGCTTGGAGACATATGC
>NZ_JBAJHU010000011.1:0-116717 GCF_036867415.1 Mangrovibacillus sp. Mu-81
GTTCGCTCCTGCGGGGTCTCACATAAGCTACTTTTCCCGCAGGAGTCTTCGTCTTGCACTCCAATCAACCGCTCGAACAAGCTATATACAAAATGGACATTTGAACAAAGCTAATAAAAACCCGAACTTACTTGAACTTTGATTTCAAATTAGTTCGGGTTTTATTCAGACTAAAACACTTGTGTCCCAGCCTCTTTTCAGCTCGGTTTCAAACTGAACATCTTAAAAAGTTGCAGTCCCCAGCTAAAACATTACTTTCGAATGAACAGAACCACCCCAAATGAGCGTAAAGTAACAAAAACGAAAACAATCCAGGAAGAAAACAGCCTGTTTTTCTAAGAAAAATGAATCAACAGCTTCCCATATCCCTCAAAAGCACCAGCCCCTCACCAACAAACGAGAGGTTGCATCGATTGAACAAAAACGTTTACCATAGTAAAGTACTAATATTCTAAATTTTTTGCACAAAGAATAAATACTTTGGTTAAGGAGTCTATATCCAACCCGTGAACATGCTCTTTTCGCACCGGGACTCCAATGGTTCAATCGAAATATTGTGGACAGCAACAACGAATGCGAAAAAGAACTTACATAAAAATGTAGTCGCTTACATCAGGAAAGGAGCAACACTATGTCAATGGAAGTGAACACGAACACAAATCTCAAAGCACCTAAATCTTTCAAAAAGAGGATCGCACTCATCGGACCTGGATTCGTCGCTGCTGCAACCGGTGTCGGTACGGGGGATCTCGTTGCTGCACTGGTAGCCGGGGCCGGTTTCGGCCTGGTGTTCGTCTGGGCGATTATCGTCGGGTCGATTCTCAAGCATTTCCTGAATGAAGGGGTCGGCCGCTGGCATCTCGCCACCGGGAAAACAATCCTTGAAGGCTGGCAGGAGATGGGGAAATGGGCAACGGGTTACTTTGGCATTTATGCGGTCATCTGGGGTTTTGTCTACGGCGCTGCCGCAGCCTCTGCCTGTGCCCTTGCAATGACGACCATGTTTCCGGTCATGCCGTTCTGGGCGTGGGCCGTCATCCATGCGATCGCCGGTTTCCTGCTCGTGTGGACCGGCCGCTATCTGCTGTTTGAAAAGGTCATGATGTTTCTGATCGGATTGATGTTCGTGACGGTCGTCGGCTCTGCAGCCTTATTCCTGCCTAACCTGGGTGATTTCCTGAAAGGCTTTGTCCCGACCATTCCGGAAGGTTCCTTCCTGCTTGCGCTCGGTTTGGTGGGTGGTGTCGGCGGAACGATCACGATGACCTCGTACGGATATTGGTTGAAGGAGAAGGGATGGAGCGGCAAGGAGTGGGTTCCGACCATGCGTCTGGACTCGAAGGCAGCCTACACGATGACGGCCATCTTCACCCTTGCCTTACTCATCGTCGGCAGCCAATTTTTATATGGGACAGGTATTGAGCTGGAAGGGGAACAAGGACTGTTCGAGCTGACCGGTCTGCTTGGGGATAAATATGGCGGATTCGTCTCATGGATGTTTCTGATCGGCTTCTGGTCTGCGGCGTTCTCTTCCCTGTTAGGGGTATGGAACGGGGTACCATATCTGTTCGCCGACTTTGTAAGGGTCGTCAAGAAACGGACTGACCGTCCCGTGACAGAGAAAGATCCGGCGTACCGACTCTTCCTTGCATGGCTCACGTTCCCGCCTCTCTTGCTGTTGTTTTTCGGTAAACCGGTCCAATTGATCATCCTCTACGGAGCATTGGGTGCGCTGTTCATGCCGTTCTTGTCATTCAGCCTGATCTGGCTTTTGAATTCGAAAAAAGTGGACAAGGACTACCGGAACAGCCCATTGGCAAACATCGTTTTCGCTGCGTGTATCCTGCTGTTCGCGATCCTTGCGGTGACGAAGTTGATTTCCATTTTTTAATATAAAAAAAGAAGCCGGGGATCATGCTGCATCCCCGGCTTAATTATTGACTGCCATCCGCCCGAGGGGTCCGCTTTCCTCGATGATATCCTGCAGATCATACACAGAGATCGGGAACATCGGGAATCCGACGACATAAGGCGTAATTTCATAGAGTTGAAAATAGATTACTAGCGTCTTGTCTGCGATGTAAAAGTCCTGGTCGGGGCGGATGCCTGTGAACTCGCCGAGGAGCGGGATGTCCCGCTGTTTGATCTGCAAGGCCACCAGGTCGGAGATCCTCTTCACATAATTGCTGCCTGGCTTGAATAAATCTTTCAGACTGCAAAGCTTCTCTTTCTCGAGATCGAACGTCAGCGACCTGATGAATGTCATCCCGTGCGCTGCATGGTAGTGATACGTATAGTTGGAGAGTGATAGACTCAATACCTCTCGCTGGTTGTTCTTGATTTCAAAAGACCCCTGCATTTCTTCGACGGTCGAAGGTATATTCCCGACCTGTTCATGAATCAGCTTCTGGGTTTCATGGACGATGGTACGGTTAATGATTCGTTGAAAATTCCGATTATGCATGTCTGCGGCTTTCGGGTAATAGACCGTCTGCTTCGGTCCGCTGCTGATCATCCTCGTTTGGATGCTTACAGGTAATGATACGGGCATCTTGATCATCCTCTGCACTTTTTACCCCATAGTATTCTTGAAGACGCCCAAGGTGCATAGAGGGGGCTGACAGACTGCCCTGAGGTCCCCGCGAAATGATCAAAACAATACTAATAGAGCAGTATTCTCAACGTTAAACCCCTTCACCTTACGCATTCTTCACCAATTCCCTTCCAATGAGCCAGTCAGCAAACGGCCCTTCCCGTAATGGAGGTGAGAAATAATAGCCTTGTATATGAGGCACCTCGATCATCGAACTGATGAAATCGATCTGCTCCCGGGATTCGACTCCTTCGATGACCACCTTCAGCTTCAAGGAAGAGCATAATGTGATGATTGCCCTCAGCAATGCTGAATCCTTATCCCCATGAAGAATATGTATTCCATCTGATTAAGGCAAAGTGAACATAACACAACAACCTCATTTAATTTCAAATTAGAAAAACCTCTTCTCACCTATGTTAAATTATACAAAAGTTAGCAGAAAAAGAAATATATAAGTAAAACAAGAATATTTCCCAGGAATCTATTTAAATTTTCTGAAAACAAGATTGCAAGTCCGCCTTTTTTATACATATAATGGGAACACGTAGAAAAAACGGACTGGAGAAGATGAAAATGAAAAATAAAGGGATCTACAGAGACTTTTTCCTGCATATCGACATTCTGATCATGGCGTGCATTTTCGCTGCCGTACTCACCTCCCTGTTTACTATGAAGCTGACCATTTTCACCCCTCTATTCATTATGGTCGGGATCATCACCTATATGTTCAGCGAGTATCTCACCCACCGTTTCCTCTTTCACATCAAAGCACCGAAGAATACAATCCTGTTCAAGCTGATCAAACGGCTGCACTATGATCATCACAAGAAACCTAATGACCTGAAGCTGCTATTCCTGCCGATCTGGTACAGCGCCCCGAGCTTATTGGCGCTGAGTCTCATTTTTCATTTCCTGTCAGGTTCCGCCCCGGCCACACTGGCATTCAGTACAGGTATCCTGGTCATGTTCTTTCTATACGAGTGGAAGCACTACATCGCCCACCGCCCCCTGAAGCCAATGACAAAGTTCGGAAGATGGCTGAAAAAGACCCACGTCCTGCACCATTACAAGAACGAGAACTATTGGTACGGCGTGTCCACCCCGTTTGTCGATGTGCTATTCGGGACGCTGAAAGATGAGAAAGACGTAGAACTGAGCGAGACGGCAAAGGATTTGGAGAAGCGGGCGTAAGGTTCTTGAAACTGCGCCGCAAAAAAAGGCATTTATCCTGAAGAGTAATGGGTTCTGTTTTGAAGTACAAAATATGAATTAACCTTGCTTTTCGTATAGTAATTCGCACCAACATTAAATGCAAATTTGTAGGAAAATCATAAAGAAAAATGCTTGGAGACATATGTCTCCAAGCATTTTTTCATCCCAAGATAAGCACTGGTTAGCGATTTCCAAATCAACTAGCATATGCAGAAAATATGATGCTAAAATAAGGGAAGAAGCTCCTCTTATTGAGGAGATAGCACGAAAAATAGAGTAAATAGAGGGAAAAATCCCCCCTATTTACTCCAAAAGCATGAAAATGGACCGTTTTACTTTGCCTTAAAGGGAAATACTCCCCTTATATCCCCCGACCCCAGCCCTATTATGCAGGATAACGGGAAAAAGTCCCCTTATTTAAAGATTCAGAGGTTACTTACAATGAAGGATCAACACCCACCCCCTGCTAGTTAAATAGCATTCGCAGCACATCAATTGGTATAACTTCATGCTGACAAAAACGTATGACACCATGTTAAAAGGGGTTCGAATTTCAGGGCAGATTTATACCAACAAAAAGAAGCAGTCTAATTCAGTTGCGAATAGGATTGCTAATTTAGTTTTTGTATTTGAAATCCGAACCCGTTACCTGAAGAGATGAATGGGCTATCTTAATCCGAAACAGCCGATTGAATCACTTTCCCAAGCCTTTTGACACCTTCCGTAATGTCACTCTCACTAGCATAACTGAACGAAAGCCTCAGATACTCAAGACCGTCTTCCTGGTTCAAGAAGAAATACTTGCCCGGCACGTAGGAAACCCCTTCTGCAGCGGCCTTTTCCAAGAGCTTCGAAGTATCCGTCCCCGGAACCTTGACCCAGACGAAATATCCGCCCTGCGGGACGTACCATGAAACAGAATCAGGCATATATTTTTCAAGTTCGGCCAGCATAAGTGAGCACTTTGCACGGTACACCTTCCTTAAGATGGTATAGCGCACTTCCCAATTCGTATCATGCAGAAACTGACTTACGCTTGCCTGTGAAAAAGGATGGTCAAGATCTTTCTTGAACCATGACAGTGCCTGGATGAATTCCTTTTCGGCAGCCACCCAGCCGATTCGAAGCCCGGGTGCCACCACTTTTGAGAGAGAACCGATATACAATACACGTGATTCATTTCTTCTCATCTTCGCCTTCAATGGGCTCGTGTCTTGGTTAAAGTACAATTCCCCGTATGCATCGTCCTCAATCACAAGGAAATCGTATTCGTCGGCAAGCCTCATGACATGCTCGCGGCGCTCCTCCGTCATCGTCGTCCCCGTCGGATTTTGGAATGTAGGGATTGTATACAACACTTTCGGGAGCTTTTCACCATTCTTTCTGCGCTCCTCCAGCGCCTCTTCCAGAATGTCGGTCCGGAGTCCATGTTTGTCTACTTCGATACTGATGAAGTGCTTCGTGTAGTTCTGAAAGATTTCGAGCGCCTCCATATACGTCGGGGATTCAAGCGCCACGACCGTCTCGTCGTCTAGGAGGACACGGGCAATCAGGTCGATTGCCTGACACGCACCCGAAGTGATCATTATATTCTCACTCGCGACCACCATGGAACGGTCAGACATCAGAAGTTGAAGAGTCGCCTTAAGGTCCTTTACTTTCTTGCTCCCAATATAGTGAAGCGGCAGATCCTTTTCCTCTTCCAAAAGCTTCAACACCGAGTTCTTCAGGTCCTGCACCGGTATAAGCTCTGGATCTGGGTAGCCCGAACTCAGCCGGATGCAGCCGTCAGGAATAACAGGCATCCATTCACCAGGCGGATCATTCTTTAAAGCAGGTTTAATGTCTTTTGAAAAAAAAGATTCAGGATTCACGCGATCAAACACCTTTCCATTCGTTGTTTAATTTTATTGTATAGGAAGAACCTGGGGGCTTCTACCCTTATTCCTATTCAACAAAAGAGAAAGCATTGACGGCTGCCAATGCTTTCTCTTCTTTACATGGAACCCGGTGTTCAACTTATGGCTGGTAAACCTGCTGAGGACGATGTTCCACGTGAAACATTCATTAAAAGAAGGCTGTTTTCTAAAAGATTGTTGCTTTACGTCCATCATCCAGGAGTTTTAATGAAGTGCGTGAACGTACTCTTTTCGAACTCAAGCTTAAATAGATGATGGACGTACGATCGAAAATACCCAAGTTCCGGTGTTTTCTTATTTGTAAAGCAACAAAGTATGCGAAAAGAGCCTAAAAGAAAAACAAATGAGCCATCAATGCTGCGACCGGCAGAGTGATGATTGTCCGCTGCAAAAAGATGATGAACAGCTGCAGGAACGAAATGGGAATCTTTGATTTTAATAAGAGGATCCCGATTTCGGACATGTAGATCAGCTGAGATAACGACATGACCCCGATGACAAAACGGGTCAGTTCCGACTTGATCCCGCTTCCGACGACAGCCGGCAGGAACATGTCCGCAAAGCCGACGATCATCGCCGGTGCAGCGGCTTTTGCCTCCGGTATCTGCAATAACTCAAGCAGCGGGACGAATGGATAGGACAAATAATCAAAGATCGGCGTGAATTCGGCAATCACAAGAGCAACCGTCCCGATCGCCATGACGAGCGGGATCAGCGCGAACCAGATGTCCACCACGTTTTTGATTCCGCTTGCCGCCACACCGCGGAAACTTTTGACCCCATCTGCCTTTTCCACTGCGGTCTCAAGTCCCCAGCGGAAATTGGAAACCCCGGCAGGAACGTCCTCTTCGATCTGCTTCCCGACCGGCTCGTAATACGTTTCTTTTTTCAGGGAAAGCGGCGGGATCCTCGGACAGATGATGGCTGCGATCACACCGGTCACGACCACCGTCAGATAGAATTGGACAAACAGATGATCAATCGCTAGAAACTTGGCAATTACCAGGCTGAAGGCAATCGACGCAATCGAGAAGTTCGTCGCGACAACCGCCGCTTCGCGTTTCGTATAATACCCGCCTTCATATTGCTGTGTCGTCAACAGGACGCCAACCGTCCCGCTTCCCATCCACGATGCCAATGCATCGATGGAGGAACGTCCCGGCAATTTAAACAGAGGCACCATCACATTCCGTACCAATGTGCCAAAGAAATCCATCAGGCCGAACTCGAGCAGCAGCGGCATGAATAAACATGCGAATAAAAACCATACCATCAGCACTGGGATCAAATCATACAGCACGACCCCGCCTGTAATCTCCGACCATATGTATTCCGGGCCGATCTGAAAAAACGTCAAAACCGCGAATATCGCACCGATCCAGCGCAACACGAGCCAAAACGGCGTCACATCGAATAATGCGGTCAGGAACGGACTCTTTTTAACCATCTGGACCGTTGTGAATCTGACTGCTAAACTCGCGATTGCAGATAAACAGATGATGCCCGTCATGATCACAGGAATGTAGTCCGCTATTATCGCCTGCAGCCCGTCGGCCAGGATGCCCAGTCCGATCGTCACCTTTCCGTCGATGGAAATCGGGATCAGAAACAATAATACCCCGAACAACGAAGGCAGCCAGAACTTCATATATTGCTTCGCTGTAAACTCTTTTCTACCAGTAATCTCCTCAGCATGTTGCAGCTTCTCTGCCTGCATACGAAATCCCTCCCAGGTGCATTTGTATAATTCAAAACCGTGAATCGTCCTTTAAATTTTCTGAATATAAATAAGATAACATTGAATTGTATAAATATACAACCTTGTTTTGAAAATAAAAGAGATTGACCTTAATTTTTGGTACCACACCATCCCCAAAATAAAAATGACCCATCCGTGTAAAACTAAAGAGCAGCTTACTAAAGGATGTGTCATGCATGGATTTCTTTCAAAGCCAGGAAACGCTTACGGCCACAGAGTGGATTCTCCGGGCAGTCGTTGCTTTTTTCTTTTTATTAATAGTCAGTAAAGTACTGGGACAGCGGGCGATTTCTCAGCTCAGACCTCTCGATTTTGCCATTGCCCTGGTGATCGGAAACATCATCGCCCATCCGCTCTCTGATGAAAACCTTGGACTGAAAGGTTCCATCATCACGACCATTGTATTGGTGGTTCTCTATGTGGGCGGAGTATATCTCCTTCTGAAGTGGTCATGGTTCAGAAAGCTCTTCACACCGCCGCCGATTACGCTTGTTCAAAATGGAAAAATACTCAATAAAGGGCTGAAGAAAGCCAGAATCTCATTGGATGTGCTAATGGAGGAGCTGCGGGAGGATAAAATTGAAGATGTGAAGAAGGTGGCACTCGCGATTTGGGAGGCGGACGGGAAGATTTCCGTGTTCCTCGATCCAAAATATGAACCGCTTACCCCTTATGCCCTCCAGCTGGAAACAGAGCCTTTCGATTTTCCAAGGACGATTATCAAAGAAGGAAAAATAGATGAAGCCGCGCTGACTCACATCCAGAAGGACGAACGCTGGGTGATAGAAAGGCTCGAAAAACACTATCAGACCGAACCGAAGAACGTACTGCTTGCCACCCTTGACCGGAACGATACCCTCAAGGTGTTTCTATATAAATAGGACAATTCATGACCACACAAACAAAGGCCAAAACCAACCCCATCAAACTGGATTGATTTTGGCCTTACCACATACAAAAAAGTTAACTGAGTGCTTCTTCCTTCTCGCTCAATCCAAGCGTTTCCGCTGTTGAAGCATGAATCTGCCGGAACAGCTCAGGATTTTCCGATAGTTTCATTCCGTAAGAAGGAATCATTTGTTTGATCTTCGGTTCCCATTCTGTCATATGCTGAGGGAAGCTCTTGCCGAGTACATCGAGCATGACGTGGACTGCGGTGGAAGCACCCGGCGACGCTCCCAATAAGGCAGCGATCGAGCCGTCAGCCCCGCTGATCACTTCCGTACCGAATTGCAGGGTCCCCTTGCCGCCGGTTTCTGTATCCTTGATCACTTGGACGCGCTGCCCGGCCACGACGATATCCCAGTCCTCGCTCTTGGCGTTCGGGATGAATTCCCGCAGCTCTTCCATGCGCTGTTCTTTCGACTGCAGGACCTGCTCGATCAAATATTTCGTCAACGGCATGTTCTTCGCCCCTGCCGCGAGCATCGTGAAGACGTTGTTCGGTTTCACTGACGTGATCAGATCCATATTTGATCCCGTCTTTAAGAACTTAGGAGAAAAGCCGGCGAATGGTCCGAATAACAACGTTTTCTTATCATCGATAAATCTCGTGTCAAGATGCGGCACGGACATCGGAGGGGCTCCGACCTTGGCTTTCCCGTATACTTTCGCATTATGCTGCGCTGCGACTTCCGGTTTGTTGCACACCATGAATAATCCGCTGACAGGGAATCCGCCGATATGCTTCGATTCCGGGATGCCTGTTTTTTGCAGCAGATGCAGACTTCCGCCCCCGCCTCCGATGAAGACGAATTTAGCCGTATGGGTTTCGATCCGTCCGCTGTCGATGTCATGGATTTTCACTTCCCACGATCCATCGCTCGTCCGATTCAGATCCTCCACGCTGTGCTTGTAGTTGATCTCGACATCCTTACTCTTCAAATGGTCAAACAGCATGCGTGTCAACTCACCGAAGTTGACATCCGTCCCCGAATCGATCTTCGTTGCCGCGATCGGTTCGGTTGACGTGCGGCCCTCCATGATAAGAGGGATCCACTCTTTCAGTTTCCCGGCATCTTCCGAATATTCCATCCCTTGAAACAACGGATTGCCTGACAGCGCTTCCATTCGTTTTTTCAGAAACGCTACATTCTCTATTCCTTGCACTAAACTCATATGCGGCAGGGACTTGATGAAGCCCTGTGGGTTCTGGATCAGATTGCTGTTCACAAGATAAGACCAGAACTGCCTTGAAATCTGAAACTGTTCATTGACGTTGACCGCTTTCGTGATATCTATCGTTCCATCGGGTTTCTCGGACGTGTAATTAAGCTCGCACAATGCAGCATGGCCCGTCCCCGCATTATTCCATTCATTTGAGCTTTCTTCCCCTGCGTTTGCAAGTTTCTCAAACACTTTGATTTCCCATTGGGGTGACAATTCTTTCAGCAATGATCCCAAAGTCGCGCTCATGACTCCGGCACCGATTAATATAACGTCTGTCTTTTTCTGTATGCTGCTCATGATAACCTTCCTTACTCTTTATATTTTCAAAAAGGCTCTTTTCGCAAACTTTGTTGTATAACTCAGGAGAAAATACCGGAACTTGGGTATTTTCGGTTACTTTAACAATGCTTTGTTTAAAGCTTGCGTTCGAAAAGAGCACGTGTACGCACTTTATTACGCTTCCTTCACAATGTACGTAAACAACAATCCTCTAGAATAGAGCCTTCAAAAAAGAGTAGGCGCTCCTGCTCAGGAATTCACAACAAAGCAAGGCGTCACTCCGGGAACACACCTTATCCGTTACAATACTAAACATACCATATTTCATTATACTGATTTATGAGTCTAAATATCTACTGTTATCTGATAATTATAAACTATTTAGAGCATATTAAAAAGTGAGAATTCCATCCACAAGGTCGAAAGAAAGCATGAAACCGGGTGATCATGGGGGTTTGCAGGCGTAAGGAAATGAATTGATCAACTATCGGTACGGCATGTTACTTCTTCACCCGCGTAAATGAAGTTACTTGTTCCAGGAGGAAAGAAAACATAAAATAGAATAATACTATACGACTCTGCAGGGCCGATTTTGGTGACCCCGCAAGAACATGTGAAAACGTTTAAAGGTATATAGAGGAGCGGACAAAATGGAAAGCTGGATTACACAAGTAATGGAGCAGTTCGGATATACAGGTATATTTCTGTTGATTATGCTGGAGAATCTATTTCCTCCCATCCCTTCGGAGGTGATTCTTACGTTCGGAGGGTTCATGACGATCGATTCTTCACTGAGTGTGCCCGGTGTCGTCGCCGTGTCAACAATTGGGTCAGTCGCAGGCGCCATCATACTGTATGGGATCGGATTGCTTATCGATCTGCAAAAAATGGAGAGGATTGTCGACAAGTGGGGATATCTCCTCCGCTTGAAGAAAAAGGATGTTCACAGAGCGGACGAATGGTTCTCGAAATACGGCGCCTGGACCGTCTTCTTTTGCCGCTTCGTCCCATTAATAAGAAGTCTAATCTCCTTACCGGCCGGCATGGCGCGTATGAACTTTGGTACCTTCTTGCTGCTCACGACATCAGGGACACTTATCTGGAATGCCGTCCTCGTGAACATCGGGGCTGCAGTGGGAAGCTCATGGGAAACCATCGCAGGCTATATGGATATTTATTCAAATGTGGTATACGCCATTTTAGCCATTCTATTGATACTGTTTGCCGTTTTATTTGTCAGGAAGAGAAAGAGATTTACTAAATAGGACACGCTGCCGTGCAACTCAATGCTTCCTCGTTTAAATTCAATGTTCATTAAAACCATTCAGAGGAGAATTTCACATGACAACGATTCTTATCGCAGATGACGATATCAATATTTTACAGCTGGTCGCAATCAACTTATCGGAGGCGGGTTATCGTGTGTTCCAGGCAAAAGACGGCACGGAAGCACTGGGCGTTCTTCACCGGGAAGCGTGTGATTTGGCGGTTGTGGATGTGATGATGCCTTTTATGGACGGCTATGCATTAACAAGGGAAATCCGGCGGAAGTATGATATCCCGGTCATCCTGCTAACAGCCAGGAATCAGATCGAGGATAAAGAAGAAGGATTCACGGCCGGGACGGATGATTATCTGGTCAAGCCGTTTGAACCGAAAGAATTACTGTTTCGCATCGGTGCCCTGTTGCGGCGTTATGATAAGCAATCGGATGAATCGTCCATCAGGCTCAGCGAGACGACGATCAATAAGAACAATTATGAAGTAAGGATCGGGGACCGGACCGTTCTTTTGCCTTTAAAGGAATTCGAACTGCTCTATTTCCTCGCTTCCCATCCCATGCAGGTGTTTTCCCGGGAGCACTTGATTGAACGGATCTGGGGGCTGGATTATGAAGGGGATGAACGGACGGTGGATGTTCACGTGAAAAGATTGAGGGAGCGCTTTTCTGCACTAACGGATGATGTTCAAATAAAGACGGTGCGCGGGGTCGGTTACTTAATGGAGACCAAGCGCGTATGAGGTCTCTTTATATAAAATTTGTCGGAATGACGATCGGGATCATGATCATAAGCGGGATCCTTGCATTCGTGCTGTCAAATTCCTATTATCAGCAAAAGTTAAAGCCGGATAATGACCGGAAGAATACAACGATCGCACTGAACATCGCTGAGTTTGCCGAAGGGCATCCCGACATAGATTTAGAAGCATACTTAGAAAGTCTTTCCGCCGTCGGCTATCAGTTCTACCTGGTGGATGAATCCGGGGATGGGACATTCTTCGGTTCGCCGTTTAAGGACAAGACCCTTTCCGACTCCGTCAAGGAACGGGTCTTGAACGGCCACGTCTTCCACGGGATCCTTCAGTTTCCTCGGAAAACATTCGTTACCGGTTTTTTTGCGAACGAATTACAGAACTCGATCGGCGTGCCGCTTGAGCATAACGGCGAACGGTACGCACTATTCCTCAGGCCTGATATCAAACTTCTGTTTAATGAAATGCACTTCCTTTTCGCCTGGCTGCTTGTCTTAACGATCCTGTTAAGCATCCTGCTCGTCATCTTCAGCACCCATTATTTAGTTAAGCCGATAGCAAAGCTCACGAAAGCCACCAAATCGCTTTCGGACGGGGATTTCCATGTTGAAGTCGATCGGGAACGGCATGATGAAATTGGTGAACTTTCCCGAAGCTTTCTGCGAATGGCCCGAAAGTTGGAACAAATGGATGACATGAGGAAGGAATTTATCTCAAATATTTCCCATGATATCCAATCCCCGCTCTCCAATATAAAGGGGTACACAAATTTGTTAGAGAAGGACTCAATCAATCCGGAAGATAAGAAGGTATATGTCTCTGTCATCAATAGTGAAATCGATCGGCTGTCGATATTGACGAAGCAGCTCTTGCTCCTGGCCTCGTTAGACCGGAATGAAGAGATGATGAACACGGAAATCTTCAATGCCGGAAAGCAGATCAAGGAATTGATCCGGAACTATCAGTGGCAGATAAGCGAAAAGGGCATCATGCTCGGTTATTCCCTGCCCGATACGGACATCACCGGGGACCCGTCACTGCTTCACACCGTCTGGGAGAACCTGTTAACAAACGCGGTAAAATACAACAAGCCCGACGGCAGCATTGAAGTCCGGATAGAGGAAAGGGACGAATCGATTTTCATAACCTTTGAAGATACGGGCATAGGGATGAATGAGGGCGAGAAGGAAAGAATCTTTGACCGCTTTTACCGGGTGGATACAGCCCGCTCACGTTCCGTCGAAGGAACAGGACTGGGGCTGTCGATCGCTGCCACCATCATCAACCTGCATGGAGGCCGGATCCATGTAAAAAGCACAGAAAATGAAGGAACGTCTTTCATTGTCGAGCTGCCTGCCAAATCAAAATCCAATTAAACGTGTTATGTGTTCCCTGGAAAAATCCCGGGGAGGGCATAACACTTTTTTGTCATCCATTGTTCATCTTCCGTTCATATTGAGGTTGTAGATTAAGGATATAGTCAATCTGAAGAGATGGAGGACTTGATATGAACCTTGCATGGAAAGAAATGAAAAAGAATAAAGTAAGATTTATGATTCTCGGTTCGATCATTTTTCTGGTCAGTTTGTTGACCTTTCTTATTTCCGGCCTGGCCAATGGACTTTCGCAGGATAATGCTTCACTCATCAAAGCCTTGCCGGACGGACAATTCTATCTGGATGAAGATGCGGATGAAACTTATAGCTTCTCGAGGATAGACAAGAGGGTCCAGGCGGAATTTCTACACACCCGTAAGGACGCTGCCGCCATTTCCATCCAGATGAGCTTTTTGAGTGATGATTCCGGGAATCGGAGAAGTGCCGCGTTTGTCACTTCTACCGCTTCCCCGTTCTTTACCGATGTAAAGAGTGGGGAAATTGTCCTTGACGGTTCATTGGAGGAGGAAGGGATCAAGGTCGGGGATACCTTGACCACCGCTCAATACAGCGGCACATTTACCGTGAAAGGCTTTGCCGACGGGAAGAAATTCAGCCACGCACCAGCTGCATATATCAATATGGAGGACTACAAAGACATATTCAACGTTGAAGAAATGCAGCTGCTGTTCCTGCCTGAAGAGGACCATTCAACTGACATCACCGGGATGCACTCTTTTTCAAAAGAAGAGTTTCTCCAAACGATTCCAAGTTACAGTGCAGAACAACTGTCTTTGAACATGATGGTCTGGTTCCTGGTTGTCATCAGCGGGATGTTATTTGCCATCTTCTTCTACATGATGAACGTTCAGAAAATCGGGCTCTACGGTATCCTGAAAGCCATCGGGGTGAAAACGGGCACGTTATTTAAGATGATGTGGACACAAATGCTCATGATCACCATGACGGCCCTTCTTCTATCCGTCACCTGCAGTCAATTGTTCACGTTGATGGCGCCTGAGGGAATGCCGTTCAGCCTGACCGCTCAAGCAACCATCCAATTGTCGCTTGTCTTCCTGGTGATCGGCTTTACCGGCGCCACCCTATCAGGCATCGGGATCAAGAAGGTGGAACCATTACAAGCGATTCAACAAGGAGAGGTGTAAGATGGCCATATTCACGATGGAAGACGTCAAGAAGACATTCACAAACGGCGAAGTGAAGGAAGAGGTCCTGAAAGGCATCAACCTCACCCTTCATGAAGGGGAAATCACCGCACTCGTCGGCGCATCGGGATCCGGGAAAAGTACGCTGCTGACGATAGCAGCCGGCCTGCAGCCTGCATCAGGGGGGCAGGTGCTGTTTGAAGGCAAAAACATGACGGAAATGAACGCTGAACAAATCCGGAAAATACGGGCGTGCAGATTCGGCTTCGTCTTTCAATTTGCCCATCTGGTCCCTTTCCTCACAGTCGAAGAACAACTGCTCTTAATGTTCGATGCATCCGAAACGACATTGAAGAAACATGAACAGACAAAGGAAATCGACCGCATTCTAAAGCTGGTCGGAATGGATCACAGGAAACATGCCTACCCTGCTTCTTTATCAGGCGGGGAAAAACAACGGATTGCCCTGGCACGTGCCCTCATCCATCAACCGAGCGTTCTGTTCGCAGATGAACCAACTGCAAGCCTGGATTCTAAGAGGTCAAGGGATGTGATGAGGTTAATCCGGGAACTGACCAGAACGCTTGATATCACAACCCTGATGGTCACACATGACGAAGACATGCTTACGTATGCTGACCATGTTGTGAAAATGAGCGATGGACTGGTGGTGAACGGGTAGGAACCGTTAAACCACGCTGCCTGATTCCGTGCAGGATCCCCAATGGTTAAAAAAAGAAAAGCCTGATTTCCAACTTATAATGAGAAATCAGGCTTTCAGCTGCGCTCTCATTCTTGCAAAATCGGAGCAGCTTCATCAATCCGGTTTGTCCAAATCCCGCCGGAATAATCGGAAGGCAGCCGTTTGAGATCCTCAGGCGTATCAAAGCCTTCCGACCATCCGCCGTCCCCTGCGACCAGGATCACGCGCGTACCTGCCTCTTCCATGCGCTTGATGAATTTATCCGGCCAGCCCCACATCCATTTCGCATAGGTCTCCGGTATGTGGATCTGCGTATTGCGGCAGGCAGAAGGAACATAACCTGTCCATCCTGCCGCAATATAAGGCAGCATGCAGCTCTTCATCGTGGCGATCGACATGACGCGAATTTCCGGAAGCTTTTCTTTTAACGCTGCAATCGGACGGTCACCACCATAAACTGTAAGTTCACTTAACCTCTCTTTCGGAAGTTGAGAGAGATGGTCGGCAAGCTGATTTCCCTCTTCCGGATCATCGCTCTTGATATGGATCAAGAATGATCCTTCCGGAAAATGGGACAGCACTTCATCAAGTGACGGCATCAGTCCGACCCCTTTCCCCCGAAATGGATAGGTCTTCCCGTCATCGGCCGTATACCCATACCCGATATCCAACTGCTTCAATTCCTCCATCGTGTGCTCCCTCGTCACCCCTTTGCCGTCCGTCCGGCACTCCAATGTCCAGTCATGGAAAATCGCAAACTTGCCGTCCTTCGTCGGCTGCACATCAAACTCGACAACGTCCGCGCCGGCTTCAAAAGCTGCTTCCATGGACGGAATCGTGTTTTCCAGGTAAGGATGTTCCGGCTCAAAGATCCTCCCGGCTGTGCAGGTATCGCTCTTGATCCCCTCCATCGGAAAGGTCTGAGCCATCCCCCTGTGCGCCAATAACAAAGGTTCCTCCCCTGCCGTCTTCGTAAACAGGGACGTGTTGTTTACATACATGAAAGCTGCCAAAACAGCGAACACAATCAATACTCTTTTCATGATTCTCTTAAACTTTTTCATAGTTCCTCCAACATTTTCATAAAAATTGAATTCTAGTAAATTGTATCTCTTTTCCAGCAATCCCGCTATGGAATTCGGTTTCACCCCGTTGGCAATATCCCGCTCGCACGCTGTATTATCTGCCAAAGTATAGATTAGGTGGTGAGTGTTTTCTTTTCTTTCTCTACATTCTTTACATTCTTCTTTTTGTTTTCGATTCTGTATCGAGCTTGCCTCAACTCTGATTCAAGTCTAAATCACAAAAAAATATAGCATTGAATTCATCCCTGTATTCGATCTGTTCCATTTCATGCATTCTTTCAACATGTAATCTCCCCCTTTAGTATCCTTCATCCTTTTATATATAGATTCGTTTGTAAACTGGATACGTTCGGAACAAACTTTCTTGATTTGAAACACCTTAAATGTAAAAAAATGTTATAATTGGAATGTTCAGACTAAATAAAAGGGGTGAGGAAATGCTGCAGCATATAAAAGAGAATGTAGCGAAAGTCATGATCGATAAGGAGAAAGAAATTGAGCTGATGATTATTGCCCTGTTGAGTGACGGGCATATACTGCTTGAAGATGTGCCCGGCACAGGGAAAACGACGATGGCGAAATGTTTTTCGAGAAGCATCGACGGGTCGTTCAACCGGCTTCAGTTCACCCCCGATACGCTTCCCTCGGATATTGTGGGACAGGAATACTTTGATGTGAAAACGAGTGACTTTAAAATTCGGAAAGGTCCCGTTTTTAATAATGTTCTCCTCATCGATGAAATCAATCGAGCCGTTCCGAGGACCCAGTCCGCCCTTCTTGAGCTGATGGAAGAGAAGCATGTCACTCTCGGCGGCGTGACACATCATTTACCAAAACCGTTTTGTGTCATCGCCACGCAGAATCCACATGACTCAATCGGCACATTCCCATTGCCGGATGCCCAGCTCGACCGCTTCCTGCTTACTATCAGGCAGGGTTACCCGTCTCCTGCAAAAGAAAAAATGATGCTGAGGCGGTTCCGTTCATCCAATCCGCTCGAGAACATCGAGAGTGTCATCTCCATAGAAGACATCATTCAGTTGAAGCAGAAAGTAAAGGATGTCCTTGTTTCAGAAGAGGTCGAGGATTATTTGATGGAAATCGTCCAGGCGACAAGACAACATCCATATGTGGATATCGGGGTAAGTCCCCGCGGATCACTTTCATACATGAGAGCAACCCAATCAAGGGCTTTCCTGTACGGGAGGGATTTCAGTACTCCGGATGATGTAAAAGAACTGGCACTTCCGCTCTTGGCACACAGGATCTCGTTGAATGTGGAAGGAGAGGTAAAGACATCGAAGGAAGCGGTCATACACGAAGTTCTTGACAGCATCTCCGTTCCGGTCGAAACACCATGAAGATCTATAAGGAACCACCCTTCATCTTTACGCCGCTGGTCTTGATCTTGAACATGATCCTGCTCATCATCAGCAGTTTCGCAGGGTATTCCGTTCCTGCCCTTCTATTCTCTATGATTCTTTCCTTGGCACTATTATCGAGAATCTATCTAAACATGCAATATAAGAAGATTTCCTGGAGTATCAGAAAATACCATGACGCCTCAAGCATCGATGAAACGGTCACCTGCCAGATCGAGATCCGGAACGATTCCGCACTACCCGTGTATCGCCTGAAAATGAACATAGAAAGCAGGAGCGATCATGAACTCGTATTTACCGGCGGGGATGAGGAAAGCAGCATCTGCTCACTGTCCCTGGACCTCCCGGCAAAATCACAAAAGACGATCACCGTCACCTTAAAGGGGAAAGGCCGGGGAATTCATCGGTGGAGCAATCTAGAATTCCTGCTGAAGGATCCGCTGTCCCTCCAAATCTATCGAGTGGAAAGCGGCCAAGAGATGCTCCCCTCATTCAAAGTCCTTCCACGTATCGGGAAAATTCATGACTTGAAGCTGAAATCCATGCTTCAGGGCTACAAACAGACGAATTACTCCTTGTTTCTGGATGAGACGAGCATCATCGGGACCAAAGATTATGAGAATGAAAGCTTCAGGCATATCCACTGGCTCGCAACAGCCAAAGAGAACAAACTCCTCGCAAAAAAATATCAGAAAGTCCACGGCGACCTGTATTCCATATTCCTCAACATGGTAGGAGCAGGGCAGTTTCACCTCAGGAAGGATATGGAGGAACTGATCGAATACACCGTGTCGGTCTGCCTGTACCTGATAAAAGAGGGATGCAAGGTGGAGCTTTGGGTGAATTATGCGACAGAACACCAGGACATCATGCGTCTCAAGAACGACCTCGACCGTTCGCAATTGAGGAAGTTGATCGAGACGCTGGCACTCGTCAATCCCAACGGGAGATTCTTCCCAACCGAACTCTTCTATCAACATTCACTAAGGGCAAAAGACAACAAGTCACTTGGCTTGATCATCGGAACACCGCCAGAACTCACCACCCGTGAACCGCTTCTGCACATCAAGCGGTAAAGAGGAATGAGAGGAGGTCACAATGTTGAAAAAAGCAGGGATAACAATCCTTTTTATCCTCATCTGTGCAGGCACCAGCCTGGTATTGATGAATGTATGCAGTGAAGCAGCTGTAAAGGTGAAGGGTTTTTATCATGTAGAGGACCCCGGCGGAGAGAGTGATCTCTATTTGGGTCCCCCGCGTGAAGGGAGGACTATTTCGGAAAGGCGCCTCGATGAGCCAATTGTTGTGGATGAATATTTACCATGGTTTGTGGACCCTTTTTCGGGCGAAATTGGAAATGGCAAGGGCTTCGTGGATACCGTAAAAAAGTACGGGGTTTTCATGATTCTGGCGGTTGTTTTCCTTTTCTGGTATCTCCGGTACATGAAGAAAAAGCGGAAAGAAAAAGAAGAACGATTGCCGGACACAGATCTCAACCGGCATGCTGTTAAATCCTATGCCATACAAGAAGAGGACAGACCATATACCCTATCAGAAGTAAAACTGAACGAAATCCGCCAAATGTTGATCGACTGGGAAAGTCATTTAAACTTTCTAAACAAAAAAAGGAGTCACGAAACCATCCAGGAATGGTTCAGACGGATAAAAGGACCGATTGGAATCATACCGATTTATGAAAAGGTCCGTTACGGCGGGAAATCATATACCCACCAGGAATTGCAGCTATTGGAGAAATTCTTAAAATAGTTTAAAAGAATCAAGAATCCGCTGGCTAATTGTTGCCAGCGGATTCTTAGAGTTTGGCATAAAGCGACCACAGAAAAGATAAAATAGGATTCCTTTTATCAAGGTAATTAATTTCCATCGCTCCAATACTAAATGTATTAAAAGGATGATTTTCATGTCTGCTAATATGTACACATTATTCATATCTACTGTCGTACGATAACAATTCCAAATAGCAAATATATACAGCAGGATAAAATCAAATGCCATCTTGTATCCTAAATATCTTCTCCCATATCGATATCTCCCTATTCTCAGTATGCTTCAGGTTAGTGAAATTCGTAATGGGAGATATGTGAATGTAATGAATAAGCAACATGCATGATACATTGAATTTTAAAGTTTGGATACACTATTTTATAATTCCATATCTTTAAACATTGAGGTGACTATGTTGGAAAGAGATCAGTTAAAACTTACATCTTCTGAAATAGGTTCGCTATGGGGGGAGTTTGTAAATGGTACGATGGTTGATGTTGTAAATAAATATATGGTTTCTATTATTGAGGATGAGCAAATAAAAGCGGTTTTCTCAGATGCTATAGAAACATTTAAAGGACAAAAAGAACAAATTAGTTCATTTTTGCAGAACGAGGGCTTTCCAGTCCCAATCGGATTTTCTGAATCTGACCTATTTAAAGGGAAACAAAGATTATTCACGGATATTTTTTGCCTGAATTACCTACATATAATGATATTACATGGTTTGCTGGGCCACAGTACTTCGTTAGCTGTATCCGTAAGAAAAGACTTAAGGCTTTTTTACGATTCATGTGATGATGCTGCAAAAAAGATGTATCACCAAACGATAGAACTATTGCTTGAAAAAGGTAGTTTTCAACGTGACCCTATATTCTATCCTGGTGAAAACCCTGAATATATTTCAAGTAAAGACTTCACCGATGGTTTTTTTGGAAAAGGCAGAAAATTAGCGGCAACAGAAATCATTAGTATCTCCTTTAACCTGAAAAAAAGTATTATGGCTAAAACACTCTCCATTGCATTCAGTCAAGTGGCTCAATCAAAAGAAGTAAGAAAATTCTTAGCCGATTCTGAGAAAACAGCAGATGGGCAAATCAAAGCATTATCTAAAATCATGCAGGCAGATAACTTACCTGTTCCTAAATCTTGGGAAACAGAAGTAACAACGTCAACAGACTCTCCTTTTTCTGATAAATTGATGCTGTATCATATTGGATTCTTATTTCAAGCAGCACAAAATTATCATGGCACAGGTCTGGCATCGGCAATGCGTACAGATCTTGTTACTGCTTATGAGGGAACAATTCTAAAAAATCTTATGGTTACAAAGAAGTGGTTTAATTTAATGGTAAAGAATAATTGGTTAGAACAACCACCTCTTGCTCCTAATAGAAAAGAGATCGCAAGTGAAAAATAATATTCGGTGGATTACTTTAAACAAATAGAAGTTTGCTGACCAACCTCCAACTATTTTAGAGGTTGGTTTTTAATAGGCAGAAAAGTTCTCTTTAAAACCACTGCACAACTTCAACGCTGATATGGGTTCCTCAAAAGATATCATAATGAACCCCCGTCTTACTTAAAGACCGCTCATGCCGAAGAAGCCATTCCTTCCTCCATAAACCTCCCGCATAGCCCGTCAGCTTACCATTCGATCCGATGACACGGTGACATGGGATGACGATGCTTAAGCGGTTTTTGCCGTTAGCACTGCCTACTCCACGGGAGGACCTATCATTCCCGATAGAAAGGGCGATTTCTTTGTAAGAAGCTGTTTCTGCATAGGGTATTTCTGTTAATGCACCCCATACTTTCTTTTGAAAATCTGTTCCGCCAAATAGGTATGAGAATGTAAACTCACTGCGCTTGCCTTGAAAATATTCATCAAGCTGGACTTTGCAGTCTTCTAAGACCCGAGGGCATTCATCATTTGCCTGATACTCTTCGTCTACGAAAAGGATCGATGTGATGTGTTCATCAGTGCCCAGTATTTCGATTGTGCCTATTGGCGATTGGTATAGCTGTTTGTATAGTTTCGTCATACAAAGACCTCCAAAGATAAAAGGCGGCATACCCTTGCCACCCTTCCCATTTTGCCGAAAACTCTTCCATTTCTTCCCGGGTCGGCTTACGATCATAACCCAATAAAACCTTTAAAGCATTTTGAAGACCGACGTCTCCGATAGGAAACGACGTGGTGACATGCAGACATTTCATCATGACATAATCCGCAGTCCATGCTCCTATGCCTTTGTACTGCAACAGGGACTTCCTCACTTGTTCTTCATCTTGTTTCATCAGTGATTCTTTCGTCAATCCGCCCTTACTCATAGCATTTGCAATTCCAAGGATGTATTCAGCTTTTCTGCCTGTGATTTGAAGTTTTCGGAGATCCTCCACATTTAAAGAAGCAATTTCTTCAAATGAAGGAAATAGCCAATATCGATCTCCATCCACTGCCAGACTTTTCCCAAATTGCTCCACAAACCGCTTCTTTAATGTGTATGCAAAGGATAAGTTGATTTGCTGACCCAAGATCGCCCAAACGAGCGCTTCGAACAGGTCATGAATACAGATCATGCGCAATCCGAAATAGTTCCGGGTGAGTTTCGATAAGATGGGGTCGTCATCCGCCCATTCGTAAAACACCCTCAGATCCATATCCAATTCAAACCACTCCCATATATACTCCGCCACTTGCTGCCGTGCGTCTTCAGATGGGATGCCGTTCAGAAATTCAACCTTCATAAAATCACGGATAGATTCAATTTTAAATAGAATAAATTCCCCGTTCACTACAATTAGTTTATATACACATCCGTCTTTTATTTCGTGAAGGATTTCAAGCTCAGACCTGCCTAAGAACAGCAGGCACTCATCAAAGCTGAATTCCTCAGGAGGATAAATCCTGATCTCTGATTGAGCGTCAACCCAGTTCATTACTGGAAGCCCCCTTCAACCTTTTTTCGATACTCGCTTGGTGAGCAGCCTTTCAAAAGCCTGAACACCCTGTAAAAATTGGATGGACTTTGAAAGCCGGCTTCATAGCCTATCTCAAGGTTTGTCTGATCAGTAGACATAAGCAGATGAGCCGCTTTGTCAACGCGTATTTTCTCTAAATAGGTACGCGGTGTATCCCCGGTTTCTTGTTTAAACATGCGCTCAAGATAATAAGGGCTTAACCCGGCATGATCCGCAATATCCTTCAGTACCAATGGTGAACCCGTATGATTGACTAAATAGCTGATGACGTTTCTGACAAGCTCGATATTCGGGGAATACTCCACTTCAGGCTGACACCTTTTACAGGCACGGTAACCTGCATTCTCCACTTCATTTATGTCAAAATAGAAGTCCACATTCACTTTCTTCGGTTTCCTGGACCGGCAAGATGGGCGGCAATAAATCTTGGTGGTCTTCACAGCCGTAAAAAACAACCCGTCATACTTCTGGTCACAAGCCATAATCTTTTCCCACATCTCTTCGAACGTGAGGTTGATCGCGGTCATCGGCATACACCTTCTTTCCAACTTATCTTCCTATCATTTCTCTCTTCCCCCATTTTATCAAGTCGTCAGCGGACAATTCCTCCTTATTCTTGCGCTTATGGTCGGAATGAAACAGATTCTGGATCAAGGAAGCAAAAAGAAGCGCAGGGAGGTTCCTGTGCTTCTGAAACAACGTTATACCGTAGGCTGCTTCTGCTTTTTCTTTTTTCTGATCAATAAGAAGATGGCAATTGCAGAAATGACTACTAACAAGATGATTGTATATAGGATCAGGGTTGGATCTTCATTGACGTCCTCGGGAATAAAACGGCCCGCGATCGGCCCGAGCGATAGAAACAGCGGGATGATGATGGTAAACCACGTTTTTGTATAAATGGCCGCAGCAATGAAAATCACTATACACGCAGCAAGAATCAGATTATTTTGTAAAGGCGTCGCAGTAAACACCGGTTGAAAATCCTGCGCATTGTACCAGAATAAGACGGCAACCCCTAATCCGGTGACGAGAAGCATGGTCCCAAACATCAGGAGGTAGCCCTTTTTTGACTGAATGTATCCAGGCAGCACTTTGAATAGCAGGACAGCATAGATCAGCACCCCGACGACGGAGCCAATCGAGGCGACCATGATCATGCCTCCTGATAACGAGAACTTGCCTTCAATGGCAGGTGCAAGGCTGAAATAGGCTGCCAGTAACAGGATCATCAACGGTACAAGCCCGATCATCTGGCGATAGTCCGTCTTCATTGATTCCCCGATGCTTTTCATATATTGCTTCGGACTCTCCCCGATGATGTGCGTGACATCTTTCCCCTCTGCTTCGGCCTGAAGTAAATGGTCTTCCAATTCGTCTGTGATTTCATTAATCTCTTTGTCGTTTTTTCCTTTCGAAATCAAATGCATGCGAAGTTCAATCAAAAACTGTTCCGATTCTTTAGTAAGCATCTTCTCACATCCCCCTTTTATCCAACACATTATTAACCGAGAAACTCAACTGTTCCCAGCGCTTAATAAATGACACCAGTTCCCCTTCCCCTTTTTCGGTCAGGGAATAATATTTTCTCTTCGGTCCGGCCGTCGACTTTCGTAAAGTGGCACTGACCAACCCTTCCTTCTGCATCCGCAGCAATAAAGGATAAATGGTACCTTCACTAAAAGAGGTGAATCCATAAGACTCCAGCCTCGCTGCCAATTCGTAGCCGTAGATTTCCCCGTCCTTGATGATGGACAATAGACATCCGTCCAATATTCCCTTTAACATCTGAGTTGTATCTGCCATCGAATGTCTCCTTCCATTACCTTGTAATGCAAGATATAGATTTATTATATTCATCACTATCTTGTAATGCAAGATATATTTGAGGAAATTTTACAAAATGAATATACCTATGAAACTTTTCTTCCTTTTCCAGCGTATGTACAGGCAGAGGTGAAAAAACATGTACATACACATAGATGAACCAACGGAAACCATATCCAGGAACGCAACGAAAGTATGGCGGATCTCCAACACAATCGGTCACACGATCGTCCTGATCATCATTGGCGTTTTACTTTTTTGTACGGATAGATTCAATTGGTACAACTGGATCGGGATCATTCTTTACGTTCTCGGCGGGCTGTTTGTGATCTCCGCCATCTACTCGATCATCATTGAACCCGTTTACGTACAAAGGACTTGGCGCTACCAGGTGGACAAAGAACTCGTTCAGCTTAAATTCGGAAAATGGGAACAGCAGCACATCCTGATCCCGATGGAGAAAGTGGAGTACGTCCGCACGGAGCAGGGGCCAATCATGCGCCGTTATGACCTGTACGATCTGGAAGTCGGAACAACGACCTCCAGCCACAAGATCCCGGCCATCCCGGCGGATACGGCAAGAACATTGAAAGCTCAGATTGCCACTTTTGCAAAAATCACCGACAAAGATCCGGACGAAGGAGAGATTGGAGCATGACGCAGCCTGCCAAACGCTATCATCCAGCGTACATCGCAGTCGAACTGTTCGCTTCCCTGAAGAGTCAGGCTTGGTTCTATCTCTTCCTGTTCCTGCTGAAAGCCAACTCAACAGCCGGATGGGTGGTATGGGGTCGTTACGCCCTCTTGGCCGCCACACTGATGTCGGTCCTGTTCATCCTTTCCAAATGGGCGTTCAACCGCTATGAATTAGGTGTGCAGTCCATCATCTTCAAAGAAGGAATGTTCGTTAAAAAACAAAAGACCGCCGCATGGGACCGTGTCCACAGCCACCGGTCCAGCACGACCTTCATCCACCGCTGGTTCAGCCTGACCTCATTGACCCTGGAAACGGGTACGAGCGGTGAAAATGCCGAATTTGAATTCCCGGTCATCACCCAGGCAGAGAAAGACCGGATCCTGTCACATCTGGAAGACAAGTCGGCGGGGATGGAGCCGGAAGATCATCAGCCGAAGCCGGAGCGCACTGTTCATTTCCGGGCAACCAGGAAAGATCTGATAAAAGCATCTTTCACATCACTCAGTTTCCTGGCCATCTTCCCGCTACTGAGTGCCATCTATTTCAACCTCGCCGATTTCTTTTCCATCGAGAAATCAGCGGAAAGCGCCTGGTCCTACTTGCTGGATCATGTATGGATCTTGATCATCCTCTTTGCCGCTGCCATGATCCTGTCGATTGGAATCGGCTTCATTAAGACGACCATCAAATACGGAAACTATGTCATCAGTGACGAAAGGGAGCGGATCTATATCGAGAAAGGCATCGGGAACGAAATGAGCTTCTCGATCGCAAAGAATAAAGTGCAGGCGGTAAAAGTGGAACAGACCCTCGTAAAAAGGATGTTCGGCCTCGTATCGATCAAGCTGATCAGCGCAGGGACGTCTGAAGGGGAAGAGGACATCAGCTCCCTCTATCCGTTCATGCCGAAGCATGAAGCCTATGACATGCTCCACACCATCCTGCCCCACTATCACATACAAGAAAAGATGGAACGCTTCCCCATCAAAGTCCTTTGGCTGAAGCTGCTGCATCCATATTATCTCACGATTGCAACCCTGATCGGATTATGGATTTTCAAAAAGGAATGGCTCTGGACGGCAGCGATCGTCTTCGCGCTATCCGTTCTGCTGAGAATCATCGACTACCGGTTCACAAGCTACATCCGCCACGGACACACCGTCCAGATCCGGAAGGGAGGATGGCTGAACGAAACCTTCGTCACCCACCTCCACCGCATCCAGCAAGTGACCGTAAAGCACTCATGGATCCAGCGGAAATTCGGGGTCGCGACGATTATGTTCTCGAATCGGGCAGATCCTGCACATGAGAGTTTGTTGTATGGGGTGTCGAAGGAGGAAGCTGGGGGGTTTTATGAGTGGTATCACGGGAAGTCCGTGATTGGTTAATCTTTATTCATTTAAAAGAAGCAAGGGTCTTTCCCTTGCTTCCCTGCTCTATATGATACCTATATGGATATAGAAAAAGCAGGTTCATCAAATGTCAGTATATTGTCTTCTGAAAAACCGAACTTCAAATAAAACAATCTCCCCGCTTCATTTTCTGGATGAACAGTTAAACGCAGGCGTTTACTAGAAGGATTATTCTGTTTAATATATAGGATTAATTCATTCAATGCCTTTGAACCCCATCCGTTTCTTTGAAACCTTTTATCAATGAAAAAATGAAACAGCCAATAATCCTCCTCACTGCCTGGTGTATAATGCAAATTGAAAAATCCAACCATCTTCTTCTGATTATAAATTCCATACGGCTCAACCATTTTCCCGCCTGGTCTTATGTATGCTTTAGCAAGGGCAATAGCGGCGGGAGGATGAACAGAGGCAACAAATTTCTGCTGTTCATCGTATACTGATAGTGCAAGTGCATCTCTCCAATTATCTGAACTTATTATTTTTATTTCTATATTGTCCATACTCATTCTCACCTCACTACTTATTTTCGACTCTGTTTTAAACTTACCTGCTGAAACGTCATTTAAATATATTTATGAATAGGGGATAGGTTCTAGAGGGAATTTTATTGATTTACGTATTCTTGTATTTATCTCTTCCAATCATTAGTTAATGCTAAAATATACCTAATGAACTCTTCATTGTGGTTTAAGTTTAATATCTTGAAAGGAGAAACAATAAATGAGCGAAATCCAAAACCTAATGACCAAACTCAACCAATTCATAGACGAACGAAACTGGGGACCCTACCAAACCCCCAAAGACCTCGCCATCTCCATTTCCATCGAAGCGGCCGAACTGCTCGAAGACTTCCAATGGATCAGCAGCGAAGAAGCCCTGGAAAAGAATGAAGAGAACATCCGTGAAGAAATCGCAGATGTCTTGATCTACTCTTTAATGCTAAGTTCCAAACTTGATTTGGATGTGAAAGAGATCATTGAAGAGAAAATGGTGAAGAATGCACGGAAGTATCCTGTGCCGGTTGAAAAGTAAGCTCGGCACTTGAACGAGAAAGGAAGCTGAATCATTTGATTCTTACCCTTAAGCAAAAAAGGCAGTAAAGATAATCACAGGGTGCGCAGCTCTATATGAAGCTGCAGCTTTTCTATATAGTTTGATGCTAGACTCTGAAATCAATTTAAATGCGGTTATCCTGACACTATGCACACTCAGTTTATTCTACGATTCTTCAAAAGCAACGGATAAAGAAAAGTAGAACGACAAAGGGCGGTACAGCAATCAGTACCGCCCCATTTTATTACTCTCTATCCCTGGCCACCTGCGTATCCCGGATATTTTTCTGAATCGTGATTGCTGCAAAAAGGCTGAGAACAAATGACATACCATAAAATCCTTTTTCACTCAGGATGATACTGCCTGCATTATAAAGCCCGATCGCCATTAAGGAAATCGCAACAACGACGGCAAACCAGCTGAGCCCGAAATAGATTCCCGAAACCGGGATGTCCTCTTCCTTGTCCCTCACCGCTTTTTGCAGGGATACAGCTGCATACAAACCAAATACGAGTACAGCGAAGTAATACCCCTTCTCATTCAGTTCCATTCCGGCATTGAACAGGCCGATCAGATAAGCGGATACCCCAATCACCAAAGCTGCCCAGCTCGCTCCTTTAAATGCGGAAGTGGGTTCCCCTTCTTTTCTTTCCACCTTGATCTTTGGCTTCTTCTCATCACTCTTCATTAATGGGCTTTCATTTAAATCAGACATTCGCCGCTCCCCTTTACTGTCATTCAAAATGCAGTGACTTCACTGCTGCTATAAGAAACATTATAACAATTTTTTACAGATTTGGTTTATATTTTTTACTCTGAATAAATTTTTCCTGATTAAAGATATTCCACCCATCTCCAATTAAATCTCAGCAGCTTTTTTATATTATATTCATTTTGCCCCTGGTTGCACGAACGCTAGTACTTGGCCGTGGAGCAAGCAGCTGCATAAGAAAGAGATGGAAAAAAGGTAAGTAGCGTTATATAGGGTTGGTTCGGGATAAATGATAATAACCGCACTGATCCAATTCTTCAGAAATTGAAAAATTGAATCGTTTTTTCTATGTCAAAATAAATTTACAATAGATAGTGGTGCGAAACCATGTTTTTTAAAGCTGTAAACTGCATGTTTCAAGATTTAATTTCTGAACTTGAAAATTATGTATAATATAACTAAGAAACTTGCCACCACTAATGAGGAATGAATAATGCCAAAACATGATTCTGCCAATTACATATTGCACGCCAAAAGTAATCAATTTTATTGGGAAGGTAACGGGCAATTGTCCATCAAAACGTTCTCGAACGGTAAAGCCCGTTATCAGACGAAACGGGGCTTTTTTGCCATCGAAGAGAGCAGGTACCTCCTGCTGAATGCCGGCCCTTACACCATCTCCATTGACGAACCAAGAGAGGTGGAGTCATTCTGCATTTTCTTTCAAAACGGATTCGCAGAAGAAGTTTTTCACTCCATATCAGAAACGAATGACAGGCTTTTGACCGATCCATTCAAGGATAAGAGTCCCATCGGCTTTTTTGAAAAGACCTATCCCAAAAATGTAACTTTATCTGCCCAGCTGCACGCTTTTAAACAGGCACTGTCAGGCAGTGATCGCGAATCCATTGGCCGCGAAGAACAATTTCATCAGATCATGCAAACACTTATACACGATCAGCTCCAGACCTATCAAGAGATTGAATCAGTAAAAGCAGTGCGTAAATCAACACGTGAAGAATTATATAGAAGGGTAAACATAGCTCATGAATATATACGGGCTTATTTTGACCTGCCCATCAAACTCGATGATATTGCAAGGGCTGCCTGCCTATCCCCAAACCATTTATTAAGGTCGTATCAGCAGATTTACAGAAGATCCCCCCATCAGCATATGACCGAATTCAGGATCCACAAAGCTAAGCAGCTTCTATCGGAAACAGATGACACGATGACAGAAATCACTTTTTTACTGGGACTTCAAAACCCTGTATCCTTCAGTAAAATGTTTAAACAATTTGCAGGCATTTCTCCCGCTGACTTTCGAAAAAAGGTGAGATTGGATAAGACAAGATAACCTGAATTTTTTATTATTATAGAGTAAAGACAGACGAGAGGAGTAATGATGGATGGACACAGCACTGATAGAGAAAGTGGGACAAATCGGAATACCGGTGAAAGACCTGGACAGGGCTTTGAATTATTACAAGGAAACGCTTGGGCTCACCCTGCTGTTTAACACAGATCGCATGGCATTTCTTGAAACAGGAGGGCTGCGGCTCATGTTATCACTTCCAGAAAAAGAAGAATTCGCCCATTCCAGCTCAGTACTTTATTTCCAGGTAAAGAATATACAAGAAACATACGAGCATTTATCTGGAAAAGGAGTCCGCTTTATAGGTGAACCGCATGTGGTCGCAAAAATGGAGCTCACGGAGACGTGGATGGTATTTTTCAAAGATACAGAAGGGAATACACATGCATTCATGAGTGAGGAACAAGTATAAGAAACGAATGGAGGCCATCTTTTACGGGAGGTCTCCTTTTGGTATTAATTGGTGCAAGGGAGTCCCCTTGCACTTTTCGGTTAATACTATTAAAGTATATACTGGTAGAAATCCATCCTGACTGGGAACGGATTAAACTAAATCATCTTACTTTTTAATTTTGGGAACGTGTTTCCCTGAAGGAAAGGGTTTAAATATATTATGAAGAATAATTTTTGGCATGAGTTGCCTCGGCCGTTCTTTGTGTTGGCACCGATGGAAGCCGTGACCGATGTCGTGTTCCGCCACGTCGTGAGTGAAGCGGCGAGACCTGACGTGTTTTTTACAGAGTTTACGAATACAGAAAGCTACTGTCATCCGAAAGGGAAAGACAGCGTGCGCGGGCGTCTGACATTCACGGAAGATGAACAGCCTCTCGTCGCCCATATCTGGGGGGACAAGCCTGAATACTTCCGCCAAATGAGTATCGGGATGGCGGAAATGGGCTTCAAGGGAATCGATATCAATATGGGCTGCCCTGTCCATAACGTCGCAGCAAACGGAAAAGGCTCGGGCCTGATCCGCCGTCCGGAAGTGGCAGCAGAACTCATCCAGGCAGCCAAAGCGGGAGGACTTCCCGTCAGCGTGAAGACCCGCCTCGGCTACACCAAAGTGGAGGAATGGCATGACTGGCTGAAGCACCTGCTGGAACAGGACATTGTCAATCTGTCCATCCACCTCCGTACAAAGAAGGAAATGAGTGACGTCGATGCCCACTGGGAGCTGATCCCTGAGATCAAGAAACTCCGTGACGAAATCGCTCCTCACACCTTACTGACGATCAACGGAGACATCCCTGACCGCCAGAAAGGACTGGAACTCGCAGAGAAATACGGCATAGACGGCATCATGATCGGACGCGGGATCTTCCAAAATCCGTTCGCCTTCGAAAAAGAAAAGAAAGAACATACGAGTGAAGAACTGCTGGATCTCCTAAGGCTGCAGCTGGATCTTCATGATCAGTATAACGATGAACTTGAGCCCCGGCCGTTCAAACCGCTCCGCCGCTTCTTTAAGATTTACGTCCGCGGATTCCGCGGCGCGAGCGAACTCAGAAATCGTCTGATGGAGACTCAAACTTCCGATGAAGTACGTGCGTTGCTTGATGAGTATGCAGATGGAGTGCAGGAAGAGGAAGGATTTTCGGTTTCGAAGTAAAGTTTAGTTCTATATAAAAGGGTCATCCCCCCAGTGAGCGTTCACTTATTGGGGGGATGACCTTTTTTTCATTTGCTTTAAAGGGTTTTAAAAATAAAGAAAAGGGCTCTGTAATTGATTCGGTGCCTTGTTCATAAAAGCTCTCTTCAATTTAATAACAGTTGGATTATTTTTTTCGTTTGTTTCTCATTTATTTTATAATAATCATTGCTAATATCACTAGCAATGAGGGTTTCATTTGTGTCAAAACCTTCATAAAAATATAAAACTTCTTTATCGTTATCTTTATATACAAGCTGAATTTTGTACGTTGAATCAATTGCAAGTGAATAATGTGTATTCGTAATTTTATTTGACCTATTGAGTATTCCACTAACTGTTCCGATTATCTCTTTATCAGCAGTCTTTTTACCATCTTCAAATGATTTATCACTTTCCTGAATAGTAATGCTTTTGACTCCAATAAATCCATTAAAGAACATTGAGTAACATAACAAACAAAATAAGGCTACAACAGTGAAAATAATTACCTTTCTTTTCATCTATAACCTCCTTGCGGAATATCAACACTGATTATTCAGCAATCCAGCACGATAATGAATATCGCTTTTCATTTGGAAAATTCTGATAACTAATGTTTATCACAGGTCGCATCCATTGGGAACAAACTGCTTTCTAAACTTATTTAATGTGAACTATCGAAAAAAAATCTGATGCACCCGGTTATTTAATTGATTCAACCAGTGGAAGGCCGTTTGTAAGGGTGTTTCTTTTCAGTAAATTTCGTAAGCCAAATAGTAGCAGCAAATACAACCAAATAAACAATAAAGGATAAGTATAATTTCCAGCCGGTATATGTAAAAACATTGAATTTCACTGAAATCCATTCTATCACGATCGCTACCCCAGCCCAAAAAATAAGAAAAAACAGATGCTTTAGACCTTTAGGTTTGTAATATTGATAGCAGCTTACTACAAAATAAGAAAGAGTTGGGTAAGTGACAAAGTGCAATAAAACATCAAATAATTCATGCGTTTTATGATCGATTGTAAAGTAAAGCTCATATGGTTTTACACCGATGGTAATATCCGCCAACAAAGCAAGAAAGACATTGAATGTCCAAATAACCGTGATAGTAACAGCAGACAAGCGTCTGGGTAATATAAACATAAGTGCCCAAGTAATCACTGTGGAAAAGATAATAAACAGTTCATTTTCATCAAATTTCTCAGGGAGAGGTAAAATCATTACATATTCACCTCTTTGTCTTTATAAATAAGTCTATCTAAATAAAAGGAGTAAATAGCCATTAATAAAATAATGAAAATGTATCTCATATAGGAATAAAATACATTCCAATTCACCCACTCCAGATATTGTATGTGAACGAAATACAGTTCAATGGAAACAAGTGCTGTTAAGAAGAGTGAGAGTTGAATAAGTTTATTTAAAATCGTTCTATTAGAGAACAAAATGTAAATCAACCATAAAAGTAAAGTTGGCTTGAGTGACCACTCAGGAATTTTTTGTGTCCAAAAAATTAATTCACTCGTTGGATCTTGCTTTGTTAATTTTAAATTCATATTAATGATTACACCTGTATTTGTAAGAAGAATATTGGATAAAAAATAACAGCCCAAGACGTTGATTACGTTCATTTTCTTCATCAAGATGTATAAGGAAATAAAGGATAATATCGCTAAAATAAGAAAAACCAACACCGTTTTCATAGTAGTCACCAACTTTATTTATATGTATTTAGCTTATACATATAATGTTGAAAATACACGGTGTATAGAAAAAACAATCGTAACGGAAAAACGTATTCTTTCTTAACCAAAAATAGAACAAGCCAAAAATATACAAATTTAATTTTAGACTTGTTTGATTTTTGGCTTGTATTTTCTAAAAACTTCATTTACTTATGGTACTGTTCACCGTTACAAATCAAAAAGAGGTTAAAAATATTTGCTTATAAATATCAATTCTTGAAAATCTATTTTTAAACCGGACCTATCATAAAATTAACATCAAGAATGCAACTAATACTATAAGTTTTCTATGTTATCATCTTTTGAAAAATAGGAAATTTTTTACTAAGGTTCCTATTAGGATACATGAATATGTGATATTGTGGCAGTAATCGGCAGTATTGTTTAATAAAAGGTGAGGAGAGATAGACATGAACTTTATTTTCGAAGATGAGACGCTAACCGTCGCCGTTGTCAAGGCGATTCACACTGGTGATGTTCTATCGTTGAAACGCCTGCTTACTGAATATCCGGGTCTGGCTACAGCTAGAATTATTAGAAGAGATAATGATGAAAAGTGCAATAGCTTGGGAATGTCGCGTACATTACTCCATGTGGTAACCGACGGGCCTGGTCACTTCCCCAACGGTGCGTTGACAGTGGGTATATTGGTTGAGGCGGGCGCTGATGTGAATGCTCGTTTCACAGGGCCACACACCGAGACACCTCTTCATTGGGCTGCTAGCAGTGACGATATCGAAGTGCTTAATGCACTTCTCGATGCCGGCGGCGACATTGAGGCATCAGGAGCAGTTATCGGAGGTGGTACGCCATTAGACGATGCGGTAGCATTCGGGCAGTGGAATGCAGCACGCCTGCTAGTAGAAAGTGGGGCGAAGACCAAGCTCTGGAACGAAGCTGCACTCGGGCTAATGGATTGCGTCAAAGAACGCTTCGCAGGCAACCCGTTACCCACCCAAATCGAGATCACCGAGGCCTTCTGGCTAGCGAGTCACGGTGGGCAGCAGAGGGTAGCTAAGTACCTCCTCCAACAGGGAGCGGACCTCAATTGGATTGGCTACGACGATCTTACTCCCCTCGATTCAGCGCTACGTAGTAACGCAAAAGAACTGATTGAGTGGTTGCGCGGTATAGGCGCAAAATCCGCCAGCGAGCTAGTATAATCGTTCAGGAGTAATTCACTTCAGATTTATCGGGATAGACTAGACCGTTTAATAACTGACCCTTCCCTCAATGGACCGTGTGTGCTTCTTTCCCACAGACGGTTCTACCTTTTATCCCAGTTGAAATAAAAAATTATTTTAGCCTTTTTCCCAGTAGAAAAAACCTCATTTACTTATGGTAAGGTTCACCGTAACGTTGGATAGGGTAAACTAACTCATAAGAACGTTGCCTTTATAAAGAGAGGTTTATTCTTCAGAGTAACCAACGACTAAATATTGAAAGAGGATGTTTAATCTATTGATTAACCCTTCATAAACCATATCTATATCATTAAAAGATTCAATTCCCAACGATTTTATAACATTATTTTCTATATGTTCTCTTTTCTCTTTTGATAATAAATGATCATAATATTGTCTTAAGTCATTAAGCAAATAGAGTGGGGCTATAATCTCATATATATCATCATTCTCTGAGATTACCCTCTCTAGTAATGCTTGATAAAATTTTATTGATTTCCACTCTTTATACCCTTTTTGAGGTTTGGGATACAATTCAAGATACAATGTTCTAAAGGAATTAATGTTTACACCTTCAATCAATACCTTATGCAACATGTTGACTGCTGGCTCAATTGACTTCTTAGTAATTAATACTGGTTTTCTAAAATCCCTCATATGATCCTTTATTTCATCATTCAAATGAGACAAATCAATATTATATCTGATGTTAACTTGATCAAAAAGCTCTTTCTTTTTATAGCACACTCTAACTTCTTTGTTAGGTTCACTCCAAACACAACCAAGCTGAGCTGCATAATACTCCGAATCAATAATTTGATGATCTGATTCGATGTTATGAGGTTTCATTATACTTAAACTAGTAGAATCGATATAACTTAAATCTCCAAGCCAAAAAATTACTAGACCATTTCTATTTATTCCAAAAGGAATGTTCCATTCATCTTTAAAACTAATATGTCCATACGATTCCGAGAATAAATCCATTTTATAATCAGGATCCTGCATAAAATAAAGCAAAACTTTTTTAGTAAAATAAACTGGTGTAAGAAATCCTTCTTCAGAATGCTCCTCATCAAAGCATAATCCAGGAATATTATAATAATCCCTGTGATCATACTTAAAGTCTTGGTCTACGCAATATCTAAATTTTTTCTTATACCCATTGTAAGTTTGTATCCCCTCAAAGTGACCTTCTTTTACCATTACTTTATAACAACCATCAATCATTTGTTTAGAATGTTGAGGTAGACAACTGTTACCGCAATTTATACAAGTTAAGATTAAAAAATCTTTAAAGTGCATTCTGCGATTTTCTATTGAAACATCTAGATCATTAATAGTTAATTCCCTAACATCACCGCAAACCAGACATTCATGATAATGATAATTTTTATATTCTTCAACAAATTCATCATAAGTTGTAAAGTTGATTAGCACTTTATCCCTCCAACAATTTTTAGTTACTTCTCGCCTTCCCATTTTGTATATTATATATCTCTCGTTAATTTATAAAAATCGGTGTATTCGAATCAGGTTCAGCCTTCGGCTCATTAATTTTCAAAAGTAGTGGTGTTTTAATTTCTGTACTTGATAATATAACCTCCCCTTGTCCTAATTCCGATAGGTAATTAATCATTTCACTATTAGCTGATGGCATTGCATTCATAACAATTTCCTTATCTCTCTGATTAATTAGTCGATGTATAAGAAAAGTCCCTATCTGACTTAATGTTCCTATAGGAATATCTCTTGGAAGCTGAGTAGTTATACACAAAAACAAACCATACTTTCTACCCTCTTTGGATATATTATCAAAAGCTTCTAGTTTGAATGACTCAAAATCATTACTTACTGATTTATTCAGGAATTGGTGAGCTTCATCAACTATTAGCACAACGGGCTTTCTTCTAAATTTGCTTTCTCTAGCATAAGAAAGCATTATTTTGCCTATTGAATTCGCAACTACCTCTCTAATATTAAAAGCAAATGGCAAATCACTTAAGTCAATATAAAAAAGGTTATGGGTGTTTTGGCTTACAAATTGATCTAACATTTCATATGCATCAATTGTTCCCGTATCTCCCGTAAAATTAAAGACCCTATTAAATTGTAGCTCATGTAATAAAGTGTTAATTCTAGTAATCAAAGTTGCACAGAATCCAAGGCTATTATTTTCGGTATCTCCAAATACCGCACTATTTCTTTGAGAATTCTCCCAGATACATTCATTTTCTATTTGAAATGCTAGACTTCTAATATCAAAATTCAGATTGTCCTTAGATAGCTCATTAATGTTATTATTTAGTATCTGTAGAAAAGGTTCTTTCGGCTGATTCCTCTTTTTTAATGTTTTAATCCCAAGAGGATGATCTTCAATATAATGAGTTAATTCTTCATGAGCATTTTCTATCAATTTTAAAGACTTTATGGCTTCTCTTAATTTCGGTATTTGTGAATTCGGAGACGGTTTTACAAGATAGAATAAATCGTCAATTGTTAATTTCTTATAAGAAAAATGGTGCTGCTCCCCCAAAATCACCATTTTAGTCTTATTTCCATTTGCTTCTGCAAGACTTTTATACTCCCCTGTAGCATCAATTAATATTGCTTTCTGGTTATTTGCTATTATATTTTCGATTAAATTCGAAGTTGTCCAACTTTTTCCACTCCCGGTTGTTCCAACAATTGCAGCATGACGACTAAATATTGTTTGTAGAGAAAAATCTACTTTTGCTTGATAATTGTTAACAAGATGAGCAAATTCACTTGTCCTTAGAGTATGGTTATTAACTTCAATTTGTTTAATATATAAATCGATAACCTGTTTTCTAGCGATGAATACCTTGGCTCCAACATTGGGGAATTCACAAATGGATTTATTAAAAGCAATACTAAAATAATCGAACATAGACATAACTTCAATTTTTAATAAAGGGTGGAAATCCTTTTCCTTTAATGCTTCAGATGTAATATTTATCCGCTCTTTTTCAGGTAATTCTGCGGAAACTACCTTTCCTAGAAACCCTAAATTTTCTCCTTCGATTATTACAAAGCTATTTATTAATCCACCATGAAATTCTTCCCCGTTGTTATAAAACTTACTTAAATATTTCGAAGAAGGTATATGTGTTGTCACTATATTTGTATTTACTTTATTTACAAATCCTAAGAATAACTGCTGCTGAAAAATATTCTTATTCATTTCCGTCACCAGTATCAATAAATAATTCATCACTATATGCAGCTTGTTTCCGATAAATACTTACAAATTTATTAAACGTTCCGCCATAAAGCATTATGTTTTCATATCTCTTTGCTCTATCAATAAAGTCGGTATACTCCTCTTTTTCAATATCAGGAGAAACTATTAATATATTTAAACTCACATTATTTAACATTGCATTTTTAACTATTGATTTAATATGCTTATCTGCAAAACTAAAACCTATAACAATTAGAAGTGTATTCTTTTTTCTAAGTTCCGTCTGAAACCTTGAAAAAAGGTCGAAATAGGGATTTTCGTATGACTGTTCGAACTTAGCTCTCTTAGGATAAATCATTAATGATTGATTCTGCTCATCTCTTACTGAACTTTTTATTACTTCACCTCGATCACTCTTTTTCCAATCAATAGAACCATGAATTTTGAGTAAATGAACTACTTTCTCAATGTATTCAGGTTCATCCATTATTTTATTTTCTCCACGTATAATAAAGTCGTAATCAAAATATCTCGAGTTAAACTTGCGTGGAAACTCATAAGAGAAACCATCAACCAATATATATTCTTCCTCCTGTAGTGCCTGCTCAAATAAAGTATCGTAGTTGGTTGTAAATATTTTCATTCTATTATGTGACCTTCTTTTTGTTGCCAGTTTATTTATAAATTCTCGATGCTTATGGTACTGACACATACTAATATCACAAAGACTTCGTATTTTTTTCTCTATTTCGGTTACTGTAAGGTCAAACTTTTCTTTCTCATTATCTGAAATATAATCTCTTGCAGTTTCTACTTTTGATAACAAATCTTCAATATTAAAACCATTAGAATCTGGGGTATATTTAACTCTTTCTGCTAATTCATTTAATGAATACCAAACTTGAAGCTGATCTAAATGTTCTTCGATTGCTTGTTTTAGTTCATACACTGTTTTTCCAGAATGATCTAGAATATCAAATCCCTCAGTTATATCTTCTTCAATATCATCTTCACGTAGTATAGAACTACCAGCACCAGTTAATACGATTGTATTGTCGTATTGCCTATTTAAGAAACCATTTACAATTTCAACTACTTTTTCCTCTGCAATTTCTAGTTCTGTTTTACCTTCGGGAATTTTTTTCTCGAATTTTTTATTATTAAAGAAATATACTTCTTCGCTAACTGTCATTTCTTTGTGAACAATATCAGTATTTGATATTATAATCTTTCTTTTAACAGGTATTTCATCCATATAATTTCCCCCTTGTTCCCTAAACTTCATGGTAATTAACCCTCTACAAAGATTAGTAGATTAATTCTTTAAACTTATCCAATATAAGCCTTTTTCTTTCTTCTATGAATTGAGAATAGTTTTCCAACTTCCAAAGGTTTTTATCTCTAGGTATTAAGTGCATATCTAAATAGTCATCTGACTTACCGTTAAACCATTCTTCTGGAAGAGTAGCACTCTTACCGCCTGAGCCATTCTCCTGCTGTGTTAATAACATACAATTTGCAATCTGATCCCGATCTTCTGCTCTATATGCTAAAACTTTCCTTCCTGTAGTCGAATTTACATTTTTTATTGTTTTTAATGCACTCTGCGGGAAGATGTGATCAACTTGTGGTTGATTATTTACAAATGCAGGATGGTATGAAAAGTCCTTATACCAAAGGTTAAAAATTAAATGGATGTTTTTAGATCCATAAGACAGTTCAAGAATTGTTTCTTCACCAATTTGTAAGTTTCGGCCGCTTCTTCGAATAGCGTCAAATAGATCATCTACTTTAAAATCTTGTGATTTTTTTATCGCATCAATACAACGATCTATAACTGTATCAGGACTTCCGCTAAAAGCTCCAGTTAGTAATGTCCTTAATATATATTCATCTAGCTTTTTAACGCTATTCCACTGGTTTTTAAAATGATATCTAAAATAAATGACTGGTATTAACCCCAGATAAGATGTTAATGCTTTATCTGACCTTAAATACGTCTTACCATATAAAAAGTCCTTTACATCCTTGATTGCATTGGCAATATCATCCCATTTATCTGAAATTGCTTCTCGCGTAGTTTCATCTCTAAATTTCGATACATTATAAGCTGCACCTTTATCAAGCAGTGATAAACATGTTTTTAACACGAAGTCACGATTGAATTTGTAACCTGTGTTATTAATATCCTCTAGTAATTCTTCCATCTTCTCATCAGATTCTGACCAACTAGCAGATAATAGAGAGAACAATAGGTCTGATTTTCCTAATACAGTTCCTCCAGAATTAGCTCTAATAAAAATTTCGACAACATCATCTTCGGTATATGCTTCCTCATTATCAACACTATCTAATTCTTGATAAATCAATGTTTCATCTGAAGTGAAAATCCTTATTATTTTAGAAACGTTTCTTCTTATGCGTCTTTCCTGTTCTCTAGTTAAATGAATACCTGATCTATCAATTAGCCTTTCACTAATTTCATCATATTCTCCATTACTAAACACAATATCTTTGAACTTTATCCAAGGAAATTTAACCTTTTCCTTTTCCATGAACTTGAATTTGTATCTAATATCATCTGGTTGTGTTAAATCGCCACTTAAAATATCCAAATATAATTCTTTTCCCTCGTAACTACCTTTTAAGCCAATAAACAAACTTTGTAAGCGTTGTTGCCCATCTAGTACTAACATCTTTATTTTTGTATCCTCTAATACGTAAAAGTCCGACAACTTCTGTTTCTTTTTATAATTTTGGATGAATTCTCGACGCTTAATACTGCTCTTAGTCTTCCACACAAGCAATGTACTTATGGGATACTCTCTAAGTATTGAATCAAAGAGACGCTCTGTTTGCTCCTCTTTCCAAACAAATGGTCTTTGAATATTGGGCAGCCAGAAGCCACCATCCTTTTCTTCATTATTTAAATATCCAACCATTCTCCTAATAGTTTCTCTTTGGTTCTTCATCTGTTCACGCTCCTTATTCTGCTTTTGTCCTCTCCTATTACTGTTTAAAAGTAAATACTTCTTCTGCCAACGCTCGCTCCACTATTACATCACCGTTTTCGACAACATATATATAAACCTTATCCAGAATATCCCCTAAATCTTCAATATGGTCTTCACTAAGTGAATAATGATGTTGATTAGTCACAATAATAAACCTTGGCTCACCATTAAAACGCTCACTATAGAAATCTACAAGTGCAAACGGCTTGTACACTTTGAAATTACTTCTGCCATTTTCCTTTTCATACTGCTCAACAATCTCCTTAAAGTCTGTTGATACAAGTCTACTCATTTGACCATTTGGTGATAATTCTAGTTGCATAAGTAACTTTGGTGGTTCCATTCCGATGTTTCTCTGGCGTTCTACAAGCATTAAGCGTTCGTCTCTTCGAACTTCTGTATCAATTAAGTTGGCGTTCATTTGATTAATTAGGGCACTATTTTTATTTTCAACATTCTCTAACTCGTATTGTTGGCGTTTATCGATAATCTCGTTGATTTGCTTTTTAAATGTCCTTTGTAAGTAACCAGATACTTTATCCAGCTGCTGTTCCCTTTTATTCTTAATGAGCTTACGTAATTCTATTGTTTTCTTAACGGCTTTAACTTGAATAGAATGGTAAATTTTTTCGTCAAAGGTCATTACACTCCCTGTAAACCGTTGATACAGCCAATATGAATCCAACTCGATTACTTCACCATTTTCCCGTTCAGCTAAAAAGATTATCTCTTTTCTTAATTCTTCTCCCGTTCCATCGTTAATAATTGAAGAATATACTCCAACTGATAGTATTTCAGATGTAGGATAAGAAACAGAATATCTATTAGTTGCTTGTTGGTCTACCTCACGTTTAGTTAGATACATGGCGAGCTTTGTTAGATTGTGGTCACTATTTAAGCGAACTACCTCATCTGATTCATAATCTGCATAACCTGTAAATTTTACTGAGTCTACTATACTCTCAATCCCCAGGTTTAATTTTCTAGACTCTTCCCTAATAAACTTCGGAAAGCGATCAATACGTTGTGTTTTGCCTTCTTGGCTATCATAAATTCGTATATTATGTTTCTTAAAGATATGCTCTACAAATGGTGCATATATACGTTGAGGAAGCCTCTGAACTGCTAAATCATTTTGCTCTCTTCTCATTGTAGGTAAATCAAAAGACTGTTCAGCTAATCTTTCTTCTTCAAAGAATCTTAATAATCGTTTATGTTCATCCGACATACGTTTATCCATGTTTGCAATAATATCGTCCAAGTTTTCCCGATTTAAAATTGCTGCTTCCATTAAATTAGCCAGGTTACCGTATTCATCATCCAATACTTCGCCAATAAAATCGTAAACAAGGTCTGATCCTAAATCATCTCTCATTCTCTCCATTTTCTCTAATAGACGAATCATTACATCGCCTTCACGAGTATTTGCAGCAATAAGGTTAAAGATATCTACTTCGTTCTTTTGACCAATTCGATGAATACGACCCATTCTCTGTTCAAGCTTATTAGGGTTCCAAGGGATATCATAATTAATCATCTGGTTACAAAATTGAAGATTAATCGATTCTCCTCCTGCATCTGTTGCAAGCATAATCTGACATTCATTTCGGAAAAGCTCTACTTGCCTTCTCCTTTCATCCATTGAATAACGTCCTACAATCTTTGCGATCTGTGTAACACGGTCTTTTAAACGTTGTTCTAAATAATTCAACGTATCTGTTGATTCTGTAAATATTAATATCTTTTCGCCTTTTTCAAGCAATCCATTAGTTCCAAATAATGTACGTTCCAGTTCATCATATTTTCTCTCAATCATATTTGCCCGAAGGTAAGAGGTTTGGATGATTAGTTTGTCGAGTTCTTTAATTTCAATCTTTAACTCTTCTGTATCGATTAGGTCTACCGCATATTCAAGCGATTCTTCGAGTCTTTGTTGTTCTTCTATACTTTCTTCATCATACTCATCAAATTCTAATTTACTCATCTTCTTAAATATCTTCTTACGTTCTTGTTCGGTTTCATTAAGGAGTATCTCTAAACGGGCTTTTCTACGTATAAGTGAAAGATGTATTGCTTCAATGGACGAAGATAAACGACGTTGTAGAAGCATCATGGCAAATGCTGTACTATTATTTCCGTTATTCATGGCTCTATTAAAATGGTTACGAACATATTCAGTAACAGACTCATAAAGTTCCAACTCTTTTTCAGTCAAGTCAAATTGTAACGATTTAGTCGTCCTCTTAGGGAAAAGTGGAGTACCATCAAAATTTGTAAGACTCTCCTTCAATCGTCTAATAATAAAAGGGTTAGACTTTTCCTTTAACGATTCATTAACTGTGACACTAGAGAATATATCGTTGTCAATTAATCTCATAAGGTGGCGAAAGTTTTCCATATCACCTTTATGTGGAGTCGCTGTTAATAAAACACAATGTGGCACTTTTCTTAGGAGTGATTCTCCAAGATGGTATAACTTTGTTTTGCTTGTCTTCTTTTTAATGGCTCCATGTGTATATGCTGCCATTTTATGTGCTTCATCCACAATTATTAAATCGAAGTCAACTTCTTGCAAATATGATTTAATATCATCCCTAGAAGCCCAGTATAAGGATGTTAAACAAAGATCGTGTTCAATAAATGGATTCTTCCCACCATATTGCCGCATTACTGATCGATTAATAATAAAGAAATGTTCTTCAAACTTCTCATGTAATTCTTCCTGCCATTGTTTTAAGACGAGTGGAGGTACTAAGATCAAAATTCTTTTTACACTTTCTCGTGCTTTTAACTCCTTAATTAGCATTCCAGACATAATCGTTTTACCCGCACCCGGATCATCGGCTAAAAGGAAACGGGCTTGAGGTACTTGAAGCATTCGGCTATATACTGCTTCAATTTGATGAGGGAGAGGCATAAGATTTTTGTTTCCTAGTGACCTCCCTTTAGAATATCTTTGCTCTACTTGTAATGAATAGTATTGAAGGATATGTTGAATATCTCTAGCATCCATTTCTTCCTTACTAATAGACTTATTAGTGACTTTTGTTAAGGACTCTATTTCTTGATGATCAAGCATTCGTTCATAGTATGTATGAGATTCTCTCCCTGTTGCAGCTACAGAGAAATATTCGTCTCCAAAACTCTCTACTTTTATTACTTCTACAGTTTCCGGAAAATGCGTGCCAAAAACAATATCTCCTACTTTTATCATAAAACCACCTTACTATCTCGTTTTCTATAATTATATTAAAAGACACCAGTTTATTGTGTTTTTCGACAAAAAAAGACCTTTTATGTGAAGTAAAAGGTCTAGATTCGCGTGACATTATATTTATTTCTGTAGACTTACCATTCTCATGTCTACACCTTGTCTAATTACATTAAAACGTTGTTTCTCAAGATCATCTGTTGATAAGTCTAAGTTAAATGGGAACAATAGTGAATTATTCCTATAATATTCAATCGGCAATGCATCAACACTTAAAACATGAATTAAAACTTCCGCTATCCACTGCTTTAAGGCATTAGATTGAATAGAAATCTTTTCTTTCGTAATTTCTTGCATGTTCCTTTTTTCTGTTACAATAACTCCCCATGCCCTCAGACTTGTTAATGAGGCACTAATTGACACTTCTACTCTTCTTCGGTCTCCATACAGTGCCTTTATTTTACGTGAAATTTGATCAGATGACACTTCTTGTTGAAGTTTAAACAACATACCCATCTCATTAATTAAATCTTTAAAAAATGGATATGCCAGCATTGTCATACCCCAATGGATAACAATTCTCTCGTTTTGTGAGACCTCATCCATTAATCGAAGAGCTTCTTGCTGTAAATGTTTATAGTCATCGTCAACAAGATACCAAATTTTAAATAGGATGGTTCGTGCATTCATTCGAGACTTATATCCTGCTATATCAGCAGTTAAAAATTCATCCGCTTTTTCATATAGTTCTTGTCTAGTTTCGCTTCTTGGAATCTCTCTAGCCATAAAATCTAACTGATGAAGGAGAATTTTTTGATCAAATCCAACAGCTTTTTTCATAATTATCAATCCTCTATCATTAATACACCTTAATAAACGGCACAATCACTTCTTCAATACTAATACCACCATGACTAACGATATGCTGGCCTTTCGTTACAAACGCTTCTCCGCTTTCAGCAACTAAAAAATGTTGATCATCAGAGAAACCATAATTGGGCCATTTTACTGAAGAATATTGTGTTGCCGCATCATCTCTAAAAACAAGGTCTGAATATATTCTAGCACGTTCCCCTTTGGTTTCAACTAGAGACCCTTGTTTTACTTTTCCAATCCCTACACTCTCTTTATTTCCATGATCTGATGTGATATACGTAGAGTATCCTGATTCTTTTAGATGACGGAGAAGATCTTGAAGATAGTTGGTCTTTAACCATACGACTATTTCAGCATACATTCCTTCTAATCCTTGGATAGCACCATGTGTAAGTTTATCTATATTTCTCAAGATAATTGCAGCCTTTTTGTTATTACTTCTTTCTAATGCTGAAAGTTCTTTTGAACTGAAATCTCCTTGTGCAAGAATATTTTCAAAAGTGATATGCATATCAGAGATAGACTCTTTATTCCAGAACTGCTTCCACGCTTTTTCTTCTCTGATTGATTCTTGTAATCTAGGAATAGTTGCTTGAAAGATAGACATTCGACTTATTTCTGTTATAGTAGGTACCCAAGCAAAGACTCCATATTCCTCAAATGTAAAGTTTGACTCTAGTGCACGCTTAATTTGTTTCCATTGAATAAAACTCATCCCATCCATTATTATTAATGCTTGTTTCTTTTCATCCTTCAATTGAAGGTGAGGTAGGATATGATGTACCATAGCTGGTTTAATATATGGTGATAGACCTGCTAATGCTTTGTAGTCTGTTAACATCCATTCTTTAAATTGTGCGTCTACCTGACTAGTTAACGAGTCCACTGTTTCTTTTTCCGTATTGTAATGAAGTTGTAAGTCCTTTATCTGACTAAATGTGTCTATTATTTCTATCCAGTCTTTATGATGTTTTTTTTCAATTGATAATTTCGAATCAACTTTATCAACAAGATACTGGATGTCTTTCAAAGGATTATACGACCTCTGCTTCACTCCGTTTTGTGCCCATAAAGGAATGTTCCTTTCAACATCTATTTCCACTGCTTGTAATCTTCCCTCAATGAATAGATGCTGAATAGCTCTTTGAATATGCTCTGACTGCAGAAAATGTTCCTTATGATATGTATCTAGATAGCCATCTTTAACCGAAATATCATTATTTATATTTTGCTTAACGAATTCTTCCCATTGACTCTGAAGATACTGATAAAAAATACCTTTACTTTCAATAAGTGATAATTTTTCTTTTGAAATTCCTTTTCTCTCAATTGTCTCTTTTATATAGTCCTTTAAAATAGGAGCTAATGGATATCTACTCTCATGTATCTTTATAAGCAAATTCATCCATTCCTCTTCTGTTTCAACCAAATCATAAGCAAGCTTATATATTCGCTTTAATATAAAATTACAAGTGTCCTTATTAGAAAGAGAGCCTTGCTGCTGTGAAGAAACAGCATACAAGGCATCTAACACTTCGGAATCTAGTTGTCGTATAATTTGGGCGGAAAAGGAAGGCATAATATCATGAATATTTAATTCTACATAATATCCTTGTTGTAGCATATCAAACGGAAATGTAAAATCTTTATTACCTGTAACACGGTAAATCCAATTCCCTTTTTCATCTCGATTACCTTCATATATTCTTCTCAATTCTGCTCGATCATCAACTTGAACAAGAGAAATATTCTCCATCTGCAAAAACAGGATAATATCTTCATCTGATAATAAATTATCCACATCTTTTAGAAAAATCGCAGAGTGATAAGAAAAAGGAAGTTGATCAATAATTTTTTTACGCCATCCATCCATATAAACCCAACCCCTGTCTTAAACTCCTAACCGAATTTGTGCATTGTCAAAGTACATTAACAACTTATCGTCTTCTTGTAATACTTTCTCTGGGAGCCGCTCACCAATATTAACAATTGCTTCGTAATCTTTTTCGCTCCATGCTTTCTTAAATCCTGTGCGAATCGCTTCAGTTCGGAATTGTTTAAGCTTTTTCTTGTTACCTTCAATTTCTGTCTTATAACTATCAAATTCACGCAGCAACGATTTTTCACGTAACCTTTCTAGGTCTGCTTGCTTATTTGGATCTGGAACATACCAACGATTTTTAGCCTTTTCCTTTAGCTTAGAATCAGTTTTTTGTAATCCTCGAAGATCCTTATAATTTGAACTTAAGTAACCATGAATTTGACTTGGGACTTCCTCTTTTCCTTCATAAATTAGGAAGTTTTGTTCTAGCAATGCATCTAACTCCGGGAGGATTTCGTGCTTTGCAATATGTTGTATCTCTTTCATGAAATTAGGATGTAAATCTTGTCTAGTCTGAGGTTTATTTAGTAATTGTTGTCTTATCCATTCAATTGCACTTGTTTCATCCGTAATTAACCAACTCATTTGTATAAACTCTTTTTTTGAGATTTTTTTCTTATCATAACCAATCACTTGCTCATCTAAAAATACCATTCCATCTCTCATTGAGAACTTTTCTGCCAAAACATTCTGGAATTCAGCAGATGAAATTGGAACAGGTAATCCGTTCTGAACATGATAGGCAATCATTCTATCAAAGAGTATTCTCGGAGTCCTTTCAACAATCATACCTAAGTTTTCATTATTATCCATAACCACAGGTAATTTTGACAAATGTTGCGTAATAAATACCCACGCTGATTCAGGAGTATTTTGGTGGTTACGCATTTTTTCAATATTCTCCTGCAATGGCTTATAAGCAGTAATTACTAGGTCTTGTTTTACTGCTGTAGTTGTCGTAACTGCTTTAAAACTTCCTTGTTTTTTATCTAGTGCGGATACATTCGCTATTACAAATCCAGCCTTTTCAATGGCCTCACGTATAGCGTTCCAAATCGAAGCCTTTGAGTTACTAAACTCGACTGTCATCCATTTTCCTGATTTTAATACTTCATAATATTTTTTAAAGCATGATTCCAATAATCGTTGATATTCAACTATACCTTTTTCTTGTTTTGAGTTTATGATGGCTTCATTTTTTGTGTTTGTATGAAGATTAATCCAAGATTCCCAAATGTAGTTTAGTTCAGAGTAATTAATATTAGCTCCAAAAGGTGGATCAGTAAATATATAATCAACGGAATTTTCGTTCAGTTGAAGGCTATTGGTCGACTGAACACCACTTATTACATTATAATTCTCCACAAATAAAACTTTTGTTAAATCTCTTAGCTTTCCTTTTAAAACTTTAAGAACATCTGGTTCTGCAACCATTGAAGCAACGTATAATGTTCCGTTTAATACACCATTACCCCTATTACCCATATTATATCTAACTAACTTGGATACTAGAGTTCCAACTATAGATTGTAATATTAACTTCATACTTGCATTGTTTTTTCTTTGATTTACTTCCCCATACAATTTTGATAGAACTATCAACGCTCTCTTAAAATAGAACTGATGGACATGTGTGATTCCATGACTATTCATTGGCTGAGAAGTATTTAAACCGTCTGGGATAGCATTTAAAGGTATCTCCGATGTAATTTTGTAATCATTGATACTATTTATTAAATCTAAATCAACATCATCTAATTCTTTTGTAAAGTATTTGTTATTATATATATAGTTAATTTTAACGGGAATTTGTTTTGCGTGCTTAACATTAACCTGCAATACGTCATCAAATTTAGTTTCGAATACTCTCTCAAGATTATTTTTCGATAAATTTATTCCACAGTTTTTACAATTAAAATCATCTTTTACTTTATTTCCTTCTTGATCCACTGCCTCTTTATAGAAAATAATATCTTTCGTACAGTTTGGACAAGTATAAACGTCACTCCAAATAACATAATTTATTCTTCCATACAATTTATTGCTACCTACTGTATGTTTTGTTTTATAAACCCATCCAATCTCTTTTTCAACCTTGTTGATAATTTCTTCAAAATCATTTAATAATTTTCCTTTCTGGATTGGTGTATTGTAATGCTTTGAAATTAATGTTGCAGCTGGTGATAAATCATTTAATATTACTTTTCTTGATCCTTTTGTGGAAATAATATTTTTGTTGTTATCGATTATTCTTGAACCGTCTACTAAATATCCTAGTTCCTTTAAGGCATTATCTACTCCGCACATATTAGCTGCTACCCCAACCATCCCAGTTCCAGCGAATCCATCTAATATTACATCTCCAGGATCAGTATAATGTAAAATATACCTCATAATCGCTTTATAAGGGACTTTTGTATGGTAAGTATGAGCAGAATAAATAGGTTCATTTTTCCCTTCACTCACATCAGCTGTAAACGGTTCTTTATTATCAATTTTATTATTGTCACCGTTATCCCAGTAATGAATAAAATCATTTAACCAGGGGTTTGGGCAAAATGTATAGTAAGGAGGATCAGAAAGTGCAATAATATCTTCATCACTTCCAATTGGGAATCCTTCAATTGTTTTTAATTCCGGGAGTTTTTTTCTAAGTTCTTCTCGAAAGTATTCCCTTCGTTCACTATCGGTTTTAAAGGTAAGGCCCAGACAAGTTACTGGGCCTGTTATATCATCTTCAGTAAACAATGATGTTTGATCTGTTTTTGCAGACATAATTCCTCTCCTCCATTTATTTATTTAGCAGTACTCTAACATTCCCTTTAGGTTGAGATCCAACCTTCTCCCGCAATAGTTGATCAAATCTACGTTTTAACTCATCAATCGTTAGAGGACTTCCGTTATTCATCATTTGCTCTAGATCATGAACAGATATAGAAACCTTTTCAATTCCTTGTAACAATTCGTTAATAGCATCAATAAGCTTTAAATTAACTGGAAGAGAAATCTCTTTTCTAGTAATGAAATCTTCAATAAGTGATTTGTGTTCTTCTCGCAAATACTCAATATTATTTTTAATATCTGGATCATTAAAGTTAGTTAACAGTGTTTCAGTCCAATTAGCAAGAAGTGCTTCTAATTCCTGATCTAGTTCTTCTAATGTTTTACTCTGAACAAACGATTCATCTTTTGGACGAAAACGACAGTCTGTACAAATTGGTGAATGTTCAAGCTTTTCTTTTGTAAGGTTCCAACATGCTTTCTTCTTATTTATGTCTTCCTGCCAACGATCTACTGTTTGAACGGTCAATAAATCAATACTAGAAAGTTTTCTTAACGCATCTAATCTACCATCACTTAGTAAAGCATTTCTTTTATTATCTTCCGTAGCATTCAACCTGGTCTTATCATGCAGACTTAAATAAATGGTTTGATATTCACCTTTTAATTTCTTCAGTTCATTCCGTTCTATTTGACAATCTTCATTCTTTCTTAAAGCATGAAGCAGATCTTCTAACGCACCTTCTACTTTGGCATGCCAATTATATGAGATTGGTAAATGATTCTGAGCATTCACAAGATACGCTGCTTCTTGTGACAGCTCCAGTGCAAGCTTTTTCTGATCCATAAGTTTATTGGATAGTTTGATGCGCTCTGCTTGATTTTGTACTTGCTCCACGGTAAACTTGAAATTTTTAAGTTTAGCCGCAGTATCATAAATTTGTAAATCGTTTAAGAATGTTTTCAACATCCCTAGCTCATCTCTTAGTTCACTAACTTGATCTACATTAAAAAGGGTACCCTCCCAAATTGGTATACCGTCTTTAATTTCATGTTCTAAACGTACAACTTGATCGAGAAGTGTTCTTGACTCTTTATTTAATTGCCCTACTGCAGTTTGTAAAGCATTTGTCTGCAATAATCCTCTACCTATTTCAAACAGATCAAAGAGCTCTCCAAGAGCAGCTAAAGGCAAGTCACTTGGTTTCTTTATATGAGTGAAATCTGCAATTTGCTCAGCAGATAGTTTTATTAATTCATCAAACTTCATTCCATCATAAGTGACATTATTGATCGTGATTACAATATCACCACTAAATACTAATGCAGCAAGAAGCACAGAAAATAACTCAGGCTCTAAATCAAAGTTTGTTGTACGTTTTACTTCTTCATTTTTGTTATAAGTTTGAATGATATCAAGCAATTCAGAAGCATTAACAACTTGTCCTTCAGACTTTGATTCTAGTTCCTCTAATACCCATCTTGCATAACCGGATTTTCGAACGTTTAACTTATTATTTTCATCTAGTAGTACCAGACCGTCCAAAATAGTAATTCCATTCTTAGTCGTAGGCTTTTTAATATTACGTAAAGCCTCAGGAATATACGTTGTTCTCATACTTTCACGTGTAATAGGGGTTTTTACATTTCGGAATGTTGGATAGTCCGGGTATTTCTCATTAAACCAAGATGTTAAGCAATCATCCGAAGCTGCGTCTATAATCTCCCTTATAGTTTCATTAGCTTGTGCAGAGAAACTCCATTCCGCTATCTTTTTTGTTTCTCCTTTGTATGTCATTTTATATGCTGTAGGCATATTTACCTTCATCCAAGCAGTTAGTTTCTTCAAGTATTCGCTAGCCTTATCTTCATATAAATTTCGAGAACCACTTGAAGCAGAGATAGACATCTCTTTAGCACCAGCATACAAACTCATATAACGGTAAAACTCTTCATCCTTTGTATCAAGAACGAAGAATACTTCATCAGGCTTTTGTTCATCCTTAAAAGATTTTTTCTCAAAAGCTGGTAGCATATAGATATAGAAATCTCGTTCTGGCTGTGCAGTCGAACGCTCATTAGGTGCTCCAAAAAATAAATATCCCGGACGTGTAACCTTACGATCGTACCAAGGAAGCTCATGCTGCCAAATGCGGTAACCCGTTTTATAAGTGTTTGAAGTAGTCTCTGTTGCTAATGCTAGAAACTCAAAATAATAACGATCTAGTTGATCATTACTTAAAACCTCAGCTTTTTGTTCAATTAAGCTATCGACATCAATATCCTTTTGTAAATCTAGATAATATTGGCCATTTTCTTGATTTACTGAGATGTACTGGTAACTAACGGTCTTAAGTATAGCCTTTAACACCGAATCTATACTACTGCTGATAAACTTACTATCTTCTCCCTCAAATCCAGGATGGTATAGAAATAAATGATCTCTTAGCTCATCTGCCGTCACGCCCACTTTTGAGTAAATATTATCAGTTGTCAGACGGAATACAGATAATGCTTGAACAATTCGTCTTGCCATTGGACGGTAAGTTGGACGAGTAAACGCGTTATCAATTCTGTCTAGTAAAGTAGATGCTTTAGACATAACTTCTTTAACACTAGGATTAGACTTTAGCGCCTTGTCTCCTTCTATATACGGCCAATAGCTATCATATGATAGGAAGCCAGGCTGATCATTAGGGACTTCCTCATTTAACAATTGTCTCATTTCACGGCTTAAAGTCTTTAATATCACACGTTTCTCAGCAACCGTTACTTTTTCAAATGTCGCTAAATAAGCCGGATGAATTGGATACAACTCGACATACTTTTCTAACTGTTCATTAAGTTTGCCATAAAAATTAGTAAACTTTTTTAAGTGCTCACGAATTGTAGCCTTCTGTTTGTCGTCTTTTCTTAACAAGCGTCTCGAAACTACATACTCAATGTCTTCACGAACTATTACCGCTTGTTCCGTACGTTCTTTCACCCGATTTAATTGCTCTGCAACAAATGCAAATTTCGGATTATCAAATAACATTTCCTGAATACCTGTGATAAAACGAAACCGTGATGTACGACATACTTCTCCCATTGCACGTAGAAAGTTGAGGTCTAGCATTAACTCCTGTTCTTTTCTGGAACGCAAGAAATCAAGTAACTCATCTATGATTAGCAGAAAACCTTGCCCCGGATATTCAGCTTCAAAAGCAGCCATAATCTTAGATAGCTCGTCCTTGTTACTTCTAATTTTCTCAATATCAGGTAGCTCATAATCAACTCCAATCGAGTGTAAGTATTCTGTTATCTCCTCATAAACAAACTCTTGCAGAGACATGCGAATTCCGTCTAATTCTGTTCGGAGGACTTTAAATTTCCCTTGAATTTCTTTTGCCTTTTCTGATACTTGCGGATGATTTACTCGTTGAGCAGAATTATCAAGTTCAGCAATTGTTGAAATGACACTCATTAAATGAGATTTACCGGTTCCATAATTACCTACTACCAATAGACCTTTATTATCAGCTGGACGCTCAAATTGGAGCTGCTCAATAATTGTATCGTTAATAACCTCTGCCATACGATCAGAAATAACATATGTATCCACCAACTGAAATGCCTTATCCAAATCAGAAGCTTCTTTTAATTGCACAATTGTTTCTACTGGATCAAATTGAATTAACTCACCATATTTCATATCTCTTCACTCCTCCTATATAACTACTAAATGATCTTGATAACCATCAACTTGGTAATATTCTGGATGGTCTGGAGTAGCATAACTCATCCCATTACCCCTCACATCGCCAGGCCATTTTATTAACAATACTTTGTTGCCACTTAAATACTCAAAAAGTTTTAGTGGATCTTGATTTAATTCTTCATCAAATAAATACTCTATTCTCTCTAAGTAAACAATTTCGTCCTTCACTTCATTTAGTGCTTCTCTTAGTATGTCCTTTACAGCTCTTTTTCTTTTAGAAACAGGTAACTCCTTGAGTTTATTTGCTAACAGCAAATTTACGTTAAAAGTAGTTATTCCTACTTCTTTAAGAACATCAATGATTTTCGATTCATTGTTAGCTTGAAAACTTAATAGTATAAATTGATGCCTTTGCCCTTTTATAGCTTCAATATTTGTTTCTAATTGCTCACGAAGGCTCATTTTTCACACCTCTTTACGCTATATGTCTATTAACCTATTTTACAGTATTAGTCAATTCTTTTAAATGGATTCCTGGAAACTCTACAAAGAATATTATGCCAGATGACCTATTCCATTTTTTGTAATGGTTTATACAATCAAAAAAATATAGTGAATTTTCTCCCAGCACCACAGTTCCTTATACATAAGGGGTACCCTCCCGTTTCATGCCCCACCCCTTTTTATTTAGACCGTTGTTTATCCATTTGGATAGATAGCGGTTGTTTTATTTTACAGAGAAGACATGCGTGGTGAGAGGAGCGCATAAGGAAAGGAGAAGAAAGATGAATCCAACATTAGTAACAATTTTAGTCAATGCAAAGGAGCTAAACAAATGGGTTCCAGCCAGGTTACTAGTAAAGTATGACATCCAGAGTGTAAATCTATTAGAACTTGAGGAATCTTACCTCATTCTTACCAAGAGAAGTAAATCAGATGGCTTACTACTAAAGTTAACTTTAAAAGGCTATCACTTCTTTAATCAAAAGTAATTGGAAACCATCAAAACTTTATTAGGAGGAAAATCACTATGGAGAAAAATATGACACGTGTAAAGCAATACCATCGTGGATCATCTAATGAGCGAAGCATATCACTTATTGAGGTAAAGGAAATACACCAGAATCTATTAAACCAACATGCAGACATTTCGAATGAAATAGCAGATGTAGTGGAACAAAACGATTATGTGAAACTTGCTCATTTACTTGTTACTAGATCCAAGATTGAAACAGCAATAAATGAGATTGAGTCAGCTTACCAGTCAGAGTTTAATAAACAAGTTCAAACGTATCATCGTATTAGTAATGCACTGAAGGATGCTGCTAAGAAGATGGAATCTAAAGGCGAAGACATGTTGTTTAAGGTAACCAGCAATCTAGAAAAATTAAATGACTCAACACACACTATAATAACAATTGCAACAGCCCTCTCTAATAAAACTATTAGCAAAGGAAACCAACTAAGTCATGATGCCGGCAGATTACTTATTAATAAAACATCTGAAGGCTTATCAAGATTGGCTACTATCATTCAAAAAAGATCTTAATCAATTGAAAGGAGGTGAAAACATTCATATGAAACCAAAGATTCATTCATCGATTAATAATGTAGTTCCATTTGCTACTAGTGAATACTCTAGCACATCTTCGTTGCCAAACGTGGTTGTATCATCATCAGAGTCCAAACGTCGAATTGAGGAGCTAGGAAAATTTGTTGAAGAGGTAATGGTTAAGGGTATCGACTATGGTTTAATAGATGGCTTCTCAAAGCCAACATTGTTAAAGCCTGGTGCTGAAAAGCTTTGTGATGTTTTTGGGTTTTCAAAGTCCGTTGACGTGGTCAACCGCATCGAACAATGGGATACTGGTATTTTTGCTTATGAAGTAAAGATGACACTTACACGAAAAGATAATGGCATTATCGAGGCTGAAGGACTTGGATCATGCAATAGCAAAGAAGCTGCCTTCCAACAGCAGAATCCATTTACCATCGTCAACACCGTTTTGAAGATGGCAAAGAAACGGGCATTGATTGATGCAGTATTATCAGCAACTCGTTCTAGTGGTATCTTCACACAAGACATCGAAGATTTTCCAAAACAACTATCAATTAAAGGAGGTGACGAACTAGCAACAAAGTACCAGTTACAGACAATTTTCCGCATCGTCGCTGAACTCAATATGCGTCCCGAAGTTGCAAAAGAGATGATGCAGATGATGTACCAAGTCGATCACAGCACAAAACTAACAAAAAAGCAGGCATCTAGTTTCATTCAAGACTTACTTCAGTTAAAGGATGTCTCTAAGGAGCTAAAAGAATTGGATAAGCAACAATATAATAAATGAAGCTCATGGATTGCATCTGCAGTCGATGGGCTTTTTTATTGCACAAAAATAGATGAATTCACCCGCCAATGAACTCATCTACAACTAGAATTCTTAACAACAGTATATCGCATCAAAAGCATTCACTCAATTGGAGGGACGATCATCGTCTCTCCTTTTTTATTTCTACTAAACTAATTGGAGGAACATATAATGAACAACATATTTGATAAAGTTACTTTTAAACTATTGCTGGCCTCAACTATTCGTGAAAAGGAAGATGGCTATGTCGTAAACGAAATCTTCACTAGGTATCCTTCTATTCAGGAATTACTTGATGTTACAGAGGAGGAGTTACTACAAATCGATGGTATCGGCAAAGTAAAAGCTAAACAAATCTTATCTGCGTTAAAGCTCGCACGTATGAATCCATGTCCTGTTGAAAGCCGTTTTACCATTCGCTCACCTGAAGATGCTTATAATTACCTTAATGAAATGAAGTACCTTAGCCAAGAGCATTTTGTGGTTCTAGGATTAAATACAAAAAATGAGATCATCTTCAAAGAGACTGTCTTTATTGGATCATTGAATGCATCCATTGTACATCCGCGCGAAACATTTAAACACTTAATCCGTCGCAGCTGCGCAAGTGCCATCGTCGCACATAACCATCCATCAGGCCAGCCGGATCCTAGTCGTGAAGATATCGAAGTAACTAAAAGGTTAAGTGAGGCTGGGAAAATTCTTGGAATTGATGTCTTAGATCATATCATCGTAGGTGCCCAGTCATATGTATCCTTAAAGGAAAAAGGATATTTATAAGATATATCAGATAGAGACAGTGATTGTTGCTGTCTCTTATCTTTTGCTTAATGGGCTAACTTTAAAGATAGTGGCGTTTTTCTCTGTTAACCCCACCATTAAACCATGCCTAAACGTTGATATAACAGGTTTCCTTGTAAATAACCTTTGCAATACAAATAAATCTAGTTGTTCAAAATACTGTTTTACTATGTATTAATCCCTTACACATCGAAATTGTAACATTGAATTGAAAGATTTTTTTACTTACCTTCAAAACAATAGCTCATTTTTGATCTATACACACTCTGTCATTCCTTGCCCAATGTACAGTGTAAAATCTTCTTTTATCACTTGGTACATATAGGTTCTTTCTATACGCATTTCACTTGGATACAAGGTTAATATGTACCCGCTCATCACTCTTGTCTACATGTCTTTTGTACATGCCAATTCCGATGTTATCAGCACGACTCAAGTAGCCTTGTCTACGTAATACATCTATATACATGAGAAGCATATTATCGACATCCTTTTTAGGATCGCTTGTCAGGAAGAGCATATGACATATTTCATGTTGTTTGGTAGAGCCCGTTTGCAGATTAGAAAAAGCTTGCTCGATCAATTTTATCTCCGCTGCACTCGAGGCGTGGCGATGCATGGTCGAAGCAATGTTATATGTAACTGCTTCTCTTTTCTCAATAGCAGGTATCTCACAAGAAAAGTGAAAGTAGTCCCTAGTAGCTAAATCTTCAACTCTTACATGAATTTTAGTTTTAGGATAGCGCTTCTGCCCGCTATATAGCCATACTTGAGCGTTTGATATTAAATGATCATCTGTTATTACGCTTTTATTTAATGCATCGAAGATCGACTTCAAGACTAACTCTAGTTTGAGTGAATTAGGTGACTGAACAGATACAATTTCTATTTCTACTGCTATGTCATTTTTGAATATAGAGAGGGATTTTGCTCTAAGTGCTGCACGTGCCTTTTTCATTATTAACTGTTGAAAATACATCATGGAATGATATTGGATCAATTTATCATTTGTAGACGGCCTTTCTAGTGTTTTTGGCTCGTGTATTAACTGCATAATCATTCCCGCTTGATTTTCTTTTATCTTTAACTCTGGTGGGTGTAACGGGTTTGCCTGTTTCATACTGCAAGCTTTCCTCCTGTCCTGTTTTGTGCATCGTTCAGTTTTAAGTCGGGGATACAGGTGAGTCTAATTACATCTATAAGAAAATCACCAGGTTGCTGATTAGTCTTTATTGCATCACCAATAAATTGTAATTCTTTATGACAAGAATTTTGATTTTCTCTATATACGGTTTTAACTCTAGTTAAATAACCTTCTCTTTGGAGCCACTTGACGATATGTTTAATATCATTTGTGTGACAACCTAATGTATAGGTAAGGAGTTCACTTATATGCATCGTATTGTTTTTAAAATGAGCAGCCTCTGGATCAACACCACCGTATATATCAATCCAGTGATAAAGGTAAAGTTGTCCTAAAAGCTTGACCCTCCTGTCTGTCCATTTAGTCTGATTTCTTAAGATAGATCCTTGCATTACCTCAATTGGAAACTCACAGTAACCATTTTGAGTGCTTTTCATTGTAACCCGATCTCGTTGAATCTGCTCGTTTGAATAATACGTGTCAGTAGGCAAGTGATAATCGGGGACAACCATTACTTTATAAACATTAACTTGGCATCGGCTTCCGACTTTTTTAATAAAGAAATTCCTACAAAGCCACTCAATGGCATTTCTAGTGAGTTTCATAGAGATGTTAACTTCCTTAGCAGTTGAATCTAAGCTCATAAAGAAGGAACCATTGGGGTTTGTTCCAACTACTCTGCACATGAGCAGATAGATTCTTAGTCGGTCACCTTTTAATTCAGGAAATGTATTACCGAAGACTGTACGATCGACAAAAAATGTATTTTTAGATAGCTGAATACTCATACTACCCCTCCTCATTTAAAATATAATGGATAATATTAAATTATATTTGCATTTATATTACTACAATGCTATCCTAGAAGCAAGAAATAATCTCATAGGAGGTAATTGCATGTCCGGAATTTATATTAGTTCTTACGATTTTCAATACTTAAAGGACTCTAATTTAGGTGGTAGACTTCGTTTTTTTAGACAACATATGGTGCAATATCAAGGATCTGATTACACAATAACTTCTCTTGGATCTCGTCTTGGAGTTACTCCTCAGTCTATCTCAGCAATTGAAAGAGGTGATTCTAAAAACCCTTCATTTCTTCTAGTCCACAAGCTAACTAGGGAGTATAGAGTACCACTTGATTCAGTTACCGATGAATTCTATCAAGGAGAAGAGAACTTATTTTCTATTGGTAAACCTGATATTACTTATATAGATGATGAGGATTTTTTCCTGGAAGATGATGATACGGAAAATGATAAGGATCAAAGTCATGAGGATGACGTAGAGGATTACTTTGCTTTTAATGACACAAAAGGCCTTTTACTGTACCACTGCTATGATAAGCAATCTGTTACTCCTTTGCTTCATGTTCGTTTAAAAGAAGATATTTCACATAATGATATATTTCATCTCACATCCAGACTTATATTTGAGACATCTAAGTTAAAAAATGAAGCTTTTAATAAGGAAAATGCTTTACATCCATTTGTTGAAGCAAGTGACTTATTAGATGGAATTGAGAAATCTCTATCAGCTGAGGAACTACTCTCTTTACTGTCAGATGAAAAATAGCGAATACAGCTCTTAATAAAGGAGAAAGTCAATGAAAGATATACAGATACATAATCTAGTTGAAACACTTGAACAGGAAGAACACAAACGGGATGCATTTATAAACCAGTTTGTCTCAGTACTCGTAAAGTCTGGGGAAAAAGAAGCTAAAAAGGAAGAGGCATAAGTGTCTTTTCTATTTAAAGGAGGATTTACATGTTAACAGGAGTCATTTACGCCCGCGTAAGTACAGAAGAGCAAGCATCAGAAGGTTACAGTATTGAAGCACAGAAACAACTGCTTCGAGATTATGCGAAGCATCGTAATATACAAATCATCGATGAGTATATTGATGAAGGTCGCAGTGGAAAAAGTATTGAGGGCAGACCCCAAATGCTAAGACTATTAAGAGATGCTAAAGACACCAAGTTTGATGCAGTGATTACTTACAAACTTGACCGACTTGCTCGTAAAACAAGGGATTCTCTTGAGATCATTGAGACATTAGAACGTCATAACGTTCAGCTTATGAGTTACTCCGAAAGTATTGATACATCTACTCCGGGAGGCAAGATGTTCTATACCGTACTTAGCTCAATATCCGAAATGGAACGATCAACTATTATTGATCGTGTCAAAATGGGCATGAATCAACGAGCGAAGCAAGGTAAGTGGAATGGAGGTATTGTATTTGGATACAATGTTATTGATAAAGAGCTTGTGGTCAATGAGGAAGAGGCTGCAGTTGTGCAGGATATATTTAACCTCGCAGACAAAGGATATGGTTTTAAGAAGATAGCGTATGACTTAAATAAACGTGGTATTAAAACAAAAAAGAATAAGGAATTCTCGACTATTTCTGTTAAAACAATTTTAAATAATCCCATGTATATTGGGAAGATTCGTTTTAATCAGCATGAGAATTGGTCAGAAAGACGACGACAAGGAAAGAATCCGGATCCTGTACTGGTAGATGGTACACATACCCCAATCATAGAGGCATCACAATGGAATCAAGTCCAGGAGAAATTACAAAAACGCTCACGCAGACCCGCACAATCTGCTAAACCATACTTCTTAGGTAGACTGCTTAGATGCCCAAGCTGCGGATATGGAATGGTTGCTGCAAAGTCAAAAGGCGAAAATGGGAAGGTCTATCGAATGTATCAATGTGGTCAATATAAAAATAAAGGACGGACGGTTTGCCAAGCTCACTCCATTAATGCAGATAAGGCAGAAAAATATGTCCTTGACGAGCTGAACCGTGTCGTAACTCTCCCTTATTTCATTGAACGATTAGTTGAAAAGATGAACGAAGAACGTTCTGATGCTGAACGTCCACTTCAAGAAGAACTAAATCGACTTGTATCAAGTAAGCAAAAGACAGAAAAGCAACTGGATAATCTCGTCTCTCTACTAATGGATGATCCAGAACTACGAGACATCTACAAAAAGAAAATGAAGGAGCAGAAGGATTTCCTCCTTAACATAGAAGAACGTATTGAACATGTCAAAAAACAGCTTCTAAATGTCAGCAAAGACCCTGTCGATGCAGACGCACTCAAACAGCTTCTAAAGAACCTTGACTCCATATTAGAGCGAGCAGACGCTGCAGAGAAAAAAGAACTGCTCGCTCTTTTTGTTAAGGATATCCAAATAACCAAGGAAAGAGTATCCTTCAAGGAAGGGAGACAAATTACACAAATTAATCTGATGTTTGACTTTACCATTGAGGCGTTACAAGGCAGTGCAAGTGTTCTCCTGAATAGTATGGATCACATCAACTGCATTGCACCGATTGATCACTCCATAATTAGCCAAATATCTAAGGAAGATATGTATAGGGAGGCACTTGCTTCCCTTAACCTTTTACCCTTATTTATGATACGGTTCCCCCCGATTAATCCGAAACGCCCGATAAATCTGCTCCACCAAAATCAACCGCATCAACTGATGAGGAAACGTCATTTTAGAGAAGGATAGGGTGTCATTCGCCCGCTTCATTACCTCATCACTTAACCCGAGTGATCCGCCGATGACAAAAGCAACTTTGCTTTTTCCGTAGGTGGCCAGTTTGTCGAGGTTGTCCGCCAATTCTTCTGATGATTTCATTTTACCCTGGATTGCGAGGGCAATGACATGATGGTCTGGAGAAATCTTAGCAAGGATGCGTTCTCCTTCTTTGTTCTTCACTTGTTCCACTTCTAAATCACTCAATACTTCGGGTGCCTTTTCGTCGGAAAGTTCGATGATGTCCAGTTTGGCGTAGGCTCCGAGCCGCTTTACATATTCGTTGATTCCTTGCTTTAAGTACTTTTCTTTCAGTTTACCAACCGTTACTATCGTGATATTCACATTCCGTCCTCGCTTTACAAACAATTTACAAACACATTATCCACAGAACTTATCCACATATCCACATTATCCATCCACATCCTGTAGGAGAATATTAGTTCGCCACAATATATATTGCGTTATTCCCACAATATTCACAGGTTGTGGATAACTGTTCTTCTTCCGACAGTTCCTTTAAGTCCGGTGCGACTTCATGTTCGTCGACAATGATGTCCATGGCAAGCTCCACATGCTCTAAACAACAATAAATCACAGCAGGTACCTCCTTCTATTTTAATTAAAACAGTTCATTTATTTATCCACAGATTATCATATCACGTATAGAAAAAGCAGGAAAGGTACGATTCCCCTCCTGCTTTTTACTTATCCACACCTACATGCGGGATTCATCTGTCAGCTTCATTGTGAGCTCTTGCTTTTCGCCATTTCGATAGTACGTGACTTTCATTTGGTCGTTCACTTCTTTTTTATTGTAAAGATGTTTTCGCAGGTCGATCAGGCTTTCGACTTTCTCGCCATCCAGTTCTACAATGACATCCATTTCTTGAAGGCCGGCTTGTGCAGCTGGTGAATTCGGTACGACCTGTCTGACCATGACACCATAGTTGACTTCTTTCGGAAGTTTTAGTGTTTCTTGCTGGTGGTAGGCAGAGATCCGATTTACATCCTCGAGCACAACACCCATCGCAGGCCGTTTCACTTCTCCATATTGCTCGAGGTCCTCGATGATCGGCATGGCGTAGTTGATCGGAATCGCGAGTCCGATACCCTCGACAGCTTCCTGTGCGATTTTCATGGAGTTGATCCCGACCAGCTGACCGGAAATGTTGATCAATGCACCTCCGCTGTTACCAGGATTGATGGCTGCATCTGTCTGCAGCACTTCTGCATTCCAATCTTCCATTCCGTCCTGGTTGATATCGACCGGGATTGTCCGTTCCACTCCGGAAACAACGCCTTGTGTGACTGAACCAGAGAATTGGAGTCCAAGCGGATTTCCGATGGCGATGACCGGTTCGCCGGCTTTCAGTTCATCCGAGTTGCCGATTTCGGCCACATCTGCCTTTTCAATACTGCTTCCGTCGATTTCGAGGACGGCAAGGTCTGTCCAGACGTCAGCTCCGCGCAGGGTTGCCGGAACCTTTGTCCCGTCAGCGAGCGTCACTTCTAATTGATCCGCTCCTTCTATGACGTGGTTATTGGTGACGATATATGCTTTATTCCCTGCTTTTTTATAAATGACACCAGAGCCTGTCCCGGCTTGTTGGTCCTGAGATTCAGTCTGGCCCCAGAAGCTTTGGGAACGGATATTTGATATCCCGACGACAGAGTCACTGGATTTCTCAACGGCTTTCGTGATATCCGTCGTCACATCCACTGATACGTTACTGGTCTTGCCGTTATGGTACGCTTCGTCCGTTTCCTTCAAATCCTCATCGGGTTGGATTGAATAGGGTAAAACATCCAGGTTATGTAACTGAGGAAGCGCAATAATAATCATGATTGCACCGAAGACCACACCAAGCAGCCCGGCAAGGAACATGCCTCCGCGGTTTCCTTTTTGCTTGCCCCTGCCTTCTCTATTAAGATCTTGATCATCATAGTAACCCATCTACCATCATCCTTTCTCACAGATATTCCTTTTGTTATTTTATCTTTACAAGCCTGATTATAGTCAGGTGAAATTAAAAAATGATGAAAAACAGTTAAGAATAATAGTCTTTTTCATCTTATTTCAAAATAAAAAGGCAAAAGCCACAGCAGCCTTCACCCTCTTACTTTCCTCTAAATTTACCCATTTAAACATATAAATGGGTCAGATGGCTACTAATGGAGTCGGGACTTTAGGGTCTGTATCAAACAAATCGATTTGTTCGCCGACGCCTATTCCTTTTGACTCAAGCGTTTGGGTCACACTCATCCGTGCCAGGTCTTTCATATTATTATCGAGGCTCAGGTGGGCAAGATAGATTCCTTTGGTCCTGTCGCCGATCACTTCGCTCATCGCAACGGCAGCATCTTCATTCGAAACGTGTCCGATATCACTCAGGATGCGGCGCTTGATATTCCATGGGTAGCGGCACATCCTGAGCATGCCCACGTCATGATTGCTTTCGAACACGTACGCATCGGCATTCGAAATGATGCCCTTCATCCGGTCGCTGACATAGCCTGTGTCGGTCACGAGGACAAGCTTCTTTTCACCCTGATGAAACACATAGAACATCGGCTCGGCTGCATCATGCGATACGCCGAACGACTCGATGCTCATGCCGCCAAAGTGCCTGGCCGTCTCCATATCGAAAGAAAATTTCTGTTCATTATCGATTTTCCCAACGAGACGGTCCATCTCACTCCATGTCTTCTCATTCGCATAAACCGGAAGCTTGTACTTTCTCGCAAGCACACCGATCCCTTTAATGTGGTCACTATGCTCATGAGTAACCAAAATGCCTGACAAATCTTCAATTTTACGATCAATTTGACTGAACAAACCTTCCATCGCCTTGCCGCTCAAACCGGCGTCCACAAGGAAAGAATGCTCTTCCGTTTCAACAAATATCGCATTTCCTGTACTGCCGCTGGCTAGTACACTAAAATGCATGGTCATACTTCTCACTCCAGTAGTTCTTTCTCTGTTTTTTTCCTCTCGATTATCGTTCCATCAATGGCATTGATGGATAAGTCCTGTTTTGTTTCGCCTTTAACCAGCGTGAAATGCCAAGTTGGCGCCATCACAATCTGATAATCTGAGAATACATTCGTCGAATACCCGATTTCATATTCCGTGACTTTACTGTCAGAAGGTACTTTATTACTGTCAGTCAGTATTTTTAATGCGTCAAACGGGGGAAGGATACTTCTTTCTTCGCCGAAGTTCTGAATATCTTCCACCATCGTTTGTTTATAGGAAACAATTTCATTCTCGTTATTCAGATCGAAAACAATCTCTGCATTTGCGTTATGAAACAGTGGTTTATCTTCATAAGTTTGGTTATAACTAACGGTTTTCTCTTCTTCATTAAACTCTCTGAACGTATACTGATCGCCGTCCATGACATATTCATTGATAAAACCATTCATCTTATCCTTTAACTCTTTCTCAGCAAGTTTATCGCCGAGTGGATAAGGTTCATCCAAAGTGGAATACAGTGTGTTCTCTGTTAATATGTTAACCTCTTGTTTTTTCAAGTTCTCTTTCACATCATCTGTAAACTTTTTCGTCTTTGCCCTGATGTTCGACTCACTTAATGCCGTTTTCGCTGTCGACTTTATATCTGAAGGATAAGAAATGTTATATGCCTCGATAGGGGATTGTTTATTATCCGTTGCCGACAACACTTCAGGAGCTGAAATCTTTTTAATGAACATGGTCATCAGAAAGATATTCAATATCAAAAAAACGATGATGAAAATAGATTTTGTTTTACTCCAGTCCATTTTCGATCCCTCCAAACTCATCCAGAGGAAGCCGCAGCCAGGAACCACTGTATTTATAATACCATGAGGGCTTGAAATCATACAGAAGGATGTCTTCATTGGTACTGTCCCTCGTCAATTTATATCCAATTGCGATATCCTCGACATAATCCAGGTCCATCTCACTTTCCTCCAGGGCCTGCTGCACTGTATAACCTGATGGAAGCTGGACTTTGACAAGCTCAAAGATGGAAGAATAATTTTCCACCAACTGATAAAATGGACGTTGATATTGATGAATCGTATCAATCCCCCATATCTGGGCAATTTCCGTCATCCCATAAATATCACTGAAGACAGGGAAATCATCAAGGAACATCCTGTATTCAATCTTGCTTTCTTCCCTGCTCAGTGAGAAGAATCTAAATTGATCGGTCCATCCTCCGTGCTCATTTACAAACTGAATACTGTTCTCTATCAGTAAATCTCCTGAAATATTTGTCGCCGCATCCACACCCGGTGTCACGAAAGAGAGAGTACTATAATCTTCATTTATCTTCATCAAGCTGAAAGAGTCCCTGTAAATTTTCTCGGTGCCCGTTGAATTATGACTGACATTGCTCGGATCTTTGAAGAGAGCCTTCACGAAATCTTCCGCATTCAGCTGTTCGGTAGAGTATTTGATCTTATAATATTCCCCTGCTTTGACTGGGAGCAGAATGGTTTTTCTGTCATTCAGCTTGTATTTAAAGTATTCTGCATATGAATCACTGTAAACGGCTTTTTGAACAAACTTCTTCTCGAGTGTCTGCAGCTTATCTGCATCTACCTTGCTTTCCACTACCACTTTCTCGTTTTCTTCTCCATATAATACAAAATAGACAATACCATTGCTTGAATTGTTATAATTCATGTCAATGACGATCCGGTTGAAAGTGGTCTTGGGTATATTATTTTCATCGAATTTTATGATTTTCTTATAAAGCGAAAGGGGAACACTGTCCGGAAACACTAAATTGATCATATCCGGAGCTTGAATCAACTCTTCTATTTCTGCATCAGTATATTGATTGCTGACATCTTTTGTATTCACTAAGCGCCAGCTGCTCATTTCATATAAGACCGTATCGATTTCATCACTGTCCTGAGAGCCTGAAATTTTGTTGTCGTGATTATAAAAGACTTTATAGGGTTTGATCAATTCCAGTTTCTTTCTCTCTTTCCCTATTGAAACATCAAAAGCTTCCGTGCTCTCTATTTCATTATATTGAGGTTGATACGTCCAAAGGTTCCATGTAAGGAAAATACTCATGGCTACCAGCAGCGTCAAAACAATGGATTTAATTTTTTCATAGTTCATGACCAATCATCCTCTTGTAGCGGATCATATGGGAGCTTGAACGTAATGGTCGTTCCTTTACCGTCTATGCTGGTTGCCCATATATCACCACCGTGTGCTGATATCATTTCCTTGGCGATTGCAAGTCCAAGCCCTGTACCGCCCATCTGTCTCGAGCGTGCTTTATCCACGCGGTAGAAACGTTCGAAAATCTTATCAAGATTCTCTTTAGGAATCCCCAATCCCTGATCCGATACACTTATCTCGATAAAACCATTGTTTTCTTTCACGCTGAATGTAATGGTGCCGCCTTCAGGTGAGTATTTCAATGCATTGGAGATGATATTATCCAGAACCTGCGTGATCTTATCCTGATCAATTTCAACAAACATCGCTTCATCGGGTAAGTATCGTTCAAAGGTGACATTCAAATTCTTCGTCATCTCAAAACGGTCGATGATCCGGTGGAATAGGAGGATGAAATCTACCCAGTCCTTATTAAACCGGTAATCTTTGCTGTCCATTTTTGAAAGTTGCAGGAGATCATTTACGAGACGGATCATCCGCTCTGTTTCAGTTTGAGTGACATTTAAAAATTGCGGAGCGATATCCTCATCCTGCCAAGCACCTTCTGCCAATGCCTCCAAATAGCTTCGCATCGTGGTCAGGGGAGTACGTAATTCATGTGATACATTGGCAACGAATTCCCGTCTCTCCAGATCGATCTTTTCCTGTTCGGTAATATCGTGCAGAACTGCGATCAACCCGTTGACAAACCCGGTTTCCTTTTGGATGATTGAAAAGTTTGCCCTCAGAATATAAGGCTTTTCTTTCGTACTGTAATCCAAAATGATCGATTCATGCTCATTGGAGAGATCCTCGAAGTTATATTCTTCATCGAGTCCAAGCAGTGACACGATTGGCTGTGAGAGGACTGTTTCACGTGAAACATTCAGCATTTCAACTGCAGGATCGTTAATTAAAATCACTCTTCCCTTACGATCCGTGGCGATGACTCCATCCGTCATATAAGAAAGAACAGAGGACAGTTTTCTTCTTTCCCCTTCTGTCGTCGCTTGAGCTTCCTGCAGCCGCTTCGTAAGATTATTAAATGTCATGGCCAGTTGTCCGATTTCATCATAGCCGTACACTTTAACTTTGCGCGAGAAATTCCCCTTCGCCATAGCAAGAGCATGTTTTCTCATATCAGAAATCGGCCGGGTGATCGTTTGTGCAAGCAAAACCCCTAATATGGCCGTGATCGCAAGCGCAATCACCGTGCCGTTCGTGAAGATTTTATTGATTTCATTCATCTGGTCATAGACGTTTTCAATTTTGGCTACAAGAAAAATAGCACCGATGATTTCTTTATTTCTTTCGATGGGCGAAGCAAGCACCCATACACGGTCGCCTGATTGTTTATCAACATAGATATCATCATAAGGCCCTCCTCCAACCAGGACCCGCTTGACAAGGATTTCATTGGTCGGCCGTCCCACCAGTCCTTGATTATTCGCATCGGAGGTACCTATTATTTTGCTCTTTTGATCAATGACTCGTATTTCTTCGATGTCAGACCTGCTGTCATCACTGTCTTGTAATAGATTCTTAATTTCATTTTCTTTCGTAGGGTCACCCTCGGCACGATCCTTGACCATTTCTTCACGGACCGAGTACTCAAGCAGATCAACTCTGCTCTTTATGCTGGTTTGAAAGTTTTCAACAAGTTTATTCTCCAATTCCCTCACGAAATAAACGCCGATGATCTGCATCGCCAGGAGAATAAGGAGCACATAAATCATGACAAACTTAAGATGGATCGATCGCGTTAAACCAACTTTCTTCATTCAACCTTACTCCTGTTCAGGATTTCGCAAGTAATAACCGACTCCTCTACGTGTTACGATCCAAGTAGGGTGGCTGGGATTATCCTCGATCTTCTCACGCAGACGTCTTACCGTTACGTCCACCGTACGGACATCCCCATAATAATCATAGCCCCACACCGTTTGTAGAAGGTGTTCACGGGTCATTACCTGTCCGATATGTTTCGCCAGGTAATGAAGCAGTTCGAACTCACGGTGGGTCAGTTCGATCGTTTCCCCGCGCTTTGACACGACATACGCATCAGGATGGATCGTCAAAGAACCAACCGTGATTTCATTATTTTCATCCTCTGCATTCGCCTGGGCAGCTGCCGCCTGGTGGCGTCTCAGGTTCGCTTTCACCCTCGCAATCAATTCACGCGTACTGAAAGGCTTCGTCACATAATCATCCGCGCCAAGCTCAAGACCCAGCACCTTATCAATTTCAGAGTCTTTTGCCGTTAGCATGATGATCGGCATCTCATACTTCTTTCGGATTTCCCGGCATACTTCCATCCCGTCACGATTCGGAAGCATAATATCAAGAAGGACCAAGTCCGGCTTTACTTCCTCTGCCATTTTCACAGCCTCATCGCCATCATACGCACAATGGACCTCATAGCCCTCTTTCTTCAGATTAAATTGTAAAATATCCGCAATCGGCTTTTCATCGTCAACAACTAGAATCTTTTTATCCATATCAATTGATCTCCTTTGACAATTAAATTCGGTCTTGAAGTTTTTTCCTTAGTATAGGGTTCTTCCTTTAAATTTATCACTTTCTGCAACTTAATTCATCTTTTACTCTATCATACCTTGATTTCATGTCCATTTTCCCAAAACTTCTTCGAATTTAAGGTTTTACCGGTGGTCTGGAGTGATTATAAATGAAATCTTTCATTTATATTGTTGATTACCGCGACTCCAATCAACTGGTAGAATCATCAGGAATACGCTTAACCTGCTTAACACGGCCGGCCCATATATAACAAAGGGGACTGACAACGATAATGCTGGTGTCAGTCCCGTATTGGTTGTTCTTTAATTTTATAGTACATCCAGCGGGTTGATGAGTGACCCGTTTTTGTATACTTCGATGTGCAGGTGAACGCCGGTTGATTCTCCGGTCATTCCCATGATTCCAATCTTTTCGCCTCTTCCGATCGTTTGACCGGCTGAGACTGAAATGGAATCAAGGTGAGCATAAATCGTTTTGTAGCCGTTTTGATGATCGATCACGACTTTATTGCCGTAGCCGCCGTCGTCCCAGCCTGCAGAAACGACAACCCCGTTATCGACGGATTTGATCGTCTTGTCACTTGGACGGGCAATATCGATCCCTTTGTGCACTTTGCCCCAGCGAGGGCCCTGGTTGGAAGAAATATATCCTCCGTTTGTCGGCCATGCAAAGCTGCCCGATCCGCGTGAAGGAGTTTCTTTCGTTCCTTTGATGACGATATATTTAACAGGTTTTTTCAGTTCCTTTTCTTCCGTCACATTCTTGTCGGTCTGAGACCCGTTTACTTCTGTTGAAATGAAGGTAACGGAAGTCTCCCCGTCTTCGCCTTCCTGTTTCACTTTCGTATCGCCTTTGTTCATTGAAGAATCTTCAACCACTTCTTTATCGTAAGCGATTTTCTCGATCTCATTGACTTCTTTTTTCACAACCGTATGAACAAACGGCTTATTTACAGTTACTTTCAGTTCTGAACCAATTTTCAAAGCTCCATCTTCATCCAGTCCAGGGTTAAGCTTTAAAAGCTCGGCAGTCGTCAACTTATGTTTTTCAGCGATCGAACCAAGAACGTCGCCTTCTTCGACTTTATACTTCTTCTCTTCCAGACTTCCTTTAAGCAGAAGATTGACAGCCTCGTCTGAAGAAAGGATTTCTTTTGGATCTACCTGTGCTTTTTCAGCATCCACATTTTCTTTGAATGAAACGTCCAGTAAACGTGTTTCATTTTCCTTTAAAGCGGGTAGAGAAGAATGAGAGTCCTTTTTGCGTGCTTCCAAGTCTTTCAATTCATCTTCAGATACATATTTTAACTTGATTTTCTTTAACGTTTCGTCAGCAGTCTGTTTATCTTTTACATAAGCTACTGCCTTGTTATCGACAACCAATGCATAAGCATTCGCTTCAACTGCCATTGAATTCGTGATAATATTTAATACTTCCTGATTCTTTGTTTTTGCCGTAAAAACATTCTCAGGTATGTAGGTAATGTCGTTATTCCAGGTCACTTGATAGTCTGCATACTTCTTTTCCGCATCCTCAAGCTTCTCTTCAAGCATGTTCTTCACTTCATCCTGATTGGTCACTGCCCCTACATATTCACTGTTTACATAAACATGATAAATGGTTTGCAGCTCTTTATCTGATGAATCCTCTGCAGAAACAGATGAAAATGTCAGGGTTGAAAGTGCAAGTGCTGTGATCGCTGCCTTCTTCATTAACTGAGAAGAGCGACTCTTATATTTTTCTAAATTGGGTAATAAGCGTTCTCCAAACTTCATTGTCTTGCCTCCTGTAAACTAAAAAGCAAAAATCACTGTGTTGGTCGTTCATTATGCCTAATTTTAGTAAATATTCTTGTAAATTTGTACTTTACTAATTTACCATAATTCGACGAAATACGGGGAAAAGTATCATGATTGTAATAAAACTGTATAATTACCAGCATATCAAATGTACCATTCTGATGAATTTTGCGTGAAAACCCTTACTATACCTAGGGATATTGGCGCAGAGGGGAAATATTCTTTTCGAAGGAAAAAGTGGAATTTTGTAGATTTTTGTTACATTACTGTTACAAACCCATAATAAAAAAGTACTACGAGAGTCAAAGTCATCGCAGTACTTTTTGTAGATGGCTCAGGACGGAATCGAACCGCCGACACATGGATTTTCAGTCCATTGCTCTACCAACTGAGCTACTGAGCCATAATAAAATATTCGTTCCTAATTTGAGAATCCGATTGTCCATCGTCCAGCTCTCAGGAGGATTATTCAAGTTGCTGCTCGGGCTGTACGCTGATGATTACTCGGATGAAGATTATTCATCGTGCTCTACCAACTGAGCTACTGAGCCGTGTATGTATCGCTTTAGATGCGGGACATGAATGAAAATAAAATGGCGGTCCGGACGGGACTCGAACCCGCGACCTCCTGCGTGACAGGCAGGCATTCTAACCAACTGAACTACCGGACCAAAGTTTTTCGTTGATAGCGAAATAACTATCAATGGATTGCTTTGCAAAATAACAATCATTCACTTATCTTAGTAATCTATTATCAAGCAACCAATTAAATTACCAAACAATGAATCTAGTAAAAAGTAAAGATATGACCCGTACGGGATTCGAACCCGTGTTACCGCCGTGAAAGGGCGGTGTCTTAACCGCTTGACCAACGGGCCATGCATGATGATAGATATTTTGCTTCCGCAAAAATCTTTGGTGAGCCATGAAGGACTCGAACCTTCGACCCTCTGATTAAAAGTCAGATGCTCTACCAACTGAGCTAATGGCTCACAATATATATCAACACGAAAGTTTCGCGACGGCTTTCGTGACAACGAAATTAATATTATCACGTAAGGAGGGTGGGGGCAATAGTTTTTTGTTGAATTTTGTTGAAAATTATTTTTGGGGGGGAGAAAAGTGTTTTAAGACACTTTAAAAGCCATCAATTCTTTTTGAACTGATGGCTTTGTTATGATTATTTTGAGAGAGTGTACACCCTCCCCTTGTTCTCACCTTCCATAGAGGAAGAAACTGACTTGAGGATCCGGGTTGCCAGTGATGAGCAGGTAATTTCCAAGAATTCTTTTAGTTGATTACTGGTTATCACGCTCCCAAAGAGCAATTGATAGTCTTGTACGGCTGCCAAATGGGCATCTTTAGATTTATAAGTGCATTGACTGCAGTACCAGTAACTATGAATTCTCTGGAGGGGAAGATGATTGCAAACTTCACAAATCACTCCCTTTAATACATCCCCTCTGGAAAGTTGATACTGTTCTATTATTGAGTGATCTAAAGGCGTATCATACTTCATGAGAATTCGTATGATCTTTTTGATTTCTTTTTGAGTCAATACATCCATTTTTTTTTGATCTTGAAGGTCAGAAATCTTTGAATGCAGGGTGTGACTTTTGATTACAATATTTTTTGTGGATTTGTCATTTGATTTGATGACGGTTTGAGGATTACTGAAAACAACGAAGCCTTGCACAGGGAGTTGCGCGAGATTATTACGTTTCAACCATTTATTCAGTTGGCTTTTTTGCCGCTGCAGCTGTGTGATTGGATCTGGATAAGCTTTTTCCTGGCCATTTTTTATTTGGATGATCTGATTAAAATCTCGATCAAACTCAATGATTCCGGCCAAGTATTTTATTTCTAAAATACACACTAGTCTTTTCGTTAAGATAAGTGTATCCATTTGGAAAAAGTGTTCGCCGTCAAATAATCGAATATCATGAAAAATATAGTATTCTTCATCCGGAAGAAAACTCAGATAGTATTCAATTGATTTTTCACCTTTGTATCCTGCCAGATACCTCGCTAAATCATCCTTGATAAATGAATGTTTGTTGTGATGGGGAGGAACTCTGGGGGAAAGTGCTTGTAACTTTAGGATAACAGGGGGAATTTGTTTTGCTTTTACGATCATTTCATCAATCCAATCTAGTTTTGTTTAGTAGTTATTCGATATGAAAGGTCAGAAATCCTTCTTTTGACTGGATTTTTGATTGGTAAAGGGGGTATTACTGGGTCGGGAATTATTATATTATCAAAAACAGACAACTTATTATCAAAAATCAGGATATTTTATCAAAAACAACACTTTTATTATCAAATATAGAAATATATTATCAAAATCTGAAATTTGTCATTTTCAATACCCACCCCCGCATTATTCAGAATCCTCAAAAAAGTGTTCCCTCCCCCCATACAAAAAAACCACAACCCAGCTCCGCTCTCACACAGAACCAGGCTGCAGCCCGAACAAACACCTAATAAGTCAAACTGGCCGCAACAATCAGCCCGACCACGATCGAAACGGAAAATAAACTGAAGCCGATGGCCACGTTGCCTTCTTCCACTTTCTTGGCGAGATTCGTCTTCGGCGTTAATACATATTCAATGATCCAGTAAGCGATGACCTGGGTGGCGATTCCGATCAAGCCCCACACGAATGCATCTAACAGACTCACACTGTTGGACCACACAGTATAAATGACGATTGCGAGTCCGATGGCTTTTCCCCACAGCTTCAAAGCGACGGCGATGTTGCCTTCGCGGATGAGTGTGGCTTCTGAGAATTTTGTGGTGAATGCGAATACGATGACGCCGAGGATCATGAGCCCCAGGCCGGTGCCGACGTGGGCCAGAAAGCTGATAAGTGCTTCACTTGTAATGAGTTGCATAGGTTTCTCTCCTTTTTAATCTTCCGCAATTCCTATCGGAAGGAAGTATGATTCGTTATCTGTAATGGCATTTCCCGCACGGTACCCGATCGCGGCCGGCAAGCCGTTTATGACGAAGCTGCCGATCATCAGGCTTGCTGGTTTCGGACCTTCATCGGTACGGATGTCCGCCCGCGGGAGCTCGATGAACTCTTGATAGACGGGCAATGTTTCTTTATAGGTCTCCTTCGCATCCTTCATCACGACCCTGCCGGAGGCTTCGATCACGCAGACGGTGTCCCCTTCACGGCCGAACGCCGGTTTCTGGACATAGGTTGACCCGCGTTCCTCGAATACGTCCGCATCTAAATAAGTCGGTAAAAAGAAAGCAGAAATCCATTCGTGCTCTTCCTCTGTATAAAATGCACTCCCCGATTCATGCAGCCCCCAAATCAAGGCCTGCACCCCTTTGGACTGGAGCAAAAATGCAGAAGGCGGGTTCAAAATCGCGAGCTTCTTCTCCAACACAAGTCCGATCAAATCCAAGCCGACTTTTTCACCTGTTTCAGGTTCCATGTCATCTACCAGATGCTCGATGGGATATGTCGGGCGGTACAGAACATCGATCCGCTCCCCTGAGGGAGTATAGACGCCTGCTTCACTCCCCGTCCGGACCTGAAGTTGATCGAGACTGACAAATTCAGAATGAACACCCGCTAATGACTGCAGATACCTGGTCGTCAAATAATCTTCTTCGTGGTCACTGTGCGAGGAAAAGACGATCTTTGGCGAGCCGTCCCGCTCCAATGCACGCCAGGAAGCAAGCAGTGCACGCCGCAGTTCGAGTCCCAGCTGTTCTTCAAAACCGGCATTTGGATCTGCACAGGAAAAGCAGTCACATACTTTTCCGTTCACCAAGAACAGCTCCTTGAGAAACGTCGGCGTATCACTGTTGAACTCCAGTAATTTCACCTTATCGCCGCGGACGACGAAATCAAACCGGCCGATGATGCATTCCTGAGGGATCGATTTGAATCGTATGTAGGAAAGTGATTCCTCGGGAAATCCCAATTCCAGAAGCGAGTCGTCACTGAGCTCCCGGAGCAGGTCGGCCGTTTTCCGGTACACTTTATAGACTTTGTCGGACGCATCACGGACCGTTTCAATAAAGGCGGTCGATTCTTTTTTTACATCTAAGAGGGCGTATTCCATTCCATACAGGTCATGCCAGAAATCCGGTATCTCTCCATAAAAGGCGCTTCTCTTCTCACGGTGGACTGTATCCATATCAGCCACCGAATCCGCCTTTCGATCCGCTTCCCAGCCCTGATTTATAGGATTTCGAATACGATTTATAGCTTGAGTGGTTTCTCAGGTTTGATTTGTTTTTAAACATCCTGCCGGCGAACCAGAAATATCCGAAGTGGGAAGAACGGCTGTCGTCGCAGTAGTAGGTGCCGCTTTCTTCGTCCCAGTCCCAGTCATCGCAGTCTGTGTCCGTCGGTTCCGGCGGGAGATCCTGATTGCCGCAGCCCGTGACGGAAATGGCCATGACGGATGCGACGACTCCTGCCATCATTTTTTTCGTTTTGCTCATTTTGCTTCCTCCTCCAGTTTTTCTCCTGTTGCTTTGACATATAAGATGTAAACGGATCGGTCTTCATCGATTTCAGCTGAGTCCCGTTCATACTCTGCACCATCAATATAGGTATATACTGAACCGATCATACTTAAAACATCCAGATGATCTTCATATTTTTCCTGCTTCAAAATCGGGTGGTTCCCGCGCGAATCCAGATCACGGATTTCGAGCATCAAGCCCTGGGGCGGAAACAACGGGTCCGTGACAGGCTCTTCTTCATAGATTTCTACATAAATAAGAAAGAGGTTCCCTTCTATGGCGGATGAAATCTGTTTATAGGTGACGCCGTCTTTGACGAAGAACTCACATTCCCGGCGGGCAAGAATCTGTTCGAGTTCGATATCCGGATAATGAAAGATCGGTTCGAAGCCATTCAAGCCTTTTAACAGTCGGTATTCCAACAGGGGTCTTGTCATCATTACTCTCCTTTGTTTGCTGCTTTGTCTTTTAACTATACGAATGATAAAAGGAATAGTTTCATTTTCAACTCGGTTATTGGTATTATTAACCTATGATTTCTTTGTGAGGAGCGGTTGCATGGCCATTTTTATGAGGCTTTGGAAGCAAGTATCCAAAATGGATTTTGGTTTTATCTTAATGTTATCCATCATCATTATTGTTATGGGTACGTTCGGTATCTATTTTTTAGAACCTGAAGGATTCCCTTCATTATTTGACGGTTTCTGGTGGACGATGACCACGCTGACGACCGTCGGATATGGCGATTTCTATCCCGTTACCGTGGGCGGACGCCTGCTTGGCATATTCCTCTTCATCTTCGGGATCGGCATCATCGGGGTTCTGATCACGAAGACGGTGGATGCCCTCACTACGTTTCAAAAATACAAACGGGAAGGGAAGCTTGAGTATACCATGAAAGATCATTATATCTATATGAACTGGTCCAAAAAGACGGAAAAGGCGATTGCGGAAGTACTGGCCCATTTCCCTGAAGCCGAGATCGTCCTGATCGATACACTGAGCGAATCGCCCGTTGATCATGAACAGGTCCATTATATTCAAGGCGACCCGTCGGACGAAGCGGTATTGTTGAGAGGGAACATCCTGGATGCCAAAAGAGTGGCGATCTTCTCTGATTCCCGCATCGAAGATCCGTCACTCATCGATGGAAAGACGCTGTTGATCGCTTCGGCCGTAGAAGGCCTGTCGAAGACGTATTCGAAGGAAATCCATACGATCGTAGAGGTTTCAGAAGACCGCCATATTCCTAAATTCAAGCATATAGCGGTTGAGGATTTCATCCTCTCGAATGATTCCGTATCCTTTTTAATGGCAAAAGCGACGATCCACCCGGGAACGACCACTCTATTCCGCCAGTTGATGAGCAAGCGGTACGGAAATAATATCCATGAACTGAAACCGAAAGCAGAGTGGAAGACCCTCAAGAATGCTTCAGAAGCGCTTTTGCAAAACGGTGCTGTCCTGCTTGCGGTCAACGATAATATGGATTTCACCGATGCCGTCAACCGGGAATTGCAGCCGGAAGATACCCTTTATATTGTCTGTCATGACCGTGTGTATGAAGAATTGACGGCTGCCTTTTAACGAAAGAAAAAGAAGCTGACCCGCTTTCATTAGGGGGTCAGCTTCTTTTTTTATTGAAAAATTATCGTGCACTCCATACGCTGCGGACTACATTCGTTTGTGAACGATCGGGTCCGACAGAGAAGATGGCAAGCGGGATGCCTGTCAGTTGGGATACGCGCTCTAAATAGTGGCGTGCATTTTCAGGAAGCTCAGAAAGCGTCTTGCAGCCTGTGATGTCTTCCGTCCAGCCTGGAAGCTCTTCGTATACCGGCTCACATTCAGCCAGGATGTTAAGGTTCGCCGGGAACTCTTCCATGATTTCGCCATTGTATTTGTATGCGACACAGATCTTCAGTGTCTCGATGCCTGTCAATACGTCGATCGAGTTCAATGAAAGGTCCGTCAGTCCGCTGACACGGCGTGCATGACGTACGACCACGCTGTCAAACCAGCCGACGCGGCGCGCACGTCCAGTCGTTGTACCGTATTCGCGGCCGACTTCACGGATTTGATTTCCGATTTCATTGTTCAACTCAGTTGGGAAAGGTCCGTCCCCTACACGAGTCGTGTACGCTTTTGATACACCGACGACGTGATTGATCTTCGTAGGACCGACACCCGAACCGATCGTCACTCCGCCCGCTACCGGGTTCGAAGATGTAACGAATGGGTATGTACCCTGGTCGATATCAAGCATGACTCCTTGCGCCCCTTCAAAAAGAACGCGGCGTCCGTTGTCGATCGCATCGTTCAATACGACGGATGTATCGACTACGTACTTTTTGATTTGCTGGCCGTACTCGTAGTACTCATCCAGGATATCTTCGATTTTGAACCCTTCCGTTTCATAGAAGCGCTCAAGAAGACGGTTCTTCTCCTCCAGGTTGCGTGCAAGCTTTTCTTCGAAAGAAGCACGGTCGAGAAGATCGGCGATACGGATCCCGATGCGTGCCGCTTTATCCATGTAGGCAGGACCGATTCCCTTTTTCGTCGTACCGATCTTGTTTGCCCCTTTGCGCTCTTCTTCCACTTCGTCAAGCTTCAGGTGATAAGGAAGGATGACGTGCGCGCGGTTGCTGATGCGCAGGTTTTCCGTTGTCACATCACGATCGTGAAGATATTTCAATTCTTTCACCAATGCTTTCGGGTCGACAACCATTCCGTTCCCGATGACCGAGATTTTTTCATTATAAAAAATACCAGAAGGAATTAAGTGCAGCTTATATGTCTCACCATCGAATTTGATTGTGTGACCTGCATTATTTCCACCTTGATAACGTGCGATTACTTCTGCATGTTCAGAAAGGAAGTCAGTAATCTTTCCTTTTCCTTCGTCTCCCCATTGCGTACCTACTACTACTACTGAAGACATACGATAGCACCTCCGACAGGAATTAGTATTCCCTCTTTTGTCAAACAAACTCATTTTAACAACAGAAGACGGGAAAGTCAATCAAAACACGAACATTATTATATACCTTTATGTTTATGTTCGTAAAAAGGGTGGTCTTTAGCTAACTAAAGACCCATCCCGCTCCACTTTAATATGGCATAGTGTTAGTGTGGATGATAAAAAAGTAATAGCCCGATTTTTTGATTTTTGATATGGTTAGATAAGGATTTTTGATTTTTCATACAATTGAATACAGAGGTGATTATCATGATTAAACGTTTTTTCAGTTATTACCGTCCTCATAAGCGGCTGTTTTACATAGACTTTGCCTGTGCCGTGCTTGTCGGGCTGCTGGAGCTTGGGTTTCCGCTTGCGGTTTCCTGGTTCATCGATACACTGCTGCCGGAAGGGAACTGGAGCACGATCCTGGAAGTGAGTGCTGGTCTGCTCGCATTGTATCTGCTGAGCTCGAGCATGCAGTTCGTCGTGAACTACTGGGGACATAAGCTCGGCATCAATATCGAGACCGACATGAGGCGGGAATTGTTCCATCATGTGCAGAGGCAGTCGTTCCGCTTCTTTGATAACACGAAGACCGGTCATATCATGAGCCGGGTGACGAATGACCTGATGGATATCGGGGAGCTTGCCCACCACGGGCCGGAGGATTTATTCATTGCCGTCATGACGTTCATCGGGGCGTTCTGGATCATGCTGACGATCAATGTGAAGCTCGCGCTTGTCGCAATCATCGTCGTGCCGTTCCTTATCTGGCTGATTTCCTATTCGAACATCAAGATGAATAAGGCCTGGACGAAGATGTACGGCAATATCGCCGACGTGAACAGCCGGGTGGAAGACAGTGTTTCCGGATCGCGTGTCGTCCAGTCTTTTACCAATGAACAATTCGAAATGGACCGCTTCAATGAAAACAACCAATTCTTCCGTAAGTCTAAATTAAAAGCATACAATGTCATGAGTGTGAACTTGTCGGGCATTTATATCACAACACGCCTGATGACGCTGATCATCCTTGTATACGGGGCGTGGCTGAGCTTCTCTGGCGCACTTACCTACGGAGAATTGGTCGCCTTCATTCTTTATATCAATGTGCTGTTCAAGCCGATCGATAAGATTTCCGCTCTCCTCGAACTCTATCCGAAAGGGATGGCCGGCTTTAAACGGTTCACGGAGCTGATGGATGTCGAACCGGATATCGAAAACCGTCCGGATGCGATCGAGGTATCTACTTTAAGAGGGAATATTGAATTTCACGGCGTTCATTTCGGCTATGAGCCTCACCGCCCCATACTGAACGATTTATCATTTAATATTGAACCCGGTCAGACCGTCGCATTCGTCGGCCCTTCAGGTGCGGGGAAAACGACGATCTGCTCGCTGATCCCTCGTTTCTATGATATCGGATCAGGCTCGATCACCATCGACGGCATCGATATCAGGGATATGACGAAGGAATCGCTTCGATCTCAAATCGGTATCGTGCAGCAGGACGTCTTCCTTTTCACAGGCACTCTAAGGGAAAACATCGCCTATGGGAAGCTGGATGCGACCCAGGAGGAGATCGAGGAAGCATCGAGACGGGCACATCTGACCGACCTGATCGCTTCACTATCCGACGGGTATGATACGCAGATCGGGGAAAGAGGCCTGAAATTATCAGGAGGACAGAAGCAGCGTCTGTCGATTGCCCGTATGTTCTTGAAAAACCCGCAGATCCTGATTCTTGATGAAGCGACTTCCGCCCTCGATACCGAGACAGAAGCGATCATCCAGGATGCGTTGAACGAACTCGCGAAAGACCGCACGACCCTGGTCATCGCCCACAGACTCGCAACCATCCGGAAAGCGGACCGCATCCTCGTCGTTACCGAGAACGGCATCGCGGAGGACGGGACGCATGAAGAGCTATTATCGATTGAAGACGGGATTTTCACGAAGCTGCATGCCCATCAGCATGCTACGATTTTATAGCGCAGAAAAAACTCCAAGCATGCAAGGTGCTTGGAGTTTTTCTATGGTTCCCAATCACGAGCAAGGTTTAAGATGGACTCGATGCGGAAGCAAGTGTTTACAATATCGATAACAAATAGCTTTTTCCGTTAGTAACATTTTAAAAGCGGTAATTACATATTGAATTTGATAATTGTCAAAAAGATTTCGATAATAAAATTTGGATTTTTGAAAATAAATTCTTTGATATCGATAATAAAATCCTCATTTACGATAATAACCCCTGGTGCATTTTGTGAACAACCATCAGATTAACATGTTTTTCATTAAAACAGACAAATTATTGACCTTGCAGCAGCAGGAAATGAGGTATGTTTAATAAAACCCTGAATTTCAAGCTTTTTTTTATTGCATATTTAAACAAACATCATCTCCAACCTAAAAAAACTCCAAGCATCCTTGGAGTTTTTTTATCTATTTATCAGCCGAAGCACCGGTATCTTCAAACTCTATATCCATCCGTAGAACAGCCGGACCATCGATATCAATCTACGCCCCCGGCGGAACCCCGGAATCATCAAACCGCCGCTCCAAGTTTACGAATTTATTGTATTCCTTCACGAATGCGAGCGATACATTCCCTACCGGACCATTACGCTGTTTGGCAATGATGATCTCGATGATGTTTTTGTTTTCGGCATCATGGTCGTAGTAATCTTCACGATACAGGAAGGCGACGATATCGGCATCCTGCTCGATACTTCCGGATTCACGGATATCGGACATCATCGGACGCTTGTCCTGACGCTGCTCGACCCCACGGGAAAGCTGGGAAAGGGCGATGACTGGGACTTCAAGTTCACGTGCAAGTCCTTTCAATGAACGGGAAATTTCAGAAACCTCCTGCTGACGGTTCTCGCCTCCGCGGCCATTCCCCTGGATCAATTGAAGATAATCGATCAGGATCATGCCGAGTCCGTGTTCCTGTGCCAGACGGCGGCATTTCGAACGAATCTCCCCGACTTTGATCCCTGGCGTATCATCAATGTAAATTCCGGCATTGGACAGACTCCCCATTGCCATCGTAAGCTTTCTCCAATCTTCGTCGGTGAGTTCACCGGTCCGGAGGTTTTGCGCGTTGATGTTCCCTTCCGCACATAGCATACGCATGACCAGCTGCTCTGCTCCCATCTCAAGACTGAAGATCGCGACATTTTCTTTCGCTTTGACCGCCACGTTCTGGGCGATGTTCAGGGCGAAGGCGGTTTTACCCATCGATGGACGGGCACCGACGATGATCAGGTCATTCCGCTGGAAACCGGCGGTCATATGATCCAAATCGGCAAAGCCTGTTGAAATTCCAGTCACGTCGCCTTTGCGATTCGTGAGCGTTTCGATATTATCATATGTGCGGACAAGTACATCTTTAATGTTGTGAAAGGCACCTGCATTTTTACGCTGAGCGACTTCCATGATGCTTTTTTCCGCTTCGCCGAGCAGTGCATCCACTTCGTCTTCTCGCGCATAACCGTCCGATGCGATATCGGTAGCTGTGCGGATCAATCTCCGCAAAAGTGACTTTTCTTCAACGATTTGTGCGTAGTACTCGATATTGGCAGCAGTCGGCACCGATCCTGAAAGCTCACTTAAATAAGCGACCCCTCCGACATCCTCAAGCTCTTTGGCAGCTGCCAGTTCCTCTGTCACCGTAATGAGGTCGACCGCTTTTCCGGCATCCCCCAGTTTCAGCATGACGTTGAATATCTTTTGGTGAGAGTGACGGTAGAAATCTTCAGGGATCAGCCCTTCAGATGCTGTCGTCAGCGCGCTCGGTTCCAGGAAGATCGCCCCGAGCACCGCTTGTTCCGCCTCGATATTCTGCGGCGGAATCCGCTCTTGTAACATCTCATTCATCTATTATTACCTCCATTTCGAAAAAAACAGTTGGAAGACATACTCTATAATCAAATCTCTCAAGACTTTTTTCCTACTAGGAAAAGCGCAAGCGCCTTGTTCAGCCCCGACAAACGCTTCAGGGGCGACCAGTGAAGTCGTTCGTTGACTCCACCCGCCGGACCGAAGTCTCGAGGGGCTAGGAGCTGGAGTTGGCCAACTCGAAAAAATGTGATCGGGAAAGAATCCAGATCACATTTTTATCAAACTATATCCATTTTATCATGTTTTTCCGTAAAAACAGTTACCAAATTTCGTATGTTACGAGAAATTATTCTTCCGTTACGTGTACTTTCAGTGTAGCCGTTACATCTGTATGCAGTTTCACCGGTACATTTGTGAAGCCGAGAGAACGGATTGCGTCGTTCATCTCAATCTTGCGCTTGTCCAATTTGATGGAATGTTCTTTCTTCATAACGTCCGCGATTTGCTTGCTTGTGATGGAACCGAATAGTCGTCCGCCCTCACCGGATTTCGCCTTCATTTCCACTGTCAGTTCTTCTAAAGTCGCTTTCAACGTCTTCGCTTCTTCAAGCTCTTCCTGGGCAAGCTGCTTCTGTTTTTTCTGCTGGCCTTCAAGCTGCCCGATATTGGCATTCGTCGCTTCTACTGCAAGACCTTTCTTCAGTAAAAAGTTATGTGCGTAGCCGTCTGCTACATTCTTCACTTCACCTTTTTTTCCTTTTCCTTTAACATCTTTCAAGAAAATTACCTTCATGTCTCTTTTCTCCCTTCAAAATAATCATTTAGTGCTTCTTTTAACTGCTCTTCCGCTTCCCGGACAGACAGGTCTTTTAATTGAGTGGCCGCATTGGTCAAGTGGCCGCCGCCATGTAAGGTTTCCATAATGATCTGAACGTTCACATCCCCGAGGGAACGGGCGCTTATCCCGATTGTATCGGGTTCCCTTTTCGAAATGACAAAGGAAGCGACGACCTCATCCATAGTCAGCAGCGTATCTGCCGCCTGTGCAATCAGCACGGAATCATAGATGACATCCTCATCCGCTTTCGCAATCGCGACGCCTTTCTGGTAGAATTCGACCGATTCGATGAGATGGGCCCGTTTGATATAGGTCTCGACATCTTCTTTCAGGAACTTCTGGACGAGGACCGTATCCGCCCCCTGTGCCCGTAAATAAGAAGCCGCATCAAATGTTCTCGAGCCGGTGCGAAGCGTGAAGCTCTTCGTATCGACGATGATGCCGGCAAGGAGGGAGGTGGCTTCGAGCATGGAGATCTTCTCATGCTTCGGCTGATATTCCAAGAGTTCCGTCACCAGTTCTGCAGTGGATGAAGCATATGGTTCCATATAGACGAGCAGCGGATTCTTGATGAAATCTTCACCCCGTCTGTGATGATCGATGACGACAACCTTATCGATTTTGTTCAGCAGCTTCTCTTCAATGACAAGCGACGGCTTATGGGTATCTACGATCACAAGCAGTGTATCATCGGTCGCCATTTCCAGTGCTTCTTCCGGCGTGATGAAACGGGAATAGAGGTCCGAATTATTCTTGATCTCTCTCATCAAGCGTTTGACGCCATTGTCAATTTCGTTGAAGTTCAGGACAACGTAGCCTTCACGCTGATTCATCTGGGCGACTTTACGGATCCCGATCGCAGCTCCCACAGCATCCATATCGGGATGTCTGTGTCCCATGATGATGACTTTGTCACTCTCGATCATTGTTTCCCGTAAGGCATGGGATATGACGCGGGCACGCACCCGTGTACGTTTCTCCATCGGGTTCGTCTTCCCGCCGTAGAACTTCACCTTTCCATTCGTCTGCTTGATGGCAACCTGATCGCCCCCGCGGCCAAGCGCAAGATCCAAGCTCGACTGAGCCAGCGTCCCAAGTTCAGGAAGGGATGAAACCCCCGTACCAACGCCGATGCTCAAGGTAAGCGGGACGTTTTGTTTCGATGTCGTTTCGCGGACATCATCGAGAATCCCAAACTTTTCTTTTTCCAGAACCTGAAGGATCTTTTCATTGATGACCGCAACAAAACGTTCCGAAGAAACCCTCTTTAAGAAAACGCCGTACTCTTTTGCCCATTTATTCAGGATGGAGGTCACCAGGCTGTTCAGACTGCTGCGAGTCTGGTCATCCATCCCCTGCGTCAATTCATCATAGTTATCAAGGAAGATGATCGCAATATTTGTCCGTTCTTCATGAAATTGCTTCTCGATTTCCTTCTGCTCAGTCACATCGAAGAAATACAGAAGCTTCTCCTTCAGCTTCAGTATGACATGATACTTTCTTTCGTTCAGGGTGATGATCTCTGAGTCCACTTCCTGCTTGATGAGCGGCACTAGACTTTCTGCGACATCATAGAGAGATCTCCCCACGACGGTATCCTCATTGAAACAGGACGCAAGGAAAGGGTTGGTCCATTCTATGTAGTACTCATCGTTTATCAGCATGATCCCGATCGGCATTTCCATCAATGCCTCTTCCCCGACACGCTTTACCCGGTAGGATAAAGTCGAAATATACTCTTCTGTTTCCTGGTGCGACCTTTTTTCGAAATAAAAGGCGAGGAAAAACGCGCATCCAAAGACAATCAACCCGATTAACGAAATAATCCATTTGTAAAAAGCGACCGATACTAACAAGAGAGCTGTTAATATAGCTAGACCGTACAATGGGTACCGGATCATTCGCTTATTAAAATAAGATGGCATGATTTCAGCTCCTGGAACTTATTATTATAATGATCTATGACTTACGTTGCAGCCGTTCTCTTAGATTAAATCCTAAGTCAATTATACCTAAAATTCTCACGAGATAAAGGAGCGGAATCGAAATGATTGTAATTAATACCAAAATCCCTTTCGACCAGCCCTTGGAATGTCCAAGAAAATAAAGGAAGGACAAGCCCTGGACCGCCATCAGCGTCTGCAGCACATAAAGTACATTCATGATCGCCGTAAATAAATATGTATCCTGTTCAGGCTGTGCAATCATGGATACAACCAAAATGATCAGGTAATACCACAATATGCTCTTGGGAAGCATCCATTCCCTGAACGGCTTAAAAACCGGTACATTTACACCCAGCCGCTTCAGGATCGGAAAATTGACCCAGATGAAGACCAGCGCCGTTCCTGCTGCGATTCCCAAGAACAACGTCGGCATCAGCGTCTGGATCAATTGAATCGAGCTCTCCAGACTTTCAATCAGTCTCTGATCCGGCTCCTGTCCCACTTGCTCGAAAAGGGAGTAGTATGTAGCTTTTGATTGTTTGAGGCTGTCCTGGACGAAATTGATATTGAAGAAAGCAATCGATATCACATATCCCAAGACAATATTTATTAATAATGCAAAGGCAGAAGACATAAATATTTTTAACTTATCCCACTTCATCTGAATGCCATAGCCCAATACGATAGCAGTAGACCCGATTGCAAAGGCCACGGGAAGCGAGAATGGTCCGCCGATGAAAAAACTGAGTGCCAATGAACAAAGGAATACATAAATCGAATTGAGCAGTGAATTCCTTGAACTGAATAACATCAAAGGTAAAGGAAGCACCAGAAATGCCAGTGAACCTACAAATGGGATATACAAAACCATTAACAATAGAACAATGAAGATGGCGAGCATTAACGCCCCTTCAGTCATAACCCGAGTATTTTTCAACATCTAACTCTCCCAACATTAATTCAAACGAAACATATAACAGAACAATCATATCAATTTTAGCGATGAATTTCATCTTAACGGCTCGTTCACTTCCGTCAGACTGATTCGATTACCGTGATGGCCGAAGTAAAAAAGGCGCCGCTGCACGACATCCTTCTTTTCCCTTAGTATATACTCCCTTCATATAAGAGTATTCCTTGCGGGTTCACAGAAGGATGATGCAGAGGCACCTTCCCGGCTACATTATTTTATTTTAAAACGCTGGATTGAATCCTGCAGTTCCTGGCTCAGATCCGTCAGCCGTTCTGCTGCTTCCGTTACAGAATGGATCGCCCTTAATTGTTCTTCGGACGAGGCATTCATTTCTTCACATGAAGCAGCTGTTTGTTCAGCTGTTGCCGCCATCAACTGGATGACATTCACCACTTCATCTTTATCCAGATTGATTTGTCCGACTTGTTTATACATCTGTTCAATTTCACCCTGCATCGTTTTCATCAGTGCAGATGTTTGGTCGAATACATCATTTGTCTTCTGGATGACCCCGTATTGAACCTCGAAGGTTTCTTTTGTCTTGGCCATTTCATCGACCGCCTGATTCGATCCCTTTTGGATTTCGTTGATCGTACTCTTCACCTGCTCAGTCGCTTGCACGGACTGATCGGCGAGCTTCCTTACTTCCTCCGCAACGACTGCGAAGCCTTTCCCATGCTCACCGGCCCTCGCCGCCTCGATACTTGCATTCAGCGCGAGCAAATTGGTCTGTGAGGATATATCCGTGATCGTCTCCATGACCGTTTCGATCGTTTTTACCTTGGACTCAAGGCTGATGATCACTTTCTCCATTGAAGAGATATACTCATTGGAAGAATGATAGGCAGTGACCAGTTCCTTCACTTGATGCAGGCCGTTCTGATTCATCTCATCTGCTTGGCCTGCCATATCCGCCATCGCTTTCGAGTTGTCGTATACTTCATTGATACGTGTACCCAGCATTTCCGATTTCTGTTGGGCGTTCTCGGAATCTGCTGCCGACTGGGAAGCACCGTGGGCGATTTCATTGACGACTGTCGCCATCTCCTCACTTGAAGCATTGGTTTCCTCGGACACCGCACTCAAGCTTTCTGCCGATTGACGAACATTCATGACAGAATCTTGAACGACCGTGAGCGTCTCTCTCATACTGGCGATCATCTTGTTTAAATCAGTGGCAAGCAGCCCTGTTTCATCCTTGGAGCTGATCGCTGACTGGATGGAAAGATCCCCGGTGGCGACCTCTGTTACCGTCTTCTGAAGCTCTTTGATCGGCTTAGTCATTTTATTTGAAACGAACACGACCATCGCAAGCATGACAACAAGCGTCACATTGCCTGTCAGGATCAAGAGCTGTTCAATTTCCCTGGATGATTGCAGGAGATCATCCCTTTCATAAGCGGAGCCGACTTTCCAATTCGTCTTGGGCACCGTATTGTACACAAGCACCTTCTCTTCACCATCTAATTCGTAGCGAATAGTGCCTTCCTTTTCATCCGATTCCAGCATATTCTTGATGAATGGAAGATTCGACAAATTCTCTCCGCGTTTAGTCGGGTGCACAATCGCCGTTCCGTCTAAACCAAACAAGAACGGATAGCCTTCATAACCGAGCTCCATGTCCGATACTCGGTCCGTCAGTTTCGTCAAATTGACATCGACTCCGATGACACCGATGATGGCACTATCCGATACAACCGCTTTTGAAGCGGTGATGATATATTCTTCTGTCGCCGTATCGATATACGGCTCACTCCATACAACACCCGACTTTGCTTCCACCGCGTTCTTATACCAATCCCGGCTAGTAGGGTCAAAATCTGCCGGCAGTTCCACAGCTGGCACAATCTTCAACTGCTTATTCGGAGACGCGATATAAACCGACGTCGCCTCCTCATACAGACTCAGGTAATTGTTGAAATCCGACTGGATATCAGCGTACAATTCCGTATCCTGCGCTGCATCCTTTTCAGGATCAAGCTGTACTTTCGAGTAGTTCTTCAGTACGTTCGAAACAGAATACTGATTCAAGCTTTTCTCATATTGTTCAAGAAAGAGCTGCACAGAACTATTAAGCTCCTTTACGACTCCCTGTGTCTGGCCGATGACCTGATCTTCGGTTTTCATCCTCGTCTGCCAGCTCGTGATCGCAATGATCGCAACCAATGAAGCGACGAATAAAATGGAAAAGACCATGATCAACTTCGCCCGTATCGAAGATAATTTCATAGAACCGTTTTTCTGTCTTTTCTTTTTCGGTTTCTCTTTATTCACTCTATTTCCCCCTTGTTCCATATGTGTCGTAAACCTTTTCTCCTGTATTTATCGACACGTTTCAGCAGAGTTTAATAGGCAGGGAGAATTTCTGTGTTATGAAAGGTTGAAGAGAGTTTTTGTGGAAGAATTGTTAACAAGCGCTGTTTAATACTAAAGGATGGCTTATTATCTGCCGTATAAAGTGGTATTTAGGACAATAATTGAAGAGAAAGTGAGGGAAGGGAGGGGGCAGGACAGATAGTTGTGGGTGAGGGGCTTTGAAAATTTTCAACTTTTGTATATTTATTTTCAACTCTTTCTGATTTATTTTCAACTTCACAGCTTTTATTTTCAACTGCCAACATTTCAGCTGCTTTACTCAATAACAAGAAGCAAAACACAAAAAAGCAGCAGAGACATAGTCCCTGCTGCTTTAACCGTTCAATTATTCACCAGTAACGTATGGAAGTAATGCCATAGTACGAGCGCGCTTGATCGCACGAGTCAACTTACGTTGGTACTTAGCGTTTGTTCCAGTTACACGACGTGGAAGAATTTTCCCACGTTCAGATACGAATTTCTTAAGAAGATCAACATCTTTGAAATCGATATGTGTAATTCCGTTTGCTGTGAAGTAGCATACCTTACGGCGTCTACGTCCACCTCTGCGTCCTCCTGCCATTTGTTTCGCCTCCTATCTTATTTAGATTCGTTATCGTTCGTTTAGAATGGCAGATCATCATCAGAAATGTCGATCGGCTGACCGTCATTTGCAAATGGATCCTCATCTACACGTGTATAGTTGTTGTTATTGTTGTTATTGCGCTGTTGATTCTGATTCTGACTATAAGGATTTCCCTGGTCACGCTGACCTCCACCCGAATAGCCCGGACTTCCTCCACGATCACCTTGATTCGCACTGCGCGGTTCCAAGAACTGAACGCTTTCCGCTACGACTTCCGTCATAAACACACGACGTCCATCCTGTCCTTCGAAATTACGCGTTTGAATACGACCGTCAACGCCAGCTAAGCTGCCTTTTTTAAGAAAGTTTGCTACATTCTCTGCAGGGCGACGCCATACAACGCAGTTAATAAAATCTGCTTCCCGTTCTCCTGATTGATTCGTAAAACTACGATTCACAGCAAGGGTGAACGAGGCAACAGCCACTCCATTCGGAGTATATTTTAATTCAGGGTCTTTGGTTAAACGCCCTACTAATACAACTCGGTTCATCATCAGAATCAACCCCTTCCTTCTAGTAATCTGTTTCACGTGAAACAAGTATAGAAGTGTTTATCTTAAAACGTTCGGATTATTCTTCTTCTTTAACAACGATATGACGGATAATATCATCGCTGATTTTAGCTAAACGATCGAATTCGTTAACTGCATCAGAAGTAGCGCTCATCTTAACTAGTTGATAGAAACCATCACGAAAATCGTTGATTTCATACGCTAAACGACGTTTACCCCAATCTTTTGACTCGATGATTTCCGCGCCGTTAGTTGTTAAAACGTTATCGAAACGCTCAACTACTGCTTTCTTTGACTCATCGTCAATGTTTGGGCGGACAATGTACATAACTTCGTACTTTCTCATCTGAATGTCACCTCCTCGTGGTCTATACGGTCCCCTCTTTACGAAAGGACAAGGAGCAATGCGTTCATTACTCACGAAATAAAATTATAGCACAGTATTTCTAGTATTGCAATATATCGTAGAGTAACTGCTGCTTATTTAAAATTTCCCATTGAATACCGCTATTGATCTCCGTTCAAGACTTCGCTTTCCTATGGTTACCCGTACAGGAGTCTACTGATTTACAAGTAAGCTCTTCCTTTACTATTTAATATAATTAGGTATATAATACAAGTAGTTAAGTAAATTAAAAAAAGGAGCTCTGATGGCAGTCAGAGCTCCTCCACAACATAAACTGCATCGAAAGTGCAGCGGCTCACTTTGAGTCAATGAAATGAAGTAATCATCTTTTAACCTCATGAGCATTGGGGACGATGGTTACTTCTTTTTTTGCGTCACCGCAATCATTGCGACAATCAATGTACCAAAGGCAATCATAATCTGTAGTACATCTGCTATTGCAACCATTAGCGTATCACCTCCCCTCTTTGGAGAGTGTGAGCCGCTGCCCCATCAAACCTTATAATGTTGTGTAAGCTTATTATACCATACCGATCCCCTTACCCACCCTATACCAATGGAACCATGATGAAAATAATGAAGGGTATGAAACTATTTTGACTTCAATAAAAAAAGACCGGATCCCTATCCGGTCTTTCTCATTCAAAACTTATACATTAAAACGGAAGTGAATGACATCCCCGTCTTTTACAAGATATTCTTTTCCTTCAAGACGGACTTTTCCTGCTTCCCGGGCAGCTCCCATTGTTCCAGCTTCGACAAGGTCTTCATAGGACACGGTTTCTGCACGGATGAAGCCTCTTTCAAAGTCTGTGTGGATGACTCCGGCACATTGTGGGGCTTTCATGCCTTCGCGGAATGTCCAGGCACGGACTTCCTGTACACCTGCAGTGAAATAGGTTGCAAGGCCAAGAAGGGAATACGTCGCACGGATCAATTGATCAAGGCCGGATTCTTCGATTCCAAGCTCCTGAAGGAACATCGCTTTTTCTTCATCATCAAGTTCAGCGATTTCAGATTCGATTTTCGCACAGACAACGATCACTTCTGCATTGTCTTCTTTCGCAAATTCACGGACCTTTTGCACATATTCGTTGTCAGATGGATCTGCGATTTCATCTTCACTTACGTTCGCCACATATAATACCGGCTTCGAAGTAAGAAGGTGAAGCTGCTTGACAAGCTTCATCTGCTCATCCGAGAACTCAACCGTACGGGCAGGCTGCTCTGCTTCAAGAACATCTTTGATCTTTACCAGAATGTCGTGCTCAAATACCGCTTCTTTATCTTTTTGCTTCGCCATTTTTTGAACGCGTGCAAGGCGCTTGTCAACAGTTTCAAGGTCGGCAAGGATCAATTCAAGATTGATGACTTCAATATCGGCGATCGGATCCACTTTCCCGGATACGTGTGTGATGTTGTCATCCGCAAAACAGCGGACTACCTGACAAATCGCATCCACTTGGCGGATATGCGATAAGAATTTGTTCCCTAGTCCTTCACCCTTACTTGCGCCTTTGACGATTCCGGCAATATCCGTGAATTCGAATGCAGTTGGAACGGTTTTCTTCGGATCCACTAACTCAGTCAATTTATCTAAGCGGTGATCAGGCACCTCTACAATTCCTACGTTCGGATCGATCGTACAGAAAGGATAGTTGGCAGATTCTGCACCTGCTTTTGTAATTGCATTAAAAAGTGTTGATTTACCAACGTTCGGCAAGCCAACGATACCAGCTGTTAAAGCCATTTCGGTCACTCCTCATTATTGTTCTTATCTATGAAAAATCGTGATTGATATACTTCTTCCAAAGGGACGAACCCTTCACAATTATAGAGATAATGGAGGAAAAAGACAAGTAGTGGTTACAGGAACTGATAGAGGTAAAAAAAAGCACCCTCCCGGAAAAAACGAGAAGGTGCATTGAAATTCAGTATGTTAACGAAGCCTGGCGGCAGGAAGGGTTAAGCCTGCAAAGATATGGGTATGAAAAGAGTAATTATTCTTGCGAAGTTTCCAATACCTTTTTCATCTTTTTAGCAAATTCCCTCCGCGGGATCATCACGCTGTGGCCGCAGCCTACACATTTAATCCGGATATCCATTCCCATCCGGATCACCTTCCAGCGATTTGCTCCACAAGGATGAGGCTTTTTCATCTCTACAATATCATTTAGTTGAAATGTCTTTTGTTCCATTAGCCTTCCTCCTTTTCACCATTCAATTTTCTTTGTTTATCATGCGACGGCTGGGCATGAAATTCTTCGTTTCGCGAGTACATCACCATGCGAGGGAATGGAATTTCGATACCGTGTTCATCGAGAAGCAGTTTCACATCTTTGCGGATCATTCTGGCAATATACCAGTGCTTCATCGGGAGTGTTTCAGCGACAATCCTGATGACCACATCCGAGGCACCAAGAGTCTGCACCCCTAGTAGCTCAGGAGGATTCACAAGATCTTCGTACTTTTGCGGCAGGGATAGAAGCAATTCCTGAATGACGTTTTCTGCTTCTTCAATGTTTTCTTCATAAGCAATACTGACATCCACAACCGCAATACTGTTATGGATGGAGAAGTTCGTGACTTCCGTGATATTACCATTCGGGAAGATATGCAGTTCCCCTGTCCAGCTTTTGATTTTCGTGGTGCGAAGGCCTATCTCTTCAACCGTTCCTTCAGCTGCCCCGATCTTGACATAATCACCGACAGAAAACTGATCTTCAAAAATAATAAAGAATCCGGTGATGATATCACGCACAAGGTTCTGTGCCCCGAAACCGATGGCCAGTCCGACAATCCCGGCACCGGCGATCAAACCTTTAATATCGATGCCAAGCGTCGACAGAATGGTCATTAGACTGATGAAGTAAACAACATAGGTCAATACATTTTCCAGCAGCTTTAATAACGTCGCTTCACGCCGCTCCGAAAACTTAAGAGGTGCCTTCGAACGTACTCTGAAAACATTCCGGATGGCTGTCCGTCCCAGTTTCAAGGCGATAAACGTGATGAGCATGATCGCGACAATTTTGATTGCACCTTGCCCCAGGGCGATCCACATATCATTATCGATCAATTTATCTACAGTTTTATCAACAGCCTTATTAAGTTCTTCAGGGGTTGTTGCCATATATGTATCACCTGCTTTTTCAGTAATAAGTATGTTTATTCTAACAAGTTTCCCTAAGCTTGGGTAGTTCTAACCTATCCTTCACAAATTAAAATGAAATTTTTTATTTTATGAAAAATCGCCTTCATATATGTATGAAAAAACTAAATCGTCCGTATACTGTTAAAAACACTTTCCTGCAACCTACTATTCAAAGGAGTGGAAGTTATGAATCTGAAAAAAGGATTATTTGAACGGAGGACCGAACCTTTTAGAGTCTATCATCAGGATGAACACGCCTCAAGGGACCTTTCTGTTCAATTGGCATCCATACTTCCCACTCTTTACCGGACGCGCCCGATCGTCTTTGTGTGTATCGGTACGGACCGGTCGACTGGTGATTCGTTAGGTCCTTTGGTAGGAACGTTATTGTCTGAGCAGACGATTGGGATCTTTCATGTGTACGGAACGCTGGATGATCCGATCCATGCTGTGAACCTCGAGGAAAAGCTGCAGGAAATCAAATCGAAGCACATAAATGCTTTTATCATCGGGATCGATGCCTGCCTTGGCCGATTGAAGAGTGTTGGAGCCATCCAGCTGAGTGATGGGCCTTTGAAGCCGGGTGCCGGTGTCAACAAGGAACTGCCAGAGGTGGGGGATGTGCATCTGACCGGGATCGTAAATGTCAGTGGCTTCATGGAATTCTTCGTCCTTCAGAATACCCGGTTGAACCTGGTGATGAAAATGGCAAAAGCGATGGTGGAATCCATAGTGCAGGCGGAAGAAATCATCGAACGCCGAAATGCGGTAAGCATCGAAAAGTGGCGGGAAGAATTGCATTGATATAAACCTATAAAAAAAGGGAGGCGCTGCTGCCTCCCTTTTTAAGTTGATAAGAAAGTATAATGTTTCGGTCCACCCAATGAAGTCAAAGAGCGACTTCACCGGTCGGCCCTCCAACGCTTTTCGGGGCTGATCAAGGCGCTTCCGCTTTTCTCTTGTCCAGCTCCAGCGCCTAGCCCCTCGAGACGTTTCGGTCCACCCAATGAAGTCAAAGAGCGACTTCACCGGTCGGCCCTCCAACGCTTTTCGGGGCTGATCAAGGCGCTTCCGCTTTTCTTATTACATATATAAATGATACGCATGAATGACGCCTACAACCATCGCCACAACGATAATACCAGGCAGCAAGTTTGCTACCCGTATCTTGGTGATGCCGATCAGGTTCAGCCCGATCGCGAAGATCATGATTCCTCCGGTTGCCGTCATCTCGACTATATAAGCATCCATAAGCTCCTGGGGCACCCATTGGTGAATTTGGGTCGCAAACAGGGCAATCAATCCTTGGTAAAGAACCACGGGGACTGCAGAGAACATGACCCCGATGCCCAATGTAGTCGTCAAGATCAAAGAAGTGAATCCGTCAATGATCGACTTTGTGTACAGGACATCATGATCTCCCCTTATCCCGCTGTCCAGAGCACCGATCACAGCCATTGCGCCGATTACAAAGATAAGGGTGGCGGTTACAAATCCTTGGGAGATGGATGTTTCTTTCTTGCTCCCAAGTTTTTTCTCGAGCCAAATACCGACAGCATTCAGCTTATCCTCTAAATTCATCCATTCTCCCCAGGCCGCACCAAGTGCAAGACTGATGATGACAATAAGGAAGTTATCGCTTTTCAGTCCCATTTGCAGGCCAAGGACCACTACTGCCAGACCAATCGCTTTCATCACCGTTCCTTTCATGTTCTCAGGAATCCGATGCAGAAAAACTCCAAGCAATGTTCCGATGATAATACAAATTCCGTTTACAATCGTTCCTAACAGTACCATATGCGTTCCCCTCATCCAAACTTGAAATCTTGTTGTAACCATTTACTTTAAAAGGGAAGAGGACTGACCCCCAATTCAGAAGGTCAGTCCTTTTTCTTGTGAAACTTTCTTACTTCTCTTGTAACAGATCTAAAATCCTATCCAGATCTTCCTTCGAGAAAAATTCAAGCTCTATTTTCCCTTTTTTCTTTGATTGTTTGATCGTCACGGTCGTACCAAAGCGTTCACGAAGCATGGATTCCTGTTCTTTGAGAAATACATCCTTCTTCTTCTCAGGCTTCTTTGTTTCACGTGAAACATTTCCATTCATTTCGCCGACGATCTTTTCCAGCTGACGAACGTTTAAAGATTCCTTCAGTATACGATTCACCAGTGTCGAAAGATTTTTTTTATTCTTCAATCCAAGCAGTGCCCGTCCGTGTCCCATCGTCAGTTTCCCTTCAGAAATAAGTTCCTGGATTGGGGAAGGCAGTGCTAACAAGCGAATATGGTTGGCAATATGAGGACGGCTTTTCCCAAGACGTTTTGCCACCTCTTCCTGGGTGATCTTCAGCTTATCCATCAGCATCTGATACGCCGCTCCCTCTTCGATCGGTGTCAAATCCTCTCTCTGAAGGTTTTCAAGAACCGCAAGTTCCATCATCTGCTGGTCATTCAATTCACGGACGACTACAGGGACGACTTCCAATTTAGCAGCGGTCGCTGCACGATAGCGCCGTTCCCCGACAACAATTTCATAGCCTTTAATTGATTTTCTTACGATGATGGGCTGCAGGATACCATGTTTTAAAATAGATTCCTTTAATTCTTCGATTGCGCCAGGCTCAAAAATTTTACGTGGTTGATAAGGATTCGGCCGAATTTCTTTCAGCTTCACCTCTTGAACAGATTCTTCATTTTGAGTTGCTTGTACGTTTTGAAAGAGAGCGTTAATGCCCTTTCCTAAACCTTTAGCCATTCGCCACCACTTCCTTTGCCAGTTCTAAATAAACTTCTGCTCCCCTAGACTTAGCATCATAAATTATGATGGGTTCCCCGTGACTGGGTGCTTCACTTAAGCGGACATTACGAGGGATGATCGTACGGTACACTTTATCTTGAAAGTACTTCTTAACCTCTTCGATGACTTGGATTCCGAGGTTAGTACGGGCATCCAGCATGGTCAGCAGTACGCCGTCAATCATCAAATCATGATTGAGGTGCTTTTGCACCAATCGTACTGTACTCAGGAGCTGGCTCAATCCTTCAAGTGCATAATATTCACATTGAACAGGTATGACGACTGCATCAGATGCTGTCAGTGCATTGATCGTCAGAAGCCCTAAAGATGGCGGGCAATCAATAATGATATAGTCATATTGGTCTTTTACTTTTTCTAATGCTTTTTTTAATCGAACTTCACGAGATATGGTGGGGACCAATTCTATTTCGGCACCTGCTAATGAGATTGTCGCAGGTACGACCGAGAGATTTTCGACTTTCGATTGTTTGATCGTGTCGTGTACATCCACATCATCTACCAATACATCATAAATGCATTGATGGACATCTCCCTTTTCCACTCCCGCACCACTCGTGGCATTTCCTTGGGGATCTATATCAACAAGCAGAACTTTTTGTCCTATGTATGCCAAACACGCACCCAAATTAACCGAAGTGGTCGTTTTCCCCACACCGCCTTTTTGGTTGGTCACCGCTATTATTCTTCCCAAGGTTGTCACCTGCCTTTTGACGTCCAAGATTGGGCGTATTTTCTTCACAGTATTCTTCTATTCTATCAAATTTTGCGGGGAAATGTCTGTTTCTTTTTTGAAAATAATGAAAGCTTCCAATCATATCATGGAAGAAAATCTTTATCTTATCCTTAATCCTCAGTAGAATCCTGCTAAAAATTGTCATATTTCCACGGAAATTATTTGTGGATTATGAGAAAAGTCGGACGTCCCATAGCGTGGGAGAAATAGTCAAAACAAAAAACGAGAAACAACCAATCTCTGTTTCTCGCTTTTTACTACTCTATTTCTTTTTAGGGATACGGATCGTGAATTGGTAGAATTCGTCGTGCTCTTCTTCCTCGGCATTGAGGTTGATCCCGCTGTCTGAGACCATGGAGAGGGATTGACGGATCGTGTTCACGGCTATGCGCATATCCTTTGAGAATGCTTTACGTTTCGGCTTCGGTTTCGGCGAAGAGCCTTCCTGCATTTTCACGACTCTGTCTTCCGTTTGCTTGACATTTAAGTTTTTTTCGATGATTTCACCAAGAAGCTGAATCTGCTTCTCGGGTTTTTTCAACGGAATCAATGCACGTGCATGGCGTTCCGTTATTTTCTTATCTAGTAAAGCATGATGGATTTCTTCTGGAAGCTTTAGGAGACGAAGCTTGTTTGCTACAGTTGATTGTCCTTTTCCTAAGCGCTGAGCAAGAGCTTCCTGGGTCAGATTATGCAATTCCAACAGCTTTCCGTAGGCAATGGCTTCCTCAATCGGAGAAAGTTCTTCCCTTTGCAGGTTCTCGATTAAAGCCACCGAAGCTGTTTCGGTATCACTAAGGTTTTTGACAATGGCGGGAACGGTTTCCCAGCCAAGTTTCTGAACGGCTCTGTAACGCCGTTCCCCTGCGATAATTTCATATTGGTCGTCATCCGCTTGTCTTACTACGATTGGCTGAATGATCCCGTGCGTGTGGATCGTTCTGGACAGCTCTTCAATTTTTTCATCATTGAAAACGGTCCTCGGCTGAAAACGGTTAGGAACGATTTGAGCCACCGGTATTTTCTTAACCTCATCCCGATCTTCCACTACACTTGATTCTTCAGATTCAACATCTTGCTCCTTTTCACCCAGGCCAAAAAAACGAGAGAAAGGATGCTTCATCTTCCTACACCACCTTTAAGAAACTCCCTATATTATAAATTCTCTAAAAATATGACAAGTTCCTGCCTCAAATAGACATATTCACACAAAGCACTACAGTAAAAGTATACCATTTTACCTATAAGAGAAAGAACGATTCCTATTCCAACGGCAATTTATTGGGTGTACCCGGTTTCCTTGGATACTTATTAGGTGTTTCTTTTACTTTATTTATTTTCACGATATTACGTTCACTTTCTTCTTCCGGGAGGACAAATGAAAACACTTTTTCTGTTTGTCCGCCAAGTGTCGCAATCGCTTTTTTCCCTGTCATCAATTCTTCGTTCGCATTGGAAGCCTTCATCGCGACGAAAAATCCGCCTTTTTTCACAAGTGGCAAACAGAGTTCGCTTAACACAGACATTCTGGCCACTGCTCTTGCTGTAACTATATCATAGGATTCACGATGTTCCTTCTTTTTTCCGAAGGTTTCTGCCCGGTCATGATGAAAATGAGTATGATCAAGCCCTAATTCCTTTGATAAATGATTGAGGAATGAGATGCGTTTATTCAATGAGTCCACTATGGTCACATGAAGATGCGGGAAACAGATTTTCAGTGGAATGCTGGGAAATCCCGCTCCCGCTCCGACATCACAAATGGTTTCCACATCGGTGAAATCAATGAAGAAAGCGGCACTGATCGAATCATAAAAATGCTTCAGGTATACCTCTTCCTTGTCCGTGATGGCGGTCAGATTCATCTTCTCATTCCACTCGACAAGGATATCAAAATATTTCTCGAATTGATCTAATTGCTTGGGAGAAAGGGAAATCCCCTTCTCCTTGAGCTTGGATTGGAATTGGTCTATATTCATGCTATTACCCTTCCTTTACCTCTATTGATCGCCTGAAACCTTCGCAATTTTCCCCTGTTCGATATAAACAAGCAGAATCGAGATGTCAGCAGGATTGACTCCTGAAATTCTTGAAGCCTGTGCAAGTGACAGCGGGCGCACTTCAATCAGTTTCTGTCTGGCTTCCGAAGCCAAGCCGCTGATTGCTTCGTAGTCAATGTTTTCAGGGATTTTCTTATTCTCCATCTTCTTCAGTTTATCGACTTGTTGAAGCGACTTCTCGATATATCCTTCGTATTTCACCTGGATTTCGACTTGTTCTTCAACATCCGGAGAGAGTTCAACTTCACTTGGTACAAGGCGTTTGATATGGCTGTAATTCATTTCAGGACGCTTCAATAGATCGGCTGCAAGAATGCCATCCTTCAATTCACTTCCGCCCGCTTCACGGATGACGGCTTGAGTTTCTTCCACAGGCTTGATCCGGATGCCTTCAATACGCTGTTTCTCTGCTTCGATTGCTTCTTTCTTCGCAGTGAAACGCTGATATCTTTCCTCGGAAATCAAACCGATTTGTTTCCCCGTATCCGTCAGGCGCAAATCCGCATTATCATGTCGTAATAATAATCGGTATTCCGCGCGTGAAGTTAATAAGCGGTAAGGCTCATTTGTCCCTTTTGTGATTAGGTCGTCGATCAGCACACCGATGTAGGCATCGGAACGGCTGAGGATGACTTCCTCTTTATCAAGGGCACGGCAGGCAGCATTGATTCCGGCCATCAGACCTTGTCCGGCAGCTTCCTCATAACCTGATGTTCCGTTGATCTGGCCTGCAGTGTATAGATTTTTGATCTTCTTCGTTTCAAGTGTCGGCCATAATTGAGTCGGTACGATGGAATCATACTCGATTGCATAACCCGCACGCATCATCTGTACGTTTTCAAGACCCGGGATCGTGGAAAGGATCTTCTGCTGCACGTCTTCAGGAAGGCTTGTCGATAAACCTTGGACGTATACTTCCTGAGTATTTCTTCCTTCCGGCTCAAGGAAAATTTGATGACGGGGCTTATCATGGAAACGGACCACTTTATCTTCAATGGATGGACAGTAACGCGGGCCTGTCCCCTTGATCATACCTGAATACATCGGAGAACGATGTAGATTATCGTCGATTAACCTATGTGTTTCTTCATTTGTGTACGTCAGCCAGCAAGGCAGCTGATCGGTGATGTATTTTGTCGTTTCATAACTGAATGCCCGCGGTACATCATCACCGGGCTGAATCTCCGTTTTGGAATAATCAATCGATGAGCTGTTGACACGCGGCGGCGTTCCCGTCTTGAAACGAACGGTATCGAACCCGAGCTCCCTGAGATGATCCGCTAATCGGATGGAAGGCTGCTGATTATTCGGACCGCTTGAGTATTTCAAGTCTCCTAAAATAATTTCCCCGCGGAGGAATGTACCTGTTGTGATAACGACGGTCTTCGCGCGGTATGCTGCGCCGGTCATCGTCACGACTCCTTTACATTCGCCGTCTTCAATGATCAGCTCTTCAACCATTCCTTGAAGAAGCGTCATATTCGGTTCATTCTCGAGCGTGCGTTTCATTTCGTGCTGATAAAGGAATTTATCTGCCTGTGCTCTCAGGGCACGAACGGCTGGACCCTTCCCTGTATTCAACATTCTCATTTGAATATGCGTCTTATCGATATTGCGCCCCATTTCTCCACCGAGGGCATCGATTTCGCGTACGACAATTCCTTTTGCCGGACCGCCGACAGATGGATTACACGGCATAAAGGCAACCATATCGAGATTGATGGTCACCATTAACGTTTTCGCTCCCATCCGGGCAGAAGCGAGTCCCGCTTCAACCCCGGCATGTCCAGCACCAATGACAATGACATCATATTGTCCTGCGTCATATTGCATGGTTTTATAGTTCCTCCTTGATGGATGAAAATGAACTTCATCCACATAGTATGTTGGTTATTTTCCCAGGCAGAATTGAGAAAACAGCTGATCGATCAGGCTTTCATGGACACTGTCACCGATGATTTCCCCCAATAGCTCCCATGTTCTCGTTAAATCGATCTGGGCTATATCAATAGGAGTTCCCATTTCTACACTGTTAATTGCTTCGTTGATTGCTTGAGATGCCTGGTTCAGTAAGGCGATGTGCCGGCTGTTGGAGACATAGGTGATATCCCCGGATTCGATGGAACCGGCAAAGAATAGGGATGAAATGGCTTCTTCCAGTTCATCGATCCCTTCTTCTTCGAGTAAAGCCGTCGTCACAAGCGGATGTTCATTCGACAATTCACGCACTTTATTTAAATCAATCTGTTGAGGCAAATCCGTCTTGTTCACGATAACAATGACGTCCATTCCTTTAACCGCTTCAAAAAGCTGTTCGTCCTCGTGCGTCAATTCATCTGCGTAGTTCAGGACAAGCAGTATCAAATCCGCTTCTTTCAGCACCTGTCTTGAACGCTCGACACCGATTCTTTCAACGATGTCTTCCGTTTCGCGGATACCGGCTGTATCGACAAGACGGAGCGGTACCCCGCGGACATTCACATATTCTTCGATCACATCGCGCGTCGTTCCCGGTATATCCGTAACGATTGCTTTATTTTCATGTACAAGGCTGTTCAATAAGGAAGATTTTCCGACATTCGGACGACCGATGATGACGGTGGACAGACCTTCGCGAAGAATCTTTCCCTGTTCGGATGTCTGGATCAATTTATCGATTTCATCCCGGACGTGCTTCGATTTTTCCATAAGGACCCCGTGAGTCATTTCTTCTACATCGTCGTATTCCGGATAGTCGATGTTCACTTCAACGTGAGCGAGGGTTTCGAGTATCTCCTGACGAAGTTTCCTGATCAGTTTGGAAAGGCGTCCTTCCATCTGATTCAACGCAACGTTCATTGCCCGGTCTGTCTTCGCCCGGATCAGATCCATGACAGCTTCAGCCTGTGACAGATCGATACGTCCATTTAAAAAGGCACGCTTTGTAAATTCACCCGGCTCCGCTAATCGAGCTCCGTGCTTCAGGACAAGCTGAAGAACTTTATTGACGGAAACCAATCCTCCATGACAATTGATTTCAATGATATCTTCACGTGTGAAGGTTTTAGGTCCCCTCATAACGGATACCATCACTTCCTCCACGACCTGTTCGGTATCGGGATCGATGATATGTCCGTAATGAATCGTATGAGAGGCGAATTCCTTCATGGAAGTGCCCTTCATTCCCCTGAATACCTTCGCGCCGATGTCAAAGGCTTCATCCCCGCTTAATCGGACGATCGCGATCGCACCTTCACCCATCGGTGTCGAGATGGCTGCTATCGTATCCAGTTCCATTCTTATCACCTCTCTTTATATATTGGTTTTATAATCTATATGAACGAATGAAATTCAGAGAGCAAAGTTTCCCCAAATTATTAGAATATCACAAACCTGTTTAATACAAAAGAATCTAATCTCCTTTGTCTTTACGTTATCCACAGACCGATTTCTCTTATCTCTATTATTTTAACTTATCCACATGTGAATAACAATAAAGCGGGACAAAAACGAGTATCCACAGGGCTGAGTCGGATTCACCCATTCTTCCATCTTCCTTTTGAAAAACAACGCAAAAAAAGACGATCCCTCAAAAAGTAACGGGTTCGGATTTCGAATACAAAAAATAAATTAGCACACCTATGAGCAGTCATATTCGCAACTGAATTAGGCTGCTTCTTTTTGATGATATAAATAGGGGTTAAAAAATATACGGTAATTCTACCCTGAATTTCGAACCCCTTTTAACATGCGATCATAAGTTTATGTCAGCATGAAAATTCATATACTTAATTGGTGTGCTAAAAATGATATTTATCTAGCAGGGGTGGGTGTTGACTTTTAGAGGCAGATAAATGAACATTTTTTCATCTCCTTAATAGTGAGTAGCCTCTGAATGTTTAAATAAGGGGATTTTTTTTCGTTATCCTGCAGAATAGGGCTAGGTTCGGGGGATATAAGGGGAGTTTTTCCAGTTAAGGCAAAGTAGAATGGTCCATTTTCATGCTTTTGGAGTAAATAGGGGGAATTTTTCCCTCTATTTACTCTATTTTTCGTGCTGTTTCCTCACTAAGAGGAGTTTCTTCCCTTATTTTAGTAGCTTATTTTCTGGATATTCTTGTAGATTTGGAAATCGCTAACCAGTGCTTATCTTGGGATAAAAAAAATGCTTGGAGCATATGTCTCCAAGCATTTTTCTCTTTGATTTTCTTGCAAATTGCTTGCGAATCACTATACGAAAAGCAATGTTAATTCATATTTTGTACTTCAAAACAGAACCACTTACTCAAAAAGGAATTCGTCTCACATTAAACTTATTTAGGCGCAATCACGATATATCGATTCGGTTCCCTGCCTTCAGAATGAGTGTCCACTTTTTTCGCATTCACTAATGCGGTATGAATCACTTTTCTTTCATAGGAAGGCATCGGTTCCAATGAAACAGCACGGTTTGTGCGCAGCGCTTTATCGGCCAGGCGCTCTGCCAGGTTAGTCAGAGTCTGGCGGCGGCGTTCACGATAATTTTCTGCATCCAGGAGGATGGTCAAAAATTGATCGGACACCTTATTCGCTGCCAATTGAGTCAAATGCTGAAGTGCATTTAATGTTTGTCCTCTTTTCCCGATTAACAGGGCCATTTTTTCACCGGATAAACGAAATTCTACTTCTCTTCCATCCTGATGCACCTCAATCGAAGGTTCCACTCCCATTGCCCGCGCAACCGATAATAAAAAGTCTTTCGCTTCGTCGACCGGATTGATTGCCTTTTTCACCAGTACGGCTGCAGGTCTTCCACCGAACAGTCCGAACAGGCTTTTTTTACCTTGGTCTATAACTTCAATTTCTGCTTCTTCTTTGGTGATGTTCAGTTGAGACAAGGCTGATTCAATGGCTTCTTCCACCGTTTGACCAGTCGCTTTCACTTCTCTCACTTTTTCTTTCCTCCCGAACCACCAGCTTTTGCAGCTTGTACTTCCCTGATATCGGGACCTTTAATGAAGTATGTTTGAACGATCATGAAGATATTACCGATTACCCAGTATAATGACAGGGCTGAAGGGAAATTGATCGCAAAGATCACAATCATCACCGGCATGATGTAAAGCATCATCGCCATTTGTGGATTTTGATCCGCTGTACCCGCCATCATCAGCTTTTGCTGGATGAATGTTGTAATACCGGCTGTAACAGCAAGGATGATATCTCTTTCGCCAAGATCGAACCATAAGAAATTATGTTCTGCAATTTCTCTCGTACGTACGATTGCATGATAAAATCCGATCAGGATCGGCATTTGAACGATCAACGGGAAACATCCTGCCAAAGGATTGACTTTATGAGTCTGGAATAACGCCATTGTTTCCTGTTGAAGTTTCTGTTGAGTCTGTGCATCTTTTGAACTGTATTTTTCACGAAGCTTTTTCATTTCCGGCTGCAATGCCTGCATCGCTTTGGAATTTTTCGTTTGTTTGATCATTAACGGTAAAATGGCAAAACGGATGATCAGCGTTACGATGATGATCGCAAGACCATAAGAACCGCCAAACCAATCTGCCACCATTGTGATTAATTGTGATAATGGCCACACAATATATTCATTCCAGAAACCTGAGCTTTCAGGTGTGATGGGCTGATTATATTCTGTACAGCCTGATAAAACAGCCATTAGCCCAATGATTCCCATGAGGGCTATAATTCTCTTTTTCACCCTTATTTTCCTCCCAACTAATATGTTTCTACAAGGCTCTTTCCGCACGCACAATCGGGTGCCTCTTTTTATCCGATGCACGAATACCTTCTGGAAAACAGCATTTTACTCGCAGTCAAGGACACGTTTCCCCAACCTTCTATTAAAATGTAACAATCTCTCGTATTGTAACATCTTTTCAAAGACTTGTGATGTTGAAACATGTCTATTTTATAAATACTTTTTTACTTTTTCCTATCATTTTTACCATCAAAATGCTTTTTCAACACTTTTCCTCTTTTTAATACATGAGTAAGACTGCTTTTTACTTCATGAAAGTTCATGTCGGCCGCCGGTTTTCTGGCGATGATCAAATAATCGTGGTTATCCTGAACGTCTTCCCGCAATTCCAGGAAAGCCTGCCTTACGTACCGTTTGATTTGGTTCCGGCACACCGCATTCCCGATTTTCTTGCTGACGGAAATGCCGATCCGGAAAGGCTGGGCTTCGTCCTGCTTTAAGGTATAAAGAACAAATTGCCTGTTTGCAAATGATGTCCCTCTTTTAAATATCTCTTGAAATTCTTTATTTTTCTTCACTCTTTGTTCTTTACGCATTAGCTACACCTGTTTTTTTGTTTTTCATTAGGCTCTTTTCGCAAACTCAAGAAAAGAGCTTTTCATTCAGTCTTTCAATTAATTGAGGATTCTAATCATTTTCGTTGTATTACTAGAAAAAAAGACCACTGAGTCAGTTCAGTGGTCTAAGCAGATAATACTTTTCTTCCTTTAGCGCGACGGCGAGCTAATACTCTACGTCCGTTCTTAGAGCTCATGCGTGCACGGAAACCGTGTACTTTACTTCTTTTACGTCTATTTGGTTGAAACGTTCTTTTCATCTATTGACACCTCCCTGAAGGGTTCATCTTCATAAGTTAAAGACATTCCTCACTATTATAAAGATGACCACCATAAAAAGTCAACAGTCATATTATTTTATTTTTGACTCTCAATTTTTTGCCAATAAAATTGTTTATCTTCTAATAAAGATAACTCAAAGTGGATTAGACTTCTAAACACCGTGCTGACTGCTGGATCAGAGACCGTTCCTTTCCGCAGGAGTCAAAGTGCCTCCGGCTCCAATCCACTCTGTCTATTTAATATAGAAAGTAACAATAAAAAATTGAAGTTAGTCATGCAAATTTATTACCGGGATATTGATGAATTTTATCTTTTCTAATAAAGAAAATTAAATTTGCCAATGGTGTCCAAATTAATTTTTATAATAGTCTGCTCTAAGTTTTACCGGATCCAGCGTTGATTGGAATGCAAGACGAAGAAAAGTATCAGAAAAGCGGAAGGGATTTGCCCAGAGGCTAATGTCATGTTCCTCTGAGCCCTGCAGCTGTACAGTACTCTTCAACTTTAGAGAAGGCTCACCTACCGCCAGCAGAAAGTGAAGTCTTTCAAGTAATCAAAAGCGAAGCTAAGTAGTCCATAAAAGTTAATTTACAAAAATGGATTTCGTCTTCTATCACCTTCTACAAAATTTCTCCCACCTTACCCAAAAATCTCCCTGTGGATAGTTTTCGACAGGATTTTTAATTATCCACAGCACGTATTGACAGGTTTTTCACAAGTTCTACCCTTGTGGACAATTTCATTCCACAGTCTGAAGGGGTTGTGGATAATATTTAAAAACCATTGCACCGCTAAGGATATTTTGATATGATTATTGTGTTTTCACTCTTGATAACTTCAAATACGGATTTTACTTATCCACAAAATGTGGATATCATGTGGGTAACTTATTCAGAGGGTTTGTAAAACCTTGTCCACAGATGGTGGATATTGTCGACTAACCGTTTTCTTTCCTTATTATATATATTTTCCACATTCAGTCCATTGTATTTTTATTAGATAAAGAGAATTGACACGTTTACAGGTTGTACAGAGGTTATACAAACAAACGAGAAAAGGAGGGATCAGGATTGGAGAATATCGGGGATCTTTGGAGTAAAGCCTTAGAAAATATCGAGAAAAAAATCAGTAAGCCAAGTTTCGATACTTGGTTGAAATCGACGAAGGCTCATTCCATTCAGGGAGATACTCTTGTGATTACCGCTCCAAATGAGTTTGCACGAGATTGGCTGGAAGGCCGGTACTCTCAACTCATCTCCGGAGTATTGTATGATATCACCGGTGAAGAGCTGGTTGTAAAGTTCATTATTCCCCAAAATCAGGAGCCGGAAGAGTTTGATATTCCAGTGCCGCCGAAAAAGACTGTTAAAGAGGATGACCAGTACGATCTTAACCAGAATATGCTGAATCCTAAATATACATTCGATACTTTTGTCATCGGTTCCGGCAACCGATTTGCACATGCTGCGTCTTTAGCTGTAGCTGAAGCGCCTGCAAAAGCATATAACCCCTTATTTATTTATGGGGGAGTAGGACTTGGAAAGACTCACTTGATGCATGCGATCGGCCATTATGTGCTTGAGCATAATCCGGCTGCAAAAGTGGTGTACCTTTCTTCTGAAAAATTCACGAACGAGTTCATCAACTCGATCCGTGATAATAAAGCGGTCGATTTCCGCAATAAGTACCGGAGCGTCGATGTGTTGCTGATTGACGACATTCAATTTTTGGCCGGTAAAGAACAAACGCAAGAGGAATTTTTCCATACATTTAATACATTGCATGAAGAAAGCAAGCAGATTGTCATTTCCAGTGACCGTCCTCCAAAAGAGATCCCGACATTGGAAGACCGCCTGCGTTCCCGCTTCGAATGGGGCCTTATCACCGATATAACTCCTCCTGATCTGGAGACGAGAATCGCGATTTTAAGGAAGAAGGCGAAAGCTGAAGGTCTGGATATCCCAAATGAGGCCATGCTTTATATCGCCAATCAAATCGATACGAATATTCGTGAACTGGAAGGCGCCCTGATCAGGGTCGTTGCGTACTCTTCACTTATCAATAAAGACATAAATGCCGATCTCGCTGCTGAAGCTTTGAAAGATATCATTCCAAGCTCCAAGCCCAAGGTCATTACGATCCAGGAAATCCAGCGTGTTGTCGGTGAGCATTTCAATGTGAGATTAGAGGATTTTAAAGCCAAGAAACGGACAAAATCCATAGCGTTCCCCCGTCAGATCGCCATGTATCTTTCAAGGGAAATGACGGATTCTTCCCTGCCGAAAATCGGTGAAGAATTCGGCGGACGTGATCACACCACCGTCATCCACGCCCATGAAAAAATCAGCACCCTGCTCGGAGCAGACGCACTCCTGCAGCAGCAGCTGAAAGATATCAGGGATACCCTGAAGTGATATGTATATGAGATGGGCAGTTGAAAGTTGATAGATGATTTCAGCTCCAGATAGAACGGAATCCATAGGATACAAGAATTTTTAAACGCTTTATAAGAAGTCTGTTAAAAAATTCAACAAGTTCCTGCGGTTGATTGGAGTGCAAGACGTAGACTCCTGCGGGAAAAGCTAGTTAGGTGAGACCCTGTAGGAGCTGAGCGACGAGGAGGCTCATCAACCGCCCGCGTAAAGCGAAGTCTTGCACGGAAATCAAAAGCGGTATTCAAAGCGATTCTAACTCTACAAATCTAATTTATAGATTAACTAAAACTTGAATACTGTTGATAACCCAAACCAACTAGCGCACAGTCTGTCCACATGTGGATAGGCTGTGTTTCCGTTCAATTCACACACTTATCCACATATCAACAGGCCCTACTAGTACTATTACTATTTTTTAAATAAATATTAATATATGATTCAGTCCAAAAAATTATGTGCAAATTGGAGGAAATAATCATGAAATTTGTTATTCAGAGGGATGATCTTGTTCAAAGCGTTCAAGACGTCATGAAAGCTGTTACGTCCAGAACAACAATACCGATCCTGACTGGGATCAAAATCATCGCAACCGAAGAAGGAGTCACATTAACTGGAAGTGACTCTGATATTTCAATCGAATCTTTCATACCTAAAGAGGAAGAAGGTTCTGAGATTGTCGATGTCATGGAAACAGGAGGAATCGTCCTCCAGGCCAAATTCTTCAGTGAAATTGTTAAGAAACTTCCTAAAGACACGGTTGAAATCGAAGTTCAGAGTCATTTTCAGACAGTGATCCGTTCTGGTAATGCTGAATTCAATTTGAATGGATTGGATCCCGAAGAATATCCTCATCTTCCTCAAATTGAAGAAGGCAATGGAATCAAAGTTTCTACGGACCTTTTGAAAACGATGATCAGACAGACGGTATTCGCAGTGTCCACCTCAGAAACACGCCCGATCTTGACAGGTGTAAACTGCCAGATCGAAAACGGCGAGCTGAGCTGTATTGCAACAGATAGTCACAGGCTGGCCATGAGGAAAGCACCCATCGAGACGAATCACGATGCGTCATACAGTATTGTCATTCCGGGGAAAAGCTTAAATGAGCTGAATAAAATCCTTGATGACACGGATGAACCGGTCGAAATCGTCATCACTGAAAACCAGGTGCTGTTCAAAGCGAAACATCTATTATTCTTCTCGAGACTGCTTGAGGGGAACTATCCAGACACAAGCCGGTTGATCCCGTCTGATACAAAGACAGAGCTTACGTTGACAACGAAGGAATTCCTTCAGGCAATCGATCGTGCTTCACTGCTGGCAAGAGAGGGTAGAAACAACGTTGTGAAACTCTCGACGCTTGACGGCGGGATCATCGAAATTTCCTCCAATACACCAGAGATCGGGAAAGTCATCGAGCAGGTTCAAAGTCAATCTGTCGAGGGTGAAGACCTTAAGATCTCCTTCAGTGCGAAATACATGATGGATGCGCTGAAGGCCATCGAGGGAACAGAAATCTATGTGAATTTCACAGGAGCGATGAGACCATTCGTTCTAAAACCGCTTCATGACGATTCAATCCTTCAATTGATCCTTCCAGTACGAACGTATTAACGATTTCAGAGCTGATGCCTTTTAAGAAAGGTGTCGGCTTTTTTCTTTTCAAACCTGCATGCAGCACTCCATCTTTCGTTAGTTGTGACTTAGTCAAATTTAGAGTAAAATAAGATATTAGAGACTTTATACGGAAAGTAGTGATTTTAGTGGAGAAAAAGATCACGATTAAAACGGAGATCATTACATTGGGACAGTTCCTGAAACTTGCCGATGTGATTCAATCCGGGGGCATGGCCAAGTGGTTTTTAGGTGAGTACGAGGTATACATAAACGGTGAACAGGACCAGAGAAGGGGAAGAAAGCTTGCGGTCGGTGATAAAGTTGAAATTCCGGAAGTAGGAGTCTTTGTGGTTGCTGGAGAATAATAAAGGATGTTATGTCCATGTTTATTGAACAATTGGAATTGAAAAATTATCGGAATTACGAATCGATCGAAGTGAATTTCGAAAATAAGGTGAACGTCATCCTCGGCGAAAATGCCCAGGGGAAAACAAATATCATGGAGTCCATCTATGTTCTTGCGATGGCGAAATCCCACCGGACATCGAATGATAAAGATTTAATCCGTTGGGATGAGGAATATGCTAAAATAAAAGGTAGGATTCAAAAACATAACGGGGCTCTGCCTTTGGAGCTCGTCCTGTCAAAGAAGGGCAAGAAAGCAAAGTGCAACCACCTTGAACAGAAGAAGTTGAGTCAATACGTCGGTAATATGAATGTTGTCATGTTTGCGCCTGAAGATCTCCATTTGGTAAAAGGGAGCCCTCAAGTTAGGCGTCGTTTTATTGATATGGAAATCGGGCAGGTTTCTCCTGTTTATTTACATGATATCAGTCTTTATCAAAAAATATTACAGCAGCGGAATCATTACTTGAAACTCCTGCAGACGAGAAAGCAGACAGATCAGACGATGCTGGACGTACTGACGGACCAATTCATCGAAGTGGCCGTCAAGATCATCAAAAAACGGTTTGAGTTCGTCCAGCTGCTCGAGAGTTGGGCAAAACCGATTCATTCAGGGATCTCAAGGAACCTTGAAACGCTGGAAATCCTTTATAAACCCTCTTTGGATGTATCAGATGATCAAGAATGGTCAAAAATGGTAGAAGTATATGAACGGAAATTTGAAGGGATCCGCGAACGTGAAATTGACCGTGGAGTCACTCTGGCCGGTCCGCATCGGGATGACTTGCAGTTCATTGTGAATGGACGCGATGTCCAGACGTTCGGATCGCAGGGACAGCAGCGGACAACGGCGCTCTCTGTGAAACTGGCAGAAATCGAACTTATCCATTCTGAAATAAAGGAATATCCGATTCTGCTTCTTGATGATGTGTTGTCGGAACTCGATGATTACCGTCAATCCCACTTGCTCAACACCATACAAGGCAAGGTGCAGACATTTGTCACAACCACCAATGTGGATGGCATCGATCATCGGACGTTGAACGAGGCAGCGCAATTCGAAGTGGAAGCGGGAACAATGAAAAGACTGAAATGAGGTGGTACCTTGTACATTCATGTCGGAGAAGATGTCATGGTACGGACAGATGATATCATCGCAATAATCGATCGAGACACCGTGCAGTTTTCAGAAGAATTACAGCTTTTTTTAAAAAATAAAGATAATCACCTTTGTAATCTTGCAAAGGGTTCATATAAATCTCTCGTCATTACGAAGAATCAATTGTATCTTTCCCCGCTCGCATCGAGCACGCTTAAGAAACGATCAAAGAAATACTCAAACTATGAGAATTTATTATAGAAATACAAGCCCGAAAGGTTAGAAAGTGTAGGTGAATCGGCATGGCTATGGAACAAAAACAAGCACAAGGTCAATCCTATGATGAAAATCAGATTCAGGTTTTGGAAGGATTGGAAGCCGTACGTAAACGACCGGGAATGTACATTGGGTCGACAAGCGGAAGAGGTCTGCATCACTTGGTGTGGGAAATCGTCGATAACAGTATCGATGAAGCACTTGCAGGTTATTGCGACGAAATCGAAATCATTATCGAAGAAGACAACAGCATCACCGTAACGGACAATGGACGGGGGATTCCGGTCGGGATTCATGAGAAGATGGGCCGTCCAGCGGTAGAGGTCATCATGACAGTCCTTCACGCAGGCGGAAAATTCGGCGGCGGCGGATATAAAGTATCCGGAGGTCTGCACGGTGTAGGTGCCTCGGTTGTTAATGCCCTTTCTACAGAATTGGAAATATATGTACACCGTGACGGGAAAATCCATTATCAAAAATTTGAAAAAGGTGTCCCAAGCTTCGATCTTAAAGTCATCGGTGATACAGACAAGACCGGGACTATCACCCATTTCACGCCTGATCCTGAAATTTTCACTGAAACGACAGAATATGATTATGATACATTAGCAAATCGTGTCCGTGAGCTGGCTTTCTTGAATAAAGGAATCCAGATCAGCATTGAAGATAAGCGTGGAGAAGGAAAAAGAAGAGATTATCATTATGAAGGCGGTATTAAGTCATACGTAGAACATTTAAACCGCTCAAAAGAAGTCATTCATGAAGAACCGATCTTCATTGAAGGTGAAAAAGACGAGATCACTGTTGAAATCGCCATTCAGTATAATGATGGATTCGCAAGCAATCTTTATTCTTTCGCCAACAATATTCACACTCATGAAGGCGGAACTCATGAGTCCGGATTTAAGACGGCTTTGACAAGGGTCATCAACGATTATGCCCGCAAGAACCATGTATTCAAAGAAAGCGATGCGAACCTTTCAGGCGAAGATGTCCGTGAAGGGCTGACTGCCATCATTTCGATCAAACATCCGGATCCGCAGTTTGAAGGGCAGACGAAAACAAAGCTTGGCAACTCGGAAGCAAGAACGATCACGGATTCCCTGTTTTCAGAACGTCTTGAAACGTTCCTGCTGGAAAACCCGGTTGTTGCCAGAAAAGTTGTTGAAAAAGGGCTCATGGCCGCACGTGCCCGCATGGCTGCGAAGAAAGCAAGGGAGCTTACGCGGCGAAAGAGTGCGCTTGAGATCTCAAGCCTGCCGGGTAAATTGGCGGATTGTTCATCCAAAGATCCAAGCATCAGTGAAATCTATGTGGTTGAGGGTGACTCAGCCGGCGGTTCTGCTAAACAAGGCCGTGACCGTCACTTCCAGGCGATTCTTCCACTGCGCGGTAAAATCATCAATGTTGAAAAGGCACGTCTCGATAAGATCCTTTCCAATAATGAGGTCCGTGCCATCATTACGGCTCTTGGTACGGGAATCGGGGAAGATTTCGATCTAACCAAGGCGAGATATCATAAAATTGTCATCATGACCGATGCCGATGTCGATGGTGCCCATATCCGTACACTCTTGTTGACGTTCTTCTATCGTTATATGAGAAAAATCATCGAAGCCGGATTCATCTATATCGCCCAGCCGCCATTGTACAAGATCCAGCAGGGCAAGAAAATCGAATACGCCTACAACGATAAAGAACTTGACCGCATCCTTGCAGAAATTTCACCAACACCTAAACCTGGCATTCAGCGTTACAAAGGTCTTGGGGAAATGAACCCTGAGCAGCTATGGGAAACAACAATGGATCCCGCCTCCAGAACACTGCTTCAAGTAAGTCTGCAGGACGCCATCGAAGCCGACGAAACCTTTGAAATCCTCATGGGTGACAAAGTCGAACCGCGACGTAACTTCATCGAAGAAAACGCGGCTTACGTTAAGAACCTGGATATTTAAATAACGCTTAATATTATAAAAGTTTTTGTGAGATTATGCTCTATAACCATATTGAAAATTCAGAGTGGATTGGAGCGGAAGGCACTTGACTCCGGCGGGATTTAGAGGATAGGTCGAGACCCCGCAGGCGGTGACGCCGAAGAGGCTCGACTTCCTCCCCACGGAAAGCAAGTGCCTGCAGCGGAATGGAACGGTCTACGTTTGTTTTCGCGAAATCTTTTGAAAACAGCACTATAAAAAACAGGATAGACTGCACGAATCTATCCTGTCTTTTACATAGCGGACAAGGTGAACAAAGAGAAAGGTCCAAATCTTTCTTTAAAAGGAGGTCCCTCACACTATGTCAGAAACACCAAAATCAAATGTTAAAGAGATTAATATAAGTAATGAGATGCGTACATCATTCCTTGATTATGCGATGAGCGTCATCGTTTCGCGTGCCCTGCCCGATGCCCGTGACGGGTTGAAGCCGGTCCATCGCCGTATTCTTTATGCAATGAATGACCTTGGCATGACGGCTGACAAAGCATACAAGAAATCTGCCCGTATCGTCGGTGAAGTCATCGGTAAGTATCACCCGCATGGTGACTCAGCGGTATACGACACAATGGTGCGTATGGCGCAGGATTTCAACTATCGCTACATGCTTGTGGACGGTCACGGAAACTTCGGTTCTGTCGACGGGGATGCTGCGGCAGCGATGCGTTACACAGAAGCCCGCATGTCCAAAATATCGATGGAATTGATCCGTGATATCAATAAAGACACGATCGACTACAAAGATAACTATGATGGCAGTGAACGTGAACCGGAAGTACTTCCGGCCCGTTTCCCCAACCTTCTGGTGAACGGATCATCAGGTATCGCTGTTGGGATGGCAACGAATATCCCGCCTCATAACCTTGGTGAGGTAGTTGACGGGATCCTTGCATTAAGTAAAGACCCTGACATCACAATCCAGGAATTGACCGAGTACATTCACGGACCGGATTTTCCTACTGCCGGGTTGATTGTGGGCAGAAGCGGAATCCGCCGTGCCTATGAAACAGGTAAAGGCTCCATTACGATGCGAGCCCGTGTAGAGATTGAACAGAAGAGCAACGGGAAAGAAACGATCATCGTCCACCAAATCCCTTATCAAGTGAACAAAGCGAAGCTGATTGAAAAGATAGCGGATCTCGTTCGCGATAAGAAAATCGACGGCATCACGGATCTTCGTGATGAGTCAGACCGTAATGGTATGCGTGTTGTCATTGAAGTCAGAAAAGACGCCAATGCCAATGTGCTCCTGAACAACCTTTATAAACAGACAGCCCTGCAAACAAGCTTCGGTATCAACCTGCTGGCTCTTGTGAACGGTCAGCCGAAAGTGTTGAACCTGAAGGAGTGCCTGTATGAATACCTTCAGCATCAACGCGTTGTTATCCGCCGCAGAACTGAGTTCGAATTGCGTAAAGCAGAAGCGAGAGCACATATCCTGGAAGGTCTGCGGATTGCGCTCGATCATATTGATCAAATCATTGCCCTGATCCGCGGTTCTCAAACGACAGAACTTGCGAAGCAAGGACTGATGGAGCAATTCTCTCTATCTGAAAAACAAGCACAAGCAATCCTTGATATGCGTCTTCAGCGCTTAACAGGCTTGGAGCGCGAGAAGATTGAAGAAGAATACCAGGAATTAATGAAGCTGATTACAGAACTGAAAGCCATTTTGGCAGACGATGAAAAAGTTCTTGAAATCATCCGTGAAGAACTTCTGGAAATCAAAGAGCGCTTCAATGATGAGAGAAGATCTGAAATTGTTGCAGGCGGAATTGAAAATATAGAAGACGAAGACTTGATCCCGCGCGAAAACATCGTTGTCTCCCTTACTCATAACGGCTATATCAAACGCCTTCCTGTCTCCACTTACCGCAGCCAGAAGCGCGGAGGACGCGGAATTCAGGGTATGGGTACAACAGGCGAAGACTTTGTAGAACATCTTCTGACAACATCGACTCATGACACGATCCTGTTCTTTACGAATAAAGGAAAAGCATATCGCGCCAAAGGATATGAAATCCCTGAATTCAGCCGTACGGCAAAAGGGCTTCCGATCATCAACATGCTTGGTGTGGAAAAGGATGAATGGATTAATGCCATGATCCGGGTGGAAGAGTTCGTGGATGACTGGTATCTATTCTTCACAACAAAACACGGTATTTCCAAACGTACGCCTGTCTCTGATTTTGCCAATATCCGCACAAACGGTCTTATTGCCATCAATCTGAGAGAGAATGATGAATTGATTTCCGTCAAACTCACCGACGGTGAAAAAGATATGATCATCGGTACGAAAAAGGGTATGCTGATCAGATTCCCTGAAACGGATGTCCGTTCTATGGGACGAACAGCAACCGGTGTAAAAGGGATCAACCTGTCCGAAGGTGACATTGTCGTTGGGATGGAAATACTTGAAGAGAAGAATGACGTCCTCGTCGTTACCGTGAACGGGTATGGTAAGCGTACCCCTGCCAGTGAATACAGAATTCAAACCCGCGGCGGTAAAGGTCTTAAAACGTGTAATGTCACGGAACGTAACGGAGAGCTTGTTTCAGTCAAAGCCGTTACAGGAGAAGAAGACCTCATGCTCATCACGGCTCATGGTGTCCTGATCCGCATGGATGTAAATGATATCTCGACAACCGGCCGTAACACTCAAGGTGTGAAATTGATCCGTCTTCAGGAAAGTGAATTCGTTTCTACCGTAGCAAAAGTAGAAAAAGAAGAAGAGGAAGAAACAGAATCACCTGTAGAAACGGCAGACGATACAGAACAAACAGAAACAGAAACAGAAACAGAAACAGAAACAGAAACAGAACAACCGAATAACGACTCTGATGATAATCCAGAAGAATAAATAACCATAAGCTGCCTCCTGAGGAATATAACCCTCAAGGGGGCAGCTTTTTTTGTGTGTTAAAGATCATTATTGATTTCCAGCTGCTGCATGAAAATCAAAAGCGGTGTTAATAAATCATTTTTTTCTAAAAATACAAACCATTTTGAAATAAATTTGGTAAAATAAACTAAATAGACAAGGATGATTTGAGGTGCAATGAAATGAAGGTCCACCGTGATGAAATTCAAGCAGGCTGCATTTTAGAAAAGGAGATCATGGGAATGACGGCAAACCCCATCATTCCTAAAAATACAGTTTTAAATGATGACCATATCAAAATTCTCCGGGCATTCAATATCACTGAAGTAACAATAGTGAAAACAAAAGCAGGTGGACAACACAACCGTTCAAAGCAAACACTTTCACCAACTGACTCCCCTGTCAGTCAAGAAACTACTGGTGAAAGCCTTCCGGATATAAAAACTGATAAAGGTTTCATCAATATCTATTTAAAAAGTGTCGATGAGTTCAAGAAGGAATTTACCAACTGGCAGTCAGGCACACCGATCAACGTAGCGAAATTGAGGGAAATCACACTGCCCCTCATAAAAACAGTGGAACAGTACCGTTTTTTGCTCTACTCCTTGAATCATTATGCTACGAAAAAAGAATATCCTTATCATCACCCTGTTGCTGTCAGCATCCTTAGTGCGATGATCGGCAAGAAAATCGGACTTGAAAGCGGTCAGGTCAATCAATTGGCACTTGCCGGTGTACTTGCCGACTGCGGAATGTCAAAAGTCTCAACGAATATCCTGATAAAAGAGAAGCCTCTTTCGGAGCAGGAATTCCAAGAGATCAAACTTCACACAGCGAATGGCTATAAAATGGTAAAGGATTCCCCACTTTTAAAACCAGAAGCGAAACTGGCAGTCTTTCAACATCATGAACGATTCGACGGTTCCGGCTATCCGACGTCGGAAAAGAGTGATCGGATCCACCTGTATTCTCAGATTGTCGGGATAGCCGATGTATTCCACGCCATGACGTCGGAGAGGATATATAGAAGCAGACAGCCGATTTTTAAAGTGCTCGACATGATCAGCAGAGATCTGTTCGGGAAATTTGATATTAAAGTAGTGAATGCACTTATGAAACTAATAGGTGATTTGGATATAGGAACAGCTGTAAAACTATCAACCGGGGACTACGGGGAAGTCGTCTATACAAAAGCAAACGCCTTTACTAAACCCATCGTGAAGCTAAACAACAGTGAGGAGCTTCTTGACCTTTCACTGCAAAAAGATATTTACATAACGGAGGTCCTGGGGTAAACCTCTGTAATAGACGTTCCATTCTATGTAACCAGGAGAATCTATTTTTCTTGGTTACTATTTTATTCTAAAATAAACCTTGCTTAATCTCTTCATACTATGTATAATATAATTTGTTGTCCGAAAGACATTACATATTGATTCACAAAAAACATTTTTGCGAAATAATAAAAAAGTCTTGACGGAAAATGGACAAGATGTTATATTATAAAGGTCGCTTCAAACGGAGCACACC
>NZ_JBAJHU010000012.1:0-102634 GCF_036867415.1 Mangrovibacillus sp. Mu-81
GTGCTGAACATGCCTTTTTCGATTGCATATACTGGTTCAATTATCTTTTCAGATTGACTTTTCTATGAGCATTTCATAATGAGGTGAATTCATATCTTTCATGAATGTATGCAATTCCTCTTTCGTCTTCTCATCGAGACCTTTGTAAATTAAGAAGGCCTTCGTTTTTTCAGAAGTAATCATCTTTCTGTATAATTTAGAAATTTTTTTACTCCTGTGGGTGTCCATTCAATCCATCCACTCCTTGATAAATGATTAAGATAATTATAATCATTATAAGCTTGTTTTTTCAAGATATTACACTTAGTTGCGGGCGAATTTTTATAATTTTAAAAAAATTGACAGAGAAGCAGCACGGTTTCTGACATAAGGCTGCGTTCTGACCGGGTGACACTTTTCTGTGGGACTTTCCTTAATTATAAACAATTCGCTCCCCGATTCAAAAGTGGCTCTGATGTAATCCTTTTAGCAGAACCGCCGGCTGAGTCACCCTCAACCATATAGATGTCACTGATGCTTGGATATTTGGATGAACAATCCGTCAATTTGCTCTCGACCTTCGTAATCATACAATTCAAACAATTAAAAGGAAAATTATGCTAAAATATATTGAGATGTACATGCACAACACTTCATAAAGATCGGGGAAACAAATGAAAAGAAAATATGGAAACCACCCTACCTGGAAAAGAGTCATCGAACGGGAGTATGCCGAGACATATATAGAGACACCAGTCTTTAAAGGATATATCACTCTGCTGCATGCCATCAAAGTGGCCGCACCATTGAACGTCAGATACGGGGACGGCGAGCGTTCGATTGTGGATGACGGTTATATGTGGCTCCAGCACTTTCCACTGGGTCAAAACTTCGGTATGCTCACGGTATTCGATCAAAACGGTAACATCGTACAGTGGTACATCGATATTTGTCAGGATATAGGGACAGAAAACGGTGTCCCATGGCTCGATGACTTGTATCTTGATATCGTTGTATTGCCAACGGATGAGTTGATATTACTGGATGAAGATGAACTCCAGGAAGCATTCGAAGAAAAGATCATCACAAAAGAACAATTTGATCTGGCATGGTTTGAGTGTGAAAGAATTAAAAGATTAATAGAACAAAATGAGTTTATATTATTTGATTTGAGCAAGGAACATAAAGGACTTTTGGAAAAAGAATTGAAGTAACTGATTCAAATAGGGATCGGAGTGGTATAAGTTGAGCTTTTGGACATGGGTCATCATCTGCATTCCATTGGTTGCGGGCATCACTGCAGCCAATTCACGCAAAAAGAATAAAGACCGTAATTGAGGAATGGAGGGAATAATCGGAGTTAATTGGCGCTTCGGGAATCAGATTTACTATTATTTTAGCGATTGGAAGTGAACCGAAACATGAACAACATCCAAGAGATGCTGACAAGACGAGAGTCTGCAGAGTTTAATGAGCTGTATGATTACGTAAGCAGAGTCAAAAATCAAATTTCTGCTTCTGCGAGCTCCGTCTTCATCATCCAAAGAAGTGAAGTGATAGCGGAAAAGTATGATGGAATAAATCCATTATCGCTTAGAAAAATCAATGAAAAGACACGTTTTAATGTTTATTCTGTTCGTAAAAGTTACATAGGACTTGCCGTCGCATTACTGATATATGAGGGGAAAATAGCCAGTTTGGATGAAGCCGTTTCAACCTATCTTGGCGAGAACGACCGATACAATGGGATTACGATCCGACACCTGGTCACCCATACACATGGGCTGGGTGATGGTGATGATCAGCAGGGTATCACAAAATTGCACCCTGCAGGGACGGTCTGGGACTACAACAGTGCAGGACTTTCTTTGTTGTATTCAATAATTTTGAAGGTTTCTGGTTCAACGGTGAATGAGATTCTTACCGAACATGCCTTCAAACCTCTTCATTATAATGAAACCGGATGGGAAACAGAGTCTTGCTTAAACCTCATGGGAGATATTAATCAAATAAATGAACCTGTTATCAGGCTGGAAGATGAAACCGGTTTTGAAAGAAATCTGTTTGTCAGTGCAAGAGAGCTTGCTCATTGGGGATATCTGCATTTGAAAAGAGGACGTATCCGCGAAGAACAAATTCTCCCGCAAGCTATATTTGACATGACCACGGCAATCCAGACACCTGAATCACTTAAGAATGGACCGCAGAACGGCTTCTTCTGGTTTCGTAATGAAAACAAATATGAGTTGAGTGAACTGGGGGAAGAAGTGCCGGCTGGGTCTTATCAAATCCTCGGTGCTTCAGGCTGTGCCTGTCTCGTCATTCCGGAATACGATGCTGTTGCTGTGCGGATGTATAACAAGATAGGAAACCCTTCAGGTTATGATTATCTCAGGGATATCAATAACTTTGGAAATGAAGTCTGTGCTGTTTTAGCAAAAAGATTTCAAGAAAAATAAGTATGAAATGGGGAATAAAACATGGTAATTCCTGAACGCTTACTTTCAACAGAGCGGCTGAGATTACGAGAAATGGTGGAAAGAGACTGGAAAGAAGTCCATGACTACGCTTCACAGGAAATCGTCTGTCAGTATCAGCCCTGGGGGCCGAACACAGTGGAAGATACGAAGGTGTTCATGAAGGAAGTAATAGCTGATACCATGAAGGAACCCAGAACCCGTTTCATGTTTGCAATCTTGATGAAAGAGGATAACCGACTGATAGGGGCAATTGAATTGAATATCCAAGTTCACCATAAGTATGGTGAACTTGGATATATCGTGCATCCGGAATATTGGGGTAGGGGCGTTGCGTCTGAAGCTGCTAGGAAAGTGATTGAATTAGGATTTAAACACTTTCAATTGCATCGAATTCAAGCTACTTGTGATCCGAATAACATCGCTTCATCAAGAGTACTGGTGAAGATCGGCATGACGAAAGAAGGGGTCATACGGGAAAACCTCTTGATAAAAAGCGGATGGCGGGACTCAGCCATGTATAGTGTCCTGATGGATGAGTATAATTATCTAAATAAGGAGGAGCGCACATGATTTACGCTGTCAGACATGGGCAAACGGATCTCAACAAAGAAGGCAGGCTGCAGGGGAGAAACGGGCTGCCGTTAAATGATGAAGGGCGGAAGCAAGCTGAGAGGCTAAGAGAACAACTCAGGGACATAAAGTTCGACTACGTGTATTCCTCTCCCCAGGAGAGAGCCAAGGAAACAGCTGAAATTTCAACAGGGATGCTACCAGTCATAGAGCCGAGGCTTGATGTATTCCATTTAGGGGAAGCGGACGGATTAAAGAAGCATGAAGTACAGTTTGATGGAATCCTTCCCGACAGAAATGTATACGCAGGAATGGAAGATATTCATGATTACTTAAAGAGAGTATTCAGCTTTATGGGGGATCTGCAGCAGTTGTTTGGAGAAAAAGAAATCAACATACTGCTGTCCGGACATAGATGTACAACTGGAGGAATCGGGGCTTTCTTCAATGGTGTACCTGAAGACCGGAATATTTTGAAATTTTCCTCTAACAACGGTGATTACAAAAAGTATGAGTTTGCGATTAAACGTGTCGAAGGGATATCGAATGTTCAATAATCGATGTCCCTTCCTATTTTAAACGTTTTCACGTTTTTCCTGCATCAACTAACTGTTTTGATTGAATGAGGGATTTAATCAGATAATATGTCCCGGGAATGAAGATGCATGCTCCAATGATAAAAAAAATGAATCTTACCTCCATCATGCTGACTGATGCAAAAAGGATCCCAAATGGCATGGTGATCCGGAGGAAAAACAATCTAACTGCGCTTAATTGCGAGAGTCGATCACGAGGTGCGTACTGCTGAAAATAGGATGCACTTTGAGCATTGAAGAGTGGAAACATAATTCCTCCAAACAGTTCACAAAGCCAAGCCAGCTGAACAGAATCTACCAAAAATAAAAGTGAGAATGATAGGCCGCCGCCGATTAATCCTGTATACATAAAAACAGAGGTGCGTGGTAACTTTCTAAGTAAAAATGTGCCGACTGCATACCCGACAGGGAAGGATCCCGCAAAGATGGCGTACTCCCATTGTTCGCCGTTCAATGTGCTTCTAATGTACGGCACGCTTAACACCATGGTAGTTCCTACAGCAAATTGAACAAGTGAAGATAGAAACGTCAGTCTGACAAGGTCCGGTGTGGTGAAAAACCTTTTATAGCCTTCTTTCATTTCCGACCACCAAATTTTCCTAGTCCATGCTGCACCCTTTATTTGAATTGGTGATTTGATTCGTGCAAGCGAAAAATAACTTAATAAAAATAAAGAGGCTGAAAAGACATATACATAATGCATAGGAATCAGGTAGAGAAATAAGGAGGTAATTCCGGGTGCCAAAAAACTCATCATACGAAGCGTCCCATCCAATAGACCATTCGCGTTTACCAACTCTTCTTCTTTGCACAGCTCAGGAACCAATGAGAAAGATAGACTGGCATAAATCGGCTGCAATAAACCGAGGAAGCTTTGAAGGACAATCAGGCCGACGATAACAGCCTTGTCATTTCCAATCAGATATCCAAGTAAAGGGAACAGATAGACGACCGCCCTGATCAACTGCATATTCTTTAACATTCTCGCCTTTACTACATGGTTCAGGAAGGGAGAACTTATACACTGCAGAATTAATGACGGAATGAAGTAGACCAGCCACAGAGCACCCATCCATTCCTTCGAACCAGTGATTTCATATAACAACAGACCATTTATGATTCCCCCCGCTGCCCCCGCGAACTCTGATACGATTTCTCCTATCCATAATGCTTTGAATCCAGACGAATATCTGCTCATTGTCTTCTTCCCAAAAATTGATCGAGCTTATCTGTTAAAGAATGAATTTGTGATTCATTTGACGAATAAATCCCTTTTTCCGCCCGGACGAATTTCGCTGCTTTTAATATAGAGAGCTGGTGGTGAACCGTCGTTTTGGAAAGTTTGAATTTGCCGCTGATATCCTGAAGGGATAGAGGACCATTCATAAGTTCGAAAAGTAATTTCAATCGGGTTTCGTCCCCCAGCGCTTTATGGCCATTAATCAGGGCCTTTCCGGGTATTCCCGGCTCCAATAAGTATTCTTCTTTAATCGGATAAAAGAAGAGTTTTGTTTCTGAGGTTCGTTGTTCCATTACCCATGGACGGTAAGAAACATGGGGAATCAATTTGATTGTCCAAATCGAAGGTTCAGGTATGTAATGTACTCCCCCTGTTATCCGTTTTATTTCTTCGGTTGGATTTGTTTCATCTATTGATGCACCCAGGATGCTTTCAGATTTTATTGCCTTTCCCCACTTCAACCATTCTTCTTTTTGGCTGATCCAGTCAAACCATTCCTGTACAGATTCCAGTAATGAATCCTTTAGCTCATCAAAACGAATGGAGGACAGATTATGAATATATTCTGCAAGAAATTCGTGGCCGGCGAATTGTTCAGCATATTCATGTAAGAATTGTTTTTTTAACATACTGCAGGCTAGGGATATTCTTATGTCTTCGTAATGTCTATTTTTATAAGGCAGCACTGTTTCATAAAATTCTTCAGCAGTGAGTTGGTTCATATAATTCGAAAAATCTCGAATACTTTCTGCTGACAATTTATTTTGAAGCATGATAAGGGAGTACCAGAAGTTTGTGTCTTCGATCCAACTTAAGATATTTATCAACGCAGCCGGCATCGACTGGCAGTCCATTTCCCATTCTTCATCAAAATCAAAGGTATGGCGGAGTTTTGAATGTGTGTATCCTGCTATCCCGAGAATGACTTCCCACACGGGCGATGAATCAACTTTAATGGTTGCCGTTTCTTTGGATTGGGGTAAATAATGTTTCATATTTTTCCTCCTTTTGGTAATATGTGTTGTTTACAGGATATACAATAATGATGAATTGTTCAATATTTTTCGAATTAATTATGCAAAATATATTTATAATTTGAAAATATATCCAGATTAAAAGGGATTCCCTTATCAAATGAAGAAATAGTAATTCAGTAAAAGGAGGAACTAACATGAATGAAAAGCTTATTCGAGTGGGTACAACCTATATTCCGGTAAGTAATGTCGAGCGTGCCGCCGTATGGTACGAAGTAGAACTGGGTGCAGTGGTGAATTATAAAGATGAAGAGAAAGCCATACTTGATCTTGCAAATCAGAGCTTCTTTCTTGTGAAAGCAGAAAAAGGACAAACAGCAAACTTTTTGGACTGTCAGGGGAAAGTGAGGTTTTCTATGACATTCGAAGTCGATGGTCTGGATGCATTGCATTCCCTGCACATGGATTTTATTGATAGAGGGCTTGTAGTCGGGGAAATTGAGAACAGGGGACATGCGGGCCGAAACTTTGTCTTCAGAGATCCCGATGGTAATAGGTTTGATGTCTGGAGTGAGTTGAGTCCACTTTTCAAAGAAAAATTCCTAGAAAGAGGGAGGTAAAGGATTTCATATGACCGTAAAATTAAGAAGCCCAGTTTTTTAAAAACACTGAGCTTTTTTTGGGGTTTGTAAAGTGAATCAGTTTTTTATATATAATTAATAAAATCATTAAGGGGTAGAGAGTTATTTGGGATAATTGGTATAATCTTACTGACAGAAGAGGTACAAGTCATGGAGAACCACATGATCATGGTATTCTCCAATTATTTAACAAATGCAGGGTAATTAACAATATGTTAGCGAGATTACAGTATCGTCTGATTAATACGGAGGTCACACATGAACATTAGAAAAGTACGAATTGAAGATGCGGAAAACCTCATGAACCTGATCAAGGAAGTTGAAACAAGTGCTGAATATATGCTCATGGAGCCCGGAGAACGTCAGACGACCTTAGAGAAGCAAAGAATGATGATAGAACGAGTAGAGAAGCAAGAAAATGCAGTGATATTGGCTGCGCAGAATGAAGGCAGAATGATTGGTTACCTGATGGCGATTGGCGGTTCTGTGAAAAGGACAGGGCATTCGGCTTATATTGTCGTCGGCATCTTGATGGAGTATAGGGGCAAGGGAGTTGGGACTGAGCTATTTCAAGCAGTTGAAGAGTGGGCGAAGAATCACGGAATCTCTCGGTTGGAACTCACAGCTGTAACAAGGAACACTGCAGGAATATCACTCTATCAAAAGAGCGGTTTTGAAATAGAAGGCACAAAGCGAAATTCCCTTATCATCAATGGTGAATTTCATAACGAATACTATATGTCCAAATTGCTGGTCCGTCCCTCGTCGCGTTAACGCAGAGGAATGATATTGAAAGAAGGAGAACTGTGATGAACAAAGCAGGCGGATGTATGAATGAATTCACTTGGGTGGGCAGTCATGAAAACTGTATAGATGAAGCCCGCATACGATCTCTTAATGGTGAGATTGTGATCGGCTTATACGGCGGGAATTCATCCTCGGGACAATATAAAAATGAGGATGGATGCCTTGTGTGGAGCTCACCGGGAGAATGGGAATTTGCTATGATCCTGGACGGTCATGATTCAGCAGAAAGCGTAGAATTAGTGATGAATACATTTGAGAATAAAAAAGATCTCGTATATGAAGTCATTCATAAACAAACCCGAGAATCCTTCGTTGGGTTACAAGACTTAATTATAGAAACTTTCGTAAGTGACGGTTTCAGAGAAGCAGCAAAAAAAATTCAGGGAGAAACAGCCTGCTTATTTGTATTAAGGAAGGAAAATTATCTATGGTGGTTTTCAGTAGGAGACTGCATCGTACATCTATTTCATCCCGAATTTACTGCTTTGGGCGAATTTCAACAGAATCACAGAAGTTTTTATGAATGGGTGGGTCACAACAGTACGTTCAACAAGGCGGTACCCACTTATAGTACAGGTACAAAAGAATTAAGAACAGGTGATAACCAAATATTTTTGACGACAGACGGACTGACAGAATGCCCGAATACTCATTTCGGAGAACCAGCAGCCATCCTGAATGAGTTTGGTAATGGGTCACTTGAAGATGGTGTACTAAATCTGATTCAAGAAATTAAAAGGAAGGGGGTTAAGGACAGTACGACGATTGTTACCTGGAAGTTTGATAATAAACATGATGCAGTGTTGCCGAGTGATATGAATTAAATCCAGGGTTTTCTAATCCCTCCTCTGACTTTAATTCAATAATCGACATTGATCTTAAACTACTAGACGAGCGAGGAATAACGAAATGAATAATTTAAAGCAAAAAGCACTTGAGATATCAAGACTATATAAAAAAAATCCAAAAATAGAGTCAATCTTGCTCGCGGGATCCGTTTCACGGCACTGGCAGGATGAACATTCGGATATAGAACTGCACATCCTATGGAGCGAGCCTCCAACCGATCAAAATCGACAGCATCCCATTAAAGAAGCAAACGGTTCAATCCTGTCATACCATCCATACGAAGAAGAAGAATGGTCAGAATCATATTTGACGAATGATGGAGTAAAGCTTGAAATCAGCAGCTTTCTGACAGGATCAGTCCAAAGAATTATAGATGAGGTGATGATCCATAATGAAACGGATTATGATAAGCAATGCATTGCTGCATCTTTCCATTATGGCGAATCACTTTACGGGGAAGCAAATATCAATGTATTGAAAAACCAACTTGTTCATTATCCGGTTGATTTGTCGAAGACAATGATCCTGGAGAACCTGCACCTTGGGAATCAATGGCATAACCGTCAAGCTTTATTAGACAGACAAGACTGGGTGATGCTTTACTCTGTCATTTGTGCTGTTCAGATGAAACTACTTGGCTTATTATTCGGATTGAATAATATGTATGTACATCACCCTTCCTTTAAATGGATGAAACAAAGCATCGGCCAGATGAGTAAGAAACCGGACAATCTTTATGAGAGATTAGCAGATATTTTGACAGGTAACCCTGAAAACAGTTTAAAGGAACTAACTGTTCTACTGACGGAATCTATAGCGCTTGTAGAAGGCCATTATCCAGGATTAATTACCAGTGAACTGAAAAATAGTTTGGAATATTCGAAGTGAGTTTGGGAATCGCTTATCCTTAAAAAGGAGTCCAACATGAAAAAGAAACTAGTTGCAACAGTAATCATCACCTGCAGCTTCTTAGTAACAGCGGTCATTGCAAACAATAAAGCGTTCAACCATGCGAAGAATTCATGTGTGGAGAATCATAAGATGCCAATTGCAAAGAAAAGCTTATTGGCATTTAAATGGTCTGTCAGCTGTCATTGAATAGTTAACTCAGGAATTGAATTAAGATACGTATCTTTAAGAACAACTACATATGATTAAGAAAAAACATATAAGAGGTGATCGAATGGATATTTTCGAAGCAATCAAAGCAAGAAGAAGCATGGGACTTGTAAAGGATGAACCAGTCCCGAATGACGTCATTGAAAAAATTCTGGAAGCAGGGAACTGGGCACCGAGCCATCATCAAACTGAGCCCTGGCGATTTTATGTCCTGACTGGTTCAGGACGAAACTTGCTTGGGGGTGCACTCGTAGAGATTGCAAAGGAAAATATGGAATCGCCGGAGAGTGAAGAAAGTAAGGCAAAGCTTGAAAAAACGGGAGGAAAGCCATTACGTGCACCGCTGATCATTGCAGTTGCAGTCGAACCAAATGGAAACCCGAAAGTGATAGAAATCGAAGAATATGGAGCAGCTTATGCTGCAACTCAAAATATGCTGCTGGCTGCACATGCACTGGGATTGGCAGGAATCTGGAGAACCGGGAAACCGTGTTATCACCGTTCAATGAACGAACTATTCGGATTATCCCATAGAGGGAAAGTACTTGGATTCCTTTACTTTGGATATCCGAAGAAAGAAGCTCCTGCAGGGAAACGCAAGGATGTCAGCGGATGTGTTACATGGCTTGGTAATGAGAATGATTTTGAACAGCTAAGGAAGAATTGACAGATGACGATTTTTGAAAAAATGTTTAGTCAAAAATTCTAGTGAAAAAGCACTCGGAAAACATATTCCGCGTGTTTTTTTATGGTAAAAGAGACTGTGCTAAGTAATAAAAATACAAAAACATCAAACTTCCCCTTGAACATATAAGTACATTATTATATATTAATACATGAATGAAGTCGGGAGGTATACTTTACATGGAAGAAAACGTTGTCGAAATTGATCACTCTGCAAAGATATTGAAATTATTGGGGGATAAAACCCGTTTGACAATGGTGAAAATACTAGATACAAACGACTGCTGTGTGTGTGAATTTGTAGAAATCTTTAAGATGAGTCAGCCTGCCATCAGCCAGCATGTCCGAAAGATGAAAGATGCCGGAATTGTAAAGGAAAAGCGAAAGGGACAATGGATCATATATTCTCTTAACCGGGAAAGTGATGTGTTTCCAATGGTCCAGAGCCTTCTCAATCATCTTCCTAGCCAGGACTTCAAACTTATTGAATTAGAAGAAAAAGGATTACGCATCTCATGTGAATAATAGGAGGTAACGAATTACGATGATAGTATTGGCATCCGTGATATTTCTTATCACACTTATCCTCGTCATCTGGCAGCCAAAAGGCTTATCAATCGGCTGGTCTGCCTGTGGAGGAGCAATTATTGCCCTGATCTGCGGGGTAGTTGACTTTAACGACGTTATCGATGTTACATCGATTGTGTGGAATGCAACCCTAGCATTCATAGCAATCATCATAATTTCTCTCATTCTTGATGAAATCGGATTTTTCGAATGGGCCGCATTGCATATGGCGAGAGCTGCAAAAGGAAACGGAGTGCGCATGTTTGTTTATGTCTCCCTGTTAGGAGCTGTCGTGGCGGCATTATTTGCAAATGATGGGGCAGCACTCATATTGACACCGATCGTATTAGCAATGGTCCGTAACCTGAATTTCAGCGAAAAGCTTGTCTTTCCTTTTATCATTGCATCAGGGTTCATTGCTGATACCACGTCACTCCCATTAGTTGTGAGTAATTTGGTGAATATCGTATCAGCAGACTTTTTTGATATCGGATTTGTTGAATATGCTTCAAGAATGATTGTGCCAAACTTCTTCTCTCTGGGAGCAAGCATATTGGTCCTGTACTTGTTTTTCAGAAAAAGCATTCCAAAGGATTATGATCTTTCACAATTGAAGAAGCCGGCAGAAGCGATCAAAGACCACAGGATGTTCCGGTTGTCATGGCTCGTATTATCAATACTGCTGGCAGGATATTTTGCAAGTGAATTTATCGGTGTTCCGGTTTCAATCATTGCAGGAATCATCGCATTATTCTTCTTATTCATGGCGCGAAGAAGTCCGGCAGTTAACACGAAGACAGTTGTCAAAGGTGCACCGTGGGCAATCGTGTTTTTCTCGATAGGAATGTACGTAGTCGTGTATGGACTTCGTAATGTCGGATTGACAAATGTCTTGGCTGATGTCATCCAAATGACAGCCGATCAAGGACTATTCGCAGCAACCGTGGGGATGGGATTCATTGCGGCCATCCTTTCATCGATCATGAATAACATGCCGACCGTCATGATCGACGCACTCGCCATCGCCGACACAGATACAACCGGCGTGATGAGAGAAGCACTGATTTATGCGAATATCATCGGTTCCGACTTAGGGCCGAAGATCACACCGATAGGCTCGCTTGCTACATTATTATGGCTTCACGTTCTCTCGCTTAAAGGAGTAAAGATCTCCTGGGGCACGTATTTCAAAACAGGAATCATTCTGACCATCCCAACATTGTTCATTACACTTGTTGGACTTTATATATGGTTACTCATTATCCAATAATACACTAAAGGAGAAGATCAACATGGCTAAAAAAACAATCTATTTCTTATGTACAGGTAACTCTTGCCGCAGCCAAATGGCAGAAGGCTGGGCTAAAAAACATTTGGGAGACGACTGGGCTGTGTACAGTGCCGGGATTGAAGCACACGGATTGAATCCAAATGCAGTAAAAGCAATGAAGGAAGTCGACATTGACATCACCAACCAGACTTCAGACATTATTGACCCTGAAATCTTGAACAACGCTGACCTTATTGTAACACTTTGCGGCGATGCAGCGGATAAATGTCCGATGACTCCTCCTCATGTTAAACGCGAACACTGGGGATTCGACGATCCGGCAAAAGCAGATGGAACAGAAGAAGAAAAGTGGGCTTTCTTTCAACGCGTCCGTGATGAAGTAGGGGAAAGAATCAAACGATTTGCGGATACTGGTGAATAACAAAGAATAACCAAGAGAAGAAGTTCTCTTGGTATTCTTATTTAAATAGTATAAGTATATGCTTATATAACGATAGTAAAAGGAGAATGAGCATGAGAAAAGTTGAAATTTTTGATCCTGCAATGTGCTGTTCAACTGGCGTCTGTGGACCAGGTGTAGATCCTGAATTAACAAGAGTTGCTTCTGCCATCTATTCTTTAGAGCAAAAAGGTCTTTTAATTTCCCGTTATCAATTAACGAATGAGCCAGAGAAATTCACAGAAAATGCTGCGATTAATAATCTTCTTCAAGAAAAAGGACCAGACGCTCTGCCGGTCGTTATTGTTGACGGAGAAATAATGAAAGTAGGCGGTTATCCTGCAAACGAGGAACTTTCGAAGTGGTTTAATGTTAAACCTGAAGAATTAACTGAGAAACCTAAAGTTCGCTTATCATTTGATTTGAAATCTCGAAAATAAAGAAAGTAGGGACATCATGTTTCAGTCTTATCATCCAAGTCATATCGTACATACCCCATTTCTTTTTTTAACGGGAAAAGGCGGGGTTGGAAAGACTTCAACCGCGAGTGCCACTGCTGTAGCACTTGCTGATAGCGGAAAAAAAGTACTTCTCATCAGTACCGACCCTGCCTCGAATCTTCAGGATGTGTTTAATATGGAATGTTCCAATAAACCTAAACCTGTAGAACAGGTAGAAAACCTTTACATTAGTAATTTGGACCCGGAAGAAGCGGCAAGGGCTTACCGTGAAAGAGTAGTTGGACCTTATCGAGAGAAGCTTCCGGAATCCGTGGTTACAACGATGGAAGAACAATTATCCGGGGCATGTACGGTCGAAATTGCAGCATTTGACGAATTTACTGGAATCCTTGCCAATCAAGAAATGATTGAAGAGTTTGATCATATTATCTTTGACACAGCACCAACTGGTCATACGCTGCGTTTGCTTCAATTACCGGCTGCTTGGAATGGCTTTTTAGATGAAAGTACCCACGGTGCATCTTGTCTCGGACCTCTATCAGGTTTAGCCGGCAAAAAAGATCTTTATTCCAAAACAGTTGATGTATTAAGTGATCCACTTCAAACAACGCTATTACTGGTCACAAGACCAGATAGATCGTCATTAGCAGAGGCCGGACGAGCTTCACGCGAACTTAAAGAAATTGGTATAAACAATCAACTGTTGATCATCAATGGTCTACTTCAAAGAAAAGTAACAGAAGACAAGGTATCAAAAGCATTCTATGAAAAACAGCAGTCGGCATTAAGCAAAATGCCAAAAAATTTGAAGCAGGTTGCGAGTTATTCCTTGTCATTTGTTGCTTATTCGCTCACCGGTGTGAAGAACCTGCGATATCTATTTAAACAATTTACACTTCCTGCACAAGAAGCAGAAAGCGGATTTAGAGACATGGAAACGGCTGAATTGAAAGATTTAATTGCAGACATGTCGGTAACCGATAAGAAATTGATATTTACAATGGGAAAAGGAGGGGTGGGAAAAACCACCGTCGCTTCGGCCATTGCGGTAGGACTGGTTGAAAATGGCCATTCTGTTCATTTAACGACAACAGACCCTGCAGCTCATTTGGCGTATCATTTTCAGGAAGAACAAATAAATGAACGTCTGACCATCAGCAGCATTAATCCAAAAAAAGAAGTTGAAAAGTACAAAGCTGAAGTATTGAAGAAAGCAAGTCAAGAACTTGACTCAGACGGTCTCGCCTATTTAGATGAAGACTTGAATTCCCCATGCACAGAGGAAATTGCTGTCTTTCATGCATTCAGTAAAGTAGCAGCCCGCTCAGAGAATGAAATTGTCGTCATTGATACGGCACCTACCGGGCACACATTGTTACTGCTAGATGCAGCGGAATCATACAGCAGAGAAATCGAGAAATCGGCTGGAGAAGTACCAGACAGCGTGAAATCTCTACTGCCGAAGATACGGAACCCAAAAGAAACAGCCGTAGTAATAATTACTCTTGCTGAAGCAACACCCGTATTAGAAGCCTCGCGTCTGCAGGATGATTTAAAGAGGGCCGACATCGTTCCCGTGTGGTGGGTAATCAATCAAAGCCTGCTTCAAACGGGCACTACTGATCCGGTATTGCAGTTGAAGGCATTTGCGGAAAAGGAATGGATCAACAATGTGACTAAGAAATATTCTCAGCGAACAGCCGCCATACCATGGATGGAAGATGAAAAAATAGGATACAACAAAATGAAGGACTTTTCGAAGTGACAGTATGGAGGCTTTACCTATGACAACGAAGAACTATCATGAACTGGTGAAATCAAGAATCTATATTGGTGGAGCAGACGATGCTGATGAAGTGACAGAAAACGAAAATATTGACCTGGTGTTCGACTTGAGAGCGGAAGCACCATATGCTAATGTGACATATAATCGCGTACACAGCCCGATTGTGGATGATAGAGATAGCCAGGATGAATCCATTCAAAAATCGATTGACTATGTAATGAAAGCATATAATGAAGGAAAAAACATCTACTTCCACTGCCAGGGAGGGAGCAATCGTACTGGCACAGTCGCAATTGGTTCCCTGCTTGCATTGGAGAAAGCTGCATCCATTGAAGAGGCCGAAGAAATTGCAAAGGCAGCAAGACCGAAAATCAAGGTGAAGCCGGAAATGAAACAATCTCTTAAAAGACTATTTCCGAAAGCATAGAAAGGAAGTGGAACGAAACGATGAACATTACAGATCGTGCTACAGAATTATTACAGGATGTTTTACAACAACATGGTGCAAAGGGAATCCGTTTATCCAGCATAAACGGCTGCTGCGGCCCGCAATTCTCAGTATCACTCGAGGATCCCGTAGATTCTGATTACATTCAAATGATAAACGGAATCCAGGTCGCACAGGATACAAGTATTGAAACAACGGAAGGACTGACGATAGATACAGAGAAAAGCGCAGAGGGTGAAGGTCTTGTGTTAATTGGTGCCAGCAACTGCTGCTAGGTTTAGAGAAGACAGTTTCTACTTGTAGAAGCTGTCTTTTTCTAATAAACTGAATAATATTAAACTTCTGATATAAATGAAAATAATAGACGAGCAGGTGGCAGAATGATAAAGGAGATCACTATTGAAATAATGCGCCCTGAACATTGGGATGAAGTTCGAAGAATATACATGGAGGGAATTGCCACAGGTAACGCAACCTTTCAGAAAGATGAACCATCATGGGAAGAATGGGATCACTCCCATCGTCCGGATTGTCGTATCATCGCTTATCTCAATGGTCAACTAACAGGTTGGGCTGCCTTGAGTCCTGTCTCGAGCCGATGTGTGTATGCAGGAGTTGCAGAAGTGAGTGTTTACGTTTCTCAATTAAGTGCAAACTCAGGTGTGGGAAGCAGCTTATTAAAGCAATTAATAGAATTGTCCGAGGATAATGGGATCTGGACCTTGCAATCCGGAATTTTCCCCGAAAATCTTTCAAGCCTTCATTTACATTTGAAGCATGGTTTTCGCGAGGTAGGGCGTCGTGAGCGTATTGGAGAGATGGATGGTGTATGGAGAGATGTTGTCTTAATGGAAAGAAGAAGTGAGAAAACAGGTACTTAGACGTTCCTCCTTATAAACCCAACAAAGGAAAATGATTGAAATCATCATCTCTCGTATTCCACACTTTGATGATCCAATTGATAAGACAATTCGGAACGGGGCATATCCATTAAAAGTTAAGGTATCGTTCATATACTATTTTCAAAATATTCATACTACAACTTGCTGAATTGTGATAAAGTTACTATATTCTCACTTAGATGTAACTAGTAATGAAATGTCGGGAGTTGTAACAGTGAGAGAATATAATTTCATGCGATAATTAGAATTTTATTAGGGGGTCAAACGATGGACAACCATAAGAAAGACTCATTTAAAATTCAAAACAAGCATAGACTAAAACTGATAGAAACTACAAAACTCGTAAGTCATTACGACGTCGTCATCATCGCGATCATATTCTTATCAATCATTATTTTGAAGTGGATGGATTGATTGTCGGGCACAGAAAAATGATTACTATGGATATTCCTCTAGAATGAAACATGCCCAGTTTATAAATTTCTTTCATGATAATTGGTTTTAGTGAGTACAACGAAATTACCAATACAAAAATGATAATATCCATTAAATAAAACCCATTCTTCCTGCACATACTAAACGTATGTTCGGGAGGTGAAGCAGTTGGAAAACAAAGATCTTGAACAAATATTTAATGAGTATAAGCAAGATGGGGCAAACCATCTACAGCAGGAAAACTCACAGCCCTTTAATGGTGATGCAGAGAAGATCACAGCCATCCGAAAAAATGGGGACGATGATATAATTGCCTTCAAAACGGAAAGCGGGCGCGAATTGGATTATCTTGCAGCTCTTGAAGAAGCGAAAGAAGGTAAGCTTGCACATGTAGATGTCTTCCACAGATACGGAAGGGATATCATACGAAGCGAACCTGATGGAATTGAAGAGAATAATTTAAATAATCTGCCTCATTTTTAGTATGAACAAAGGAGTCTTTAGCTATGATCGCTGGAAGACTCTTTTCTTATATATTTATTAAGGAAATATGGACAAAACAGACTGGGCAAATGAAATGCATATTTCTCTAAGCAACATATTAATTTCTTAAGACTGTGATAAACCCATCGAGAATATCATGGCTGATATTGAATCCTTTACGTTTGTAAAATTCCAGGGCATTGCTGTTACCGTTTGAAACAAATATAAAAATATCTTCAATTTCATCAAATTCCTTCAACCAATCCAGAGACATCGAAAAAAGGCGAGATCCGATTCGGTACTTCCTGAACCCTTCCTTGATATAAAACTGGGAGAGGCAGCCGACATATGGTTTATTAACAGAGGTTACATCAAAGAATGTGGCGAATTCATTCGAATACGTATCCTTTGGCGAAATATTTGAATAGACGTAGCCGATGATTTCATCATTGTTCTTCACAACCACTGTGTAATTATGTATAGCTTTTTCCATTGAAGGCAGCAGACGTGTTTCGAAATTCATTGTGTCGAATAATTCCGGCCTGATAGATGCCACCGATTTTTGGAAGGCCATCAATTTATTGCAGCTTTCGCGGAGACATTCAATTCTCTCTTCGGGAAGGACTTCAAATGTGAAATTCACGTATCTCACTCCAATTAATATAGTTATTAAAAACGGAAATGACAAAAAAAATTAATATAACAATATTATACCAAATCATAAATAAACATGAATATCGAATCGCTTGAATATCAAAGTCTATAATAAAACCATCACTATATATCGTGAAAAGCAGAATAGCCATATTCAACAGTTGAAATTCATAGTATACTTTATGTGAAAACATTCACAAAGAGATCCGGGGAAGGGGATAGTTTCATGAGTAACAAGGTCGTTATTGCAGGAGGTACAGGTTTTGTCGGTCAGTATTTATCAGAAAAGCTAACGGGGGCGGGCTATCATGTGAAGATCATCTCCAGAAATGATCTTCACATCACTTGGCATGACGAAGACAGGATCGTAGAAGCATTGGAAGGCTCTGATCTGCTTATCAACCTTGCAGGGAAATCTGTCAATTGCCGTTATCATGATCGAAATAAAAAGGATATTCTTGAATCCAGGACAACAACCACTGAAATTCTTGGGAAAGCTCTAAAAGCATGCAGCAATCCACCGGGATTATGGATTAATTCGAGCACAGCTACCATCTACAGACATGCAGAGGACAGACCAATGACTGAATATGATGGAGACATCGGATCAGGATTCTCTGTGGAAGTAGCGAAAGAGTGGGAACGTTCGTTTTTTTCCTTCGATCTGCCCAACACAAGACAGGCAGCCCTCAGAATCGCAATCGTACTTGGAAGTGGTGGCGGTGTCATGATACCTTACAAAAACCTGGTCAAGTTTGGACTTGGCGGAATTCAAGGACCAGGAACTCAAATGTTCAGTTGGATTCATATCGAGGATCTCTATAGAATCATCCTATTTATTCATGAGCGGGAAGAATTAACAGGTGTTTTCAATTGCTCTTCGCCGAAACCGATCACGAATCGTGAGCTCATGTCTGTATTAAGAGCAAAAATGAATAAAAAAATCGGTCTCCCATCACCAGGATGGATGCTGGGAATTGGCGCAGTATTTATCCGGACAGAAACCGAACTGATTTTAAAAAGCAGGTGGGTCATACCTGAAAGGCTTTTAAATGAAGGCTTCACATTTTCATTTCCCACCATCAGCGAAGCACTGGATGAGGTTCTGAAAAGTCGTTAATATCAGGACCTGCTGGCATGACTTCTACTGAAAAAGATAGTCAGGTGAGACTTGTCCAGCACCGAGGCTTACCCGCGGAACGCGAAGTCTTGCACGGAAATCATTAGCGGTATGTAGAGTCTACACAGAATATGCCGTTTTAGGTAATAGTTTTTGTGATTGCCCCAGCCTTTTTAAGTGAGGCTTTTATAACGCCTCAGCCCACCTATTTTTACACTAGTATTAACTTAAAACCCCAAATGCTGCGGGGTTCATGGTAATATTATATCTGAAATGGTTAAAGGAGGGACAAAGCCTTATGGTTAAAGGACTCTTGCATCATATCGAATTAAATGTCTCCAACTTAAATAAATCTATCGAATTCTGGGGTTGGCTGCTTGAGGAACTGGGATATCATTCACATCAGAAGTGGGATAGAGGACAAAGTTGGAAATTAGGGGACACCTATATTGTATTTGTACAGACAGAAGAACAGTTTCTGAACAGACAGTATCATCGCTGCTGTACAGGAATCAATCATCTTGCCTTCCATGCAGAATCGAGAGAGCAAGTTGATATAGTGAGAAACAAGCTGATAGAAAAAGACATAACCATTCTTTATACAGATAAGTACCCATTTGCCGGGGGAGAAGGTCATTATGCGGTTTACTTTGAAGACCCGGACCGAGTGAAGGTGGAATTGGTCTCGCCTATTTAATAAGGCCGGAAAAGAACCAGGATTAGAAAACCCTTTTTAACCTCTATCCCTGTTCCACATCTTCAATCGTTTTTCTGGGATTCCATAATAAACCGTTTCGGTAAGGTCCTTTATTCCATAACAGACATTGCATTCATTATGAGTCCAATTTATTTCAATGGAATTGATAGTCGCATCTCGTTTCAATCCGGCAATTTCGATCGTTACTGAATCCTTTACTTCATATGTGGTGTGAAACGAAAGCATTTCCCTGTCTAGAGATGATGTAGATAATCCATCTTCCACATTTATATACTTTTTAAAAGCTCCATCTATATCATAAGTGATAAAAGAAAAATCCTCATATATTCGAAAACATATCCTGCTGATTACACCAGCCTTCAAACAGCTAACTTCTTCTGCGTCCACATACAAATCCTCATAACCGATTACTTTTTCCAGTGGAAACACTTCAATCGTCCCGTACATTTACACACCTCCAGGTATACATGTCTTACTAATACCTATTAGGCAAGTCCATTTGATAGACCAAAGACTGGATGAAATAGTTGAAAAATAAACCAAAATTCATATTGCGAACATTTGTTCCGTATAGTATGATGAAATTGTAGTGGGTGATGGAAGAAACTTGAATTCTAGAGGCGTGGCCAAGAAGGGTTGAAACAAGATGATTCTATTATTAGGAGCTGATTACAATGGCCGTACAAGTGTTTCCTTATTTAGTGATGGATGGCAATGCAGGAGAAGCAATTAACTTTTACAAAGAAGCCCTGGATGCAGAGATTCTATTCTCTCAGTCTTTTGGGGAAAGTCCCGACAACCCTGAATATCCGTTGCCGGAAGAAGCGAAAGACCGCATCATGCATGCCACGATTAAAATCGGAGAATCTGAATTAATGTTCAGTGACACATTTCCCGGGCAGCCTCATTCAGAAGGAAGCCAAGTCACTCTCTGCATTACAACAAACGACCCGGAGAAATCAAAGAAGTTGTTTGATGGATTAAAAGAAGGCGGCGAAGTAACAATGCCATTGCAGAAAACATTCTTCAGCCCCCTTTACGGATGCGTCATTGACAAATTCGGAGTAACATTCCAGATTTATACAGGCGAAGAAAAGTAAACTTTTCTTCATTTTTGCCACTACAATATCACCCATACAGCTAACTTGGAACCATACATAATTTGATCACAGCAGAATGAGCCTGCCCTGGTAACGTTAGGGAAGGCTCTTTTTGATTTCAAATCAATTAAACTAAATGAAACCTTCTAAACATATGATACAATCGACTTATCAAATGTCCACAGAGACCCTAAAAGGAGCAAACCATGAATATCAAGCTTAACGATATAAACATATTGGATATGTGTGGAAACGTCTCCTTTAAGAGAGGGGAGACATACTTCAGATCCAATAAAGTCAAAATAGAAAACTGTAATGAACATCAATGTACAGCAACAGTAAAGGGTGGAGAACAATTTCATGTTTTGATTAAAAAAGACCCTGCAGGCGATTTGCAGGCAGAGTGCAGTTGCCCTCAGCTGGCATCATTCAACCTGTATTGTCAGCATATCGCTTCTGTATTGATTGCCATTCAACAAATGCAACAAACATCCAGTGATTTGGCGGAAGACTTTTTCACTTTATTCAATCAAGGCAGAAGCCGCACAAGTGGTGAACAACGGTACTTTGAGACAAGGGAAACGGTCGATGCAGAATTTGTATGCACACCTGTCTCAATAGGCGGAGGGCAACACCTCATAGGACTTCAAATGATAATAAATAATCATGTAATTGAAGATTTGCGGTCATTTCTAAAGTTGTTGAAACAAGGCAGACCTATCAAGATTGCCGAAAACTTTACATATACAACAAAGAATTTTTGTTTCAACAGAGAAGCAGATGCAGTAATGAACGAATTGATCAAAGTATTGCTGGATGAACAAATTTACACAGAAGAAATGAATGTGCAAGAAATAACAGATAACGCGACAATTCTCCTCCCTCCGTCGAATTGGGAAGTCATTTTCCCTTTGCTTGTAGAAGCTCCAGGAGTAAAGGTGGAGTATTTGGGCAAAAAGTTCCCTGGCATGCAGAAATCACTCACAGAATTACCGTTGACCTTTGAATTCGATGAAACTGCGGACAAACGGTTTACCCTGACCATTTCCGGACTATCACAAATGATCATTGTAAAGCCTTACCATTCGATTCTCTACGAAGGGAAGATAGTTGAATTAAATGAGACTGACTGCACAAGACTTGCCGAATTGAAAACCATGCTTGAAGCATCCAGTACAAATGTAATAACCATTCCAAACGACAAGATCAGCTTTTTCCTTGAAAAAGTGGCACCACATCTCAGGAGGTTGGGCAAGGTACAAATCTCCAAAATATTATCTGACCAATTCATTAAATCTCCATTGATAGCAAAACTCTACTTGGATCGTGTACATAATAAACTGCTTGCAGGAATTGAATTTCAGTATGATCAATTCGCCTTCAACCCATTAGAAGAGAGGGATAGACCAATCTTTTCATTGATCATTCGGGACGTTGAAAGGGAAGAGGAAATACTGGGAATTTTGGAAGACAGTTCATTTGCCCGGACGGAGGGTGGCTATTTCCTTCATAATGAAGAGTTGGAATTCGATTTCCTTTATTATCAAATGCCCAAACTGCAAAGAGACGTTCGAATTTATGCTACGACTGCTGTTAGAAATCGAATATTCCGGGGAAACGCAAAGCCGCAGATAAGGGTGAAGGTGAAGCGTGAACGAACCAACTGGCTCGAGTTCAAATTCGATATGGACGGAATAGCGGAAAGCGAAATTCACGAACTGTTATCAGCACTTGAGGAAAAAAGAAAGTATTACAGGATGCGAAACGGTTCCCTCATGGCCCTCGAAACAAAAGAAGCACAAGAAATCCATCGCTTTCTTGGCCGGGCGGAAGTGAGTTCGGAATCCTTGATGAACGGACTGGACCTGCCTATGAACCAATGTCTCGAACTTTTAGATCATGTCGACGGAAGCGGCGGTTTCAGAATTGAAAAATCATTCCGGGATTTTCTCGATACTCTACGCCATCCAGACAAATTAAAATTTAAAGTTCCTGACAAACTTGATTTAATCCTTAGAGATTATCAAAAGGAAGGTTTTCAGTGGATGAAGATGCTCGCACATTACGGATTCGGCGGTATCCTGGCTGATGATATGGGGCTTGGGAAAACGATACAAAGCATCACCTTCATTCAATCGATCCTTGAGGACATCAGAAGGGACCGAACACCCGCACTCATCGTCTGTCCTTCTTCGCTCACATATAATTGGTTAAGCGAATTCGCCAAGTTCACCCCTGATATCGAATCAATGGTCCTGGACGGAAGCAAGTCATATAGAACAAGACTGCAGTCGGACCTCTCTGGAATCGATGTCATCATCACATCCTATCCTATCGTACGTCGCGATATCCATTGGTTCGAAAAACGGCATTTTTCAGCAGTATTTTACGATGAAGCACAAGCTTTCAAAAATCCTGTAACCCAAACAGCACGTGCCGTCAAGAAAATCAAGGCTAAACATCACTTTGCGCTTAGCGGAACACCGATTGAAAATTCAATAGAAGAACTGTGGTCTATTTATCATGTCGTGTTCCCTCAGCTCTTCCTGGGTCTAAAGGATTACAGCCAATTAACCCGAAGTACGATCGCACGAAGAGTCCAGCCGTTCTTGCTTAGAAGAGTAAAAGAAGATGTGCTTGAGGAACTGCCGGATAAAATCGACACTCGGGAAACAATCGATCTGCTTCCTGAACAAAAGAAATTATATGCAGCCTACCTGGCCAAACTCCGGCATGACACACTTAAGCATCTCGATAAAGACACATTACGGAAGAACAAAATAAAAATACTTGCAGGCATAACGAGATTACGCCAGTTATGCTGCCACCCCGGATTGTTTGTTGACGGGTATGATGGAAAATCCGCAAAACTTGAGCATCTTATGGAAATTATGGAAGAGTCGATGCAATCGGGAAGACGTGTCCTGATTTTCTCCCAGTTTACTAAAATGCTTCAATTCATCTCAAGGGAACTCACTGAAAAGAATATACCATTCTTCTATTTGGACGGAAATACACCGCCGGAAAACAGGCTGGAGTTATGCAACCGTTATAATAAAGGGGATCGGGATGTTTTCCTTATCTCATTGAAAGCAGGCGGGACGGGTCTAAATCTTCATAGTGCGGATACTGTGATCCTTTATGATACATGGTGGAATCCTGCAGTGGAAGAACAGGCAGCGGACAGGGCCCACCGGATGGGACAGGAAAACGTGGTACAGGTGATTAAACTGGTAGCCCGCGGCACCATTGAAGAGAAGATGAATGAGCTTCAGGATAAAAAGAGGGATTTAATCGAAGAAATGGTCGATTCAACCGGTAATAAAAATTCACCCCTTTCTGAAGATGATATAAGGGAAATATTAATGCTCTAATTGTCAAGCTTCCTAATAAACCAAAGATCTTCTTAACAGTCAAGCTGAAGATAAAAAAACTAGTGAGCAACTTTGTGTAAAAATGGTAAAATGGTATTTGAAAGAAGTAGATTTCATTATGCATTCAAAGGAAGGTACCTAATGTCTTTAGAAACTGGACGAGATACGGAACAAAACATTACAAGGATTTTTCTGGATGAAAAAGAATACATACTGATCGGCACCGCACATGTCTCGAAAAAGAGTGCTGAAGAAGTAAAGGAAGTAATTGAAAGAGAACGGCCGGATTCAGTGTGTGTCGAATTGGATGAACAGAGATATCAGTCAATCATTCAAGGCGAAAAATGGAAGGAAACCGATATTTTCAAGGTAATCAAGGATCGTAAAGCCACTTTCTTATTAATGAACCTGGCGATATCCTCTTTCCAAAAAAGAATGGCAAAGCAGCTTGGCATTCAAGCGGGACAGGAAATGATTCAGGGAATAGAGTCCGCAAATGAAACAGGTGCAGAACTTGTACTTGCTGACCGGAATATCCAGGTGACATTCTCACGTATTTGGAGCAATGTGGGGTTTACTGGAAAAGCAAAACTACTTACGCAGATTATATACAGTATATTCAGCAGTGAAAGTATATCAGAAGAAGAGCTTGAAAAACTTAAATCGAAGGATATGCTCGAAGGTATGCTAAATGAATTTACCGAAGCATTCCCGCGATTGAAAAAACCGCTAATCGATGAGCGAGATCAATACCTGTCCCAAAAAATTAAGGAGGCACCCGGAAAGAAGGTTGTAGCTGTACTGGGAGCGGCGCATGTACCGGGCATCAAAGAGGAAATACTGAAAGATCATGACCTCGGCCGGCTAAATGAGCGTCCTCTTAAATCCAAGTTACCTAAAATCATTGGGTGGGGAATCCCGATATCCATTCTGGCCATCATCGCGTACACATTCATTTCTAACCCAGATGCAGGGGTGCAGCAGTCAATTAGCTGGATTTTATGGAATGGAGGATTTTCAGCACTAGGTGTTGCGATAGGTCTGGGACATCCTTTAGCCATCGTAACGGCGTTCGTTGCTGCCCCGATTACATCCTTGAATCCGCTGCTGGCAGCAGGATGGTTTGCCGGTGCTGTCCAAGCGTATTTTAAACGTCCGAACGTATCGGATTTTGACCGTTTATCAGAGGATGTTTTAAGCATTAAGGGCTTCTGGTCCAATAAAGTGACTCGTGTATTATTAATTGTTGTATTAGCAAACCTCGGGAGTTCTCTGGGAACTTTCATCGGTGGAGCGGATGTTATCAGATTGTTTTTTGAAAATCTCTAATATGAAGTAACTTGCAGCCGCTTTCAGAATTTGAAAGCGGCTTATTTCCCTTCTGATTTTACTTATTGCACACTCACTCAATTCTGTCCCTTCTATCGCAGCAATTCTGATGATAAAATGAACAAAATGACAAAATAAGGGGTTACCTCGAGAAAATCTTTCTTATCAAAATGATAGATTAATAGAGGATTAAAAGAAAATAAACATTCCCGCCAAAGGAGAGTAACTCATGATTAAAACACTGATAACAGAGAGGTTAATTCTGAGACCATTCACCAAATCCGATGCCCCTAAGATCCAAAATCTCGCCAATAACAATGAAGTGGCAGATATCATTGGTCTGCCTCAGCCATATCTATTAGAACACGCACTTGATTGGATCAAAATACAGCCTGAGCAATTTGAAAAAGGTACCGAATTTCCACTGGCGATTACAGAGAGAGGTACGGACGAATTGATGGGCACAATCACACTTCGGGTAGATACAGTCAATCAGAAGGGGGAGCTTGGCTACTGGATGGGAAGGCAATATTGGGGAAAAGGGTTCGCGACCGAGGCGGTAAAAAGGATGACGTTGTTTGGAATGGAAGAAGTCGGATTAAATAGGATATGGGCCGCTGCCATTTCAAGAAACATAGGCTCAATTACTGTCCTCCAAAGAGCAGGGTTGCAGAAAGAAGGTTTACTGAAAGGAGACCGCCTCGTTTCCGGTACATTCGAAGATATCGAGATTTTCGGTATTGTAAAAGAAGAATATGAAAACATGTAGTTTCGAATAGGAAGATGGAAATTGATACATTTTCTTCAAGTAAGGTAGCTACGTGTCTTTTCACTCAAAGCTTTCCCCCGTCATGACTGACATGAACCTGTTATAAAACTTCTTATAATCAAATCCGAATGCAATACGGTGCTTTTTAGCGTTATTTTCAAACTTTATATATGGCCTGATATCGGTGATGCTCTGCCCCTGATCAACACGTCCTTCTGTTGTCCCAACAAAGACAGGAAGTTCCCGGAAAGTAAACATATCCTCGAATAGGGGAGCCATTAGAGTTATGGCATCATGCACAGGGCTTCCTTGAATGTCAGGATTACGCTCTTTGTAGAAAGCATAGTAGTAATCCAGCAAAGGCTTCAACAGCTCTGTTTGTCCCTTTGCGTCGATATAGTCAACCATCTCAGGTGTTACAATTGCATAATCGGTTACATTGAGAGGTATGATCGTAACATTTTCCCCGTAATTCATGACAACTCTTGCAGCAACAGGATCAGAGTAAAAATTCGCCTCAGACACTGCGGTTACATTCCCCGGGACCCAAAATGCTCCACCCATTACATACGTATCTTTTACAGTACCCATAAGGTCTGGATATAGGATGTACATTGTTGCAAGTGATGTCAATCTCCCTACGCTGACAATTGTAAGCTCTTTTCCATACTCTTTAATGATATTTACAATTTCAAAGAAATTTTCATATTTATCGACTAGTACGTCAGGAATGATCGGTCCCAGTCCAAATTCCCCGTGGATTTCAGGATAAAACGTTGGTTCTTGTGCTGTCATCGGAATTTCTGCGCCTCCTATAATAGGAAACTTTTTTCCTTCAGGAACGTAGGTCATCAAGTAATTCGCTGTTTGTATCGCTCGTTCCCTTGGTACATTTCCATAATCCGCCACAACTCCGACAAGGTGGATATCTTCACTTAAATAGCCATAGATAAGGGCCACTATGTCATCTACCCCCACGTCAGCGAAAAGCAGAATCTTTTTCTTCAATGAGCTCACCCCTACTTTTTTCACATTATATGGCATCGGGAAATTGTCCCGTGTCAACTGGGAAAGTCCCGTGAATACTAATATTTTTCAAAAGCAATGGAACTTTTTAATAAGATAAATGGTAAAATGATGTTATTAGATAATTCTCACAAATCCGGAAGGAAGATTAAACAGGAATTACAGATGACTTATGCAGAATGGTGTGAAGTAATGGATCCAGCCAATATAATTTTGTGCAGCAAAGCGGAAAATCTGCCAAGCTATAAGATACTAATACTCAATGAATATACCAGATTACCGTTGCTTCCGCTGTGTCATCCATTGAAAGTACTTGCAGTGCAGCAGCTAATTATTTCAAGTGAGGTGACATTATGAAGAAAATCGAGAATTTTTATCTTGAAGATCCTCACCTTCAACAGCTTATGCGTCACTATCTCAGTGATGACTTCCATCAATGGGCTGAAGGGGAGCTCGCTGAATTCGGTGAGAAGTGTGCTGGGGAAATCGATGTACGCGCTGTTCATACCGATCGAGAAGGGCAGCCGCGACTGATAAAATATAACCGTTATGGTGAAGAAGTGTCAGAGATCTGGGTAAATGAAGGTTACAAAAAAACGGTTGAGGATACCTACAACAAAGGAATTGTCGGTTATATTCACAAAGAGATTCCACAACTCGGGACGAAAGGGAACTACCTTTATTCATTTGCGCAGGGATACCTGCTCTCTCAAACAGAGCCCGGTTTTTACTGTCCAGTGACATTAACGATGGCTACTGCTTTGCTGCTTGAAAAATATGCTTCTGTTAATGTAAAAAAAAGGTTCCTGCAGTATGTGCTGTCGACAGGTGAAGTGGAATTGTTTGAAGGCGCAACGTTTCTTACCGAGAGACAGGGAGGATCGGATGTTGGTGCAAATACTGTGCGTGCAGTTTTGAACGAGGGGAGTTATGAACTATTTGGCGAGAAATATTTTGCCTCCAATGCAGGTATGTGCGGTATAGCTATGGTGCTTGCACGCATTGAAGGGTCCGGCAGTGGAACGAAAGGTCTGACCTTATTCGCCGTACCTTGGAGAAAGAATGACGGAAGCCTTAATGGCATTCATATCAGGAGGCTGAAAGATAAACTTGGTGTACGCGCAGTCCCTTCTGCCGAAATCGAGTTCGAAGGCGCGAAAGCATATGTAGTCGGTCAAAAAGAAAAAGGGATATATTATATGATGGAAGCCTTGAACCTGTCGAGGATCTGCAATGCGGCTGCTTCAATCCGTATCATGAGAAGAGCATACCTTGAAGCGAAGAATTATGTGTTTCACCGTGAGGCATTTGGAGAGGTGCTTGCAAATTATCCAATGATAAAAGAAAGCCTGGTAAAGCTTGCGGTAAAACAGGAAATCGAAACGAGTGCTGTGTTCAGGCTGGCAGAGATGTTCGACCGGTGTGAAAATGGGGAAACCCCGGCAACAGAGAATGAAAAGGCACTGACAAGGCTGCTGATTGCCATCTTGAAAAAAGAAACCGCTGAACAGGCAATTCACTTTTCACACGAAGCAATTGAAATGCATGGAGGCAACGGCTATATCGAGGATTTCGTACTTCCTCGTTTACTTCGTGATGCACAAGTACTCACCGTTTGGGAGGGGACTTCGAATATTTTGGGATTGGAAGTGCTTAGGTTGATGAAGAAGCATCATGTCCATGAACTATTTTTAAAACAAATGAAATTGGAACTAGAAGGGCTTCCTGGTGAACTGCGAGGCATAAGTGAACCGGTAAGGGAAGGGATAGTTGTTTTAGAAGACGTACTTAAGAAAGTCTCCGATGCTGAAATTGAGACCCAGACATTCCATAGTAAACGGCTTGCGGAATTAATGGTAAGGATTTATGAAAGTGTGACAGCACTTGTTGATGCCGCATTGTTCGGCGGAAAGCGGAAGCACATGGTGGCTGAAGTGTTTATCGAGCACACTTGGAAAAAGAATGAGTGGCTGGATTCAGAAATGAAATCGGTTAAATACTTTGATGAAATTGTCGGCATCAGTTTGTAGATAAAGATAGAGGAATTCCGGGCTGGTGAAAGCCCGGGGTTATTTTTTATTTCTCGCAGCAGCAAGGGCAATCGCACTCTTTCTTCGTCTGGCATTTGCATCTTTTGCATGTGCAGTTCTTCTTAATCATGTGTCACCTCCATGACGGCCGTTCTACGTATCAAGTTATCCAGTTTTTAGAGGTTCCATACTTCCGGACAGGCAAGGGAGGGTGAGTGAATATGACTGATTGGATGATTTCACATTCTTCTGCACATATTATTCCTAGCTCTATCGAAAGGAGATGCAGACTGGTGAAAGAAGAAAAACAAACGAAAGATGTCCCTTTAAAAGAAAAAGGCGACATGCAGACAATCGAAAATATATCAAACAGTGAAAACGTCCAGCCCGTACCGCAGCCAAAAGATTATGATGAAATCGAATACTGAATGGAAAAAAGTTCATCAATTACGGACAAGACATGAGAAAATGTTTAAGTCTAAACGTGAGTAGTTTTATTTACATCTCAACATCATCTGTTGAGATGTAAATAAATTATAAAGGCTGAAGATTAATTATCTTCAGCCTCCTTTTTTTCACCTTGAAAGGCAAAGGAGAAGCGGGTGAATCGTATAGATACTAAAAAATGATAATGTTTGACAGGTACCAGTTCTTTTCTTATCATTAAATATTATACATGAACACATTATCATATATTGAAATAGAATAGGAGTGACACAATGGGAAAAAATAATAAACAAGAAAATGAAGTTGATTTCGACAACAAAGATCAGGCAAGCGAACAGGAACACTGTGTTGAAATTGATGAGGAAACGTTATTTATTGTAACACAAACATTCAAAGCCCTCTCTGAACCTACCAGGGTAAAGATATTGCATTTATTGGCGCAAAAAGAGCATTCTGTCAATGAAATTGCTGACAGTCTCTCACTTCTGCAAACGACGGTGTCACATCAACTGCGTTTCTTGAAAAATCTTCGGTTGGTCAAATACAGACGTGAAGGAACGACGTTATATTATTCAGCTGATGATGATCATGTGATGAACATGTTGCAACAAACAATGTATCATGCTAGGCATCACTAAATTTCACGGGGGAATTCACATGAATGAATATAAACTTCAGGGACTCACTTGCGGGAATTGTGCGCGGGAGATGGAGGAACGGATTAACAAGTTAGAAAACGGTGACGGCTCAAGAATACTATATAACAGCAGCAAATTGGTGGTAAGTGAAGGAGTCGATATGGGGCAGGTGGAAAAAATTCTATCTTCTGACGGTGCCGCCATCATAAAGGAAAATCAACACTTTCATCCCGACCATACTCCTGAACATTCACAGTCAAGCAATGACAAAATGAAGATTTTAATCGGTATATCTGCCATCATTTTCTTTTCTGCCATCTATGTGGACACCCAGCTGAATAATCTTGTACCTGTTATTATGTACCTGACAGCTGCAGCCACCAGCGGTTATCTTATCTTTATTAAAGGTTTCAAGAACCTCATTGAACTTAAATTCAATATTGATACGTTAATGACACTTGCATTGATCGGCGCTTTTTCCATTGGGGAATGGAAAGAAGGGACACTTGTCGCTATTCTTTTTGGAATCAATGAACTCCTTGAAGGCATGGGTATGGAGAAAGCCAGAAAATCGATGGAGGAACTTCTCAAAGTTGCACCTAAAGAAGCAATTCTGATAGAAAATGAAACAGAGAGGATTGTTCCAATCAGGTCATTGCGAGCAGGAAATCTCGTATTAGTCAAATCCGGTCAAAAAATCCCATCTGACGGGGTCATCGTTTCCGGAAGAAGCTCGGTGAACGAAGCAGCCATTACCGGAGAAGCGATGCCTGTCGAAAAAGAAACCAATGAAATAGTATTCGGGGGAAGCATCAATAATGAAGGTGTGCTGAAGGTAAGGATCTCGAAAGAATACAAAGATTCTTCCCTTGCCAAAATTCTTCATTTAGTGGAAGAGGCACAGGAAACGAAAACACCGACCGAGCAGTTCATCAATCGATTTGCCAAATATTATACACCGATCATCATGCTCATTTCCATGCTAGTCATGATCGCACCACCTCTTTTATTCAATGGAGAATGGGGTCCCTGGTTCTACCAGGGACTTGCAGTTCTTATAGTTGGCTGTCCATGCGCATTAATCTTATCTTCACCGATCGCCATCGTTTCAGGCATCGCCCGGAATGCCAAAAATGGAATCCTTATTAAAGGCGGAGTTTACCTTGAACAGCTGGGAAAGGTAGATACCATTGCATTCGATAAAACCGGGACATTAACGAAAGGTCACCCATACGTGGAAAAGATGTGTGTGTATGATGAAGGAAGTTTCTTCAAGATCGCAGGATCGATTGAGAGAACATCTTCCCATCCAATTGCTAAAGCTGTAATGGAAAAAATCAGTGAACAAAATCTCACACTTGAAGAACCTGATGAGATCAGTACCATTCCCGGACAGGGGGTTTATGCCGTCATCAGTGGACAGTCGTACAGAGTGGGGAATGAAAAGAGCATAACCTTTTCTTTGCCAATCGAAGTATCAGAAGATATCGCTTCATTGAAAGACGAAGGATATACACTTGTCATCGTTTCAAGTGAAGAAAAAGTATTGGGTCTGTTCGGGATTACCGACGAAATCAGGGAAGAAAGCAAAGGTATTATAAGTAAGATTTATGCGGCAGGCATCAAAAACGCAGTAATGTTGACAGGGGACCATAACAAAACAGCTGAAAAAGTCTCAAAGCAAATCGGGTTGACAGACTATTTTGCAGGACTCTTACCCCATGAAAAGGTAGCAAAAGTGAAAGAACTGACAGCAAACGGAAAAGTTGCGATGGTCGGAGATGGAATTAACGACGCCCCTGCATTGGCCACTGCCGACCTGGGGATCGCCATGGGAAAAGGGACAGACAGTGCCATTGAAACAGCCGACATTGTTCTAATGCAGGACCATCTTGGAAAACTGCCATCTGCCATTAACATTTCTAATAGAGTAAACACCATTATCAAACTGAATATTACATTGGCACTTGGCTTGAAACTGATTGCATTATTATTGACAATTCCCGGATTACTGACATTATGGATTGCCATTCTTTCAGATATGGGTGCGACCATCATCGTCACATTAATCAGTTTGACCGTTATGTTCGGAGAGAAAAGACAAGTCACTGACTGAGACTCAATGGCAATCTGTTCACACTATTTTCACTCCTATACGTATAAAAAACGTGCTTGAAGAGTTACAATATTGTTAAAGGATGCAAGGAGGTCGAATGACATTCTAAACCTACTATTGGGGTATATCATTTTATCCATCCCCGCATTGCTCGTGGTACTTTTTTTCAAACGTAAATCAAAGAAAGAACTAGAGGATTTTGACGAAAATGAGTATACTTCAAATCAATGATCAGGAAAAAATGCCCGAAACTGCAGTTTCGGGCATTTTTTTTGTAAATAATACAGCGGTATTAAACTGAACGAGATGTTCAAATAACCAATGATTCATCACCCCCCAAAAGATTAGGACTCCCTAAAATAACCAACCAAAGTGGGAATTGACCTCCTATCAATCCAATTTCAAGAAGGGATTTTCAATTTTTATCCAGAATGTATATAATTTGAAAATACTTTTAGGAGGAGAGATAATATGGAGGATCTGGAATTCGACATTATCGAGCTGCCGGCCTATCGTGCCATCGGTTTAAAATGGGATGGAGCCTACACTGAAATACCGAATCTAAAGAAAATCATTTACACTATGCAAGAGCGGGTAAGTGAACTGGAACTTGCAGTAAACCCCGAGATGCAATTAGGTTTATCCTATCACCTGCGCCCGGATGGATTTGTTCACTACTCTGTATATGAGGTGAATGCAGAACAGGAGATACCAGAAGGCATGGAGGAGATATTGGTTCCACAGATGCACTATTTCAAGATCCATCATCAAAAAGGCAGCGACATCGGTCATACTTACATAAAAATTCATCAGTGGATGAAAGAAAATCGGGAGTACAAGCCCTATGTGGAAAGTGGACCTGAGTACTTTGACGATTTACCTATCAAACACGAACGGTATCCTCATGACCGCGATCTAAATGACCCGCACTTTTATATACTAATCCCGGTTGAGAAGGAGAAATAATCAATTTGAAGGAAAGCAAAATCAGATGCCTTTCACTTTGTCAGGAAAAGGTGAAAGGTGTCTGATTTAATAATATCCAGGAAGATCAATGCTTGTCCAATTAACCTGCTGTGGCAATTGCGCTGAAGCTCTCTGGACCGACCCTGATTGTACCAACAACGTCTGCACTGATGAATGCAGAGTATACAAGTGGTCCGCTTACAGGTTTAGGCACGTTGAATTCAGCACCTGAAAAAGTTACGAGCTGCGGACCGACTGTTTGAAGGCTCAACTGTTGTTCCGCGGTGTAAACAGTAGTCGCCCCTGTTTGCTGGGTGCCGCGTACAACAGTTATTGTGACCGTGGTTAAAACAGGCGGCAACGGTAATTGTACAGCCACTGTTCCATTAAACGCTACTCTTATATCACCGGTCGTTGCCTTTGATGCATCAAGTCCTACGATGCCGAATAAAGCTTCGGTTCCTACCAGAATGGGTGTCGTCATACTATTCGCAAGGCTGGCATTCTGACTGGTTCTGCCATCTAAATAGATTCCCAAATGTTTCACCTCCTCATTCGAAACTACTATATTCTATGCGATAATCCGGTTTAAAGATTGTGCGAGTTCATCATAAATTTTCTATCTGCAAAGAGCGCAATAAAATATTGTTTTCAATCCCTCTGTTTTATATGACTGACATTCCACAAAAAAAAGAACCCATCCGAATAGGGATGGGTCCTGCTATCATCTGCCGCAGTTACACTTTTCACTGTGATGTCTGCGATGATTATGACATTTGCATTTTGAATGTTCCATACACCCGCATGAATGATGCTCTTTCTTGCAGCCACACCTGCTGTGTTCTTTTTTACAGTCGCAATGATTCCAGTCTCTGTGATCGTTGTCTTTGTGTTTACACTTACAGGAATGATCGTCCTTGATTTTAAAGCACTTTTGTTCAACGGGTTCATTACTTCTGGAGTCTCTGCAGTCATGATGGTGGTAATCGTCTTCATAGCAAGAGCAGTGTCCGAACATCAAGTTGTCCCAGAAATTGCAGCGATTGCGTCCTTTTCTATCGCAGCCATGAATGTTTGCAAACCACATATTTCTTCCCCCTAACTCCGCGTATTTGCCAGAGGTAATACCTCGACTTAGTACATTGTATGTACCTTTGTCCAATCGGTATGGACGAGCGCCTATACCAGAGATTTTTTCATCAATAAGGGGAAGAAATTTGGTAATGTTTAACTACTTAATGGGAAAGACTACTTTCGTCTTTCCCATTCTTCATAAAGCATCCCATATACAACATGATCAACAAAATGATCATACAGCCATTCAGCCTGTCTGATTATGCCTTCTTGCACGAAGCCCAGCCGCTCGGGGATGCTTCTGCTTTTCTTGTTTTCAACAGCTGCTCTAATATCTACTTTGTTTAGATTATGAAACTCGAAAGCATAATCCATCAATGCTTTAGCGACCCTCGTCATAATGCCATTCCCTTGATAATCTTCATGCAGCCAGTAGCCGATGTAAGCTGTTTTATTAGACCAATCTATCGAATTATATCCGGCAGTTCCAACTACTTCTCCTTTAAATAATATGACGGTATTCATGCTTTTATTTTCAGCATAGCTTCGCATACATCCTTGAATGAATTCCTTCGTATCTTCGACCTTTTTCGTATAGTCCACCCAGCCGAGCCACTCTTTCAAATGCTTCCGGGAGCTGTCCACCAAGCGGAACATGTCATCTGAATCATTCAAATCCACTAATTTCAAGGATAAATCTTCATCAACCTTATGTATAAACATCGAGAACACTCCTTTAAATAATATTGTATAATTTTACTATATAAATAGAAATAATTCTCATACTATTATAAAATATTTAATTATAAAGGATCGTTAGCAGAAAAAAGGGGGATTAATATGCGCATCCATGAGTTAAGAGAAAGAACCGACTTATTCGAACAAGCCGTAAATGCATTTTGGAATCAGTGGGGCAGCGAAGAAAGCTACATGTTTTATAAGGACTGCATGCTTAATTCTTGTAAAACAGAAGAAGACGTTCCGAGATTCTACATAGCAGTAGAAAACGAGAAAATCATCGGGACGTTTGCCATCCTCCGCAACGATATCAACAGCCGGCAGGATTTGACTCCATGGCTTGCATGTTTATATGTTGACCCCGAATTCAGGGGCAAAGAACTCGGTGGACAATTCCTCGATACAGCTTTACAGGAAGCTGCACAAAAAGGCTATAAAAAACTTTATCTGGCAACAGACCTTGATAAATATTATGAAAAATATGGATGGATCCATTCAACAGAAGCTTTCGGGTTAGGAGGGAATCCAATAAAAATATATGAGAAATCAACAGTGAATAAGCACCCCGAGATCCAAACACAAAGAACTTGATGAAAGAGTATCACGCTTATATCGTTAGGTGGCAACATGTAAAAGGACCCTGCAATTTTAAAAAAGGATGACGGCCTTATGATTCAGATGATTGACATTACAGAAGAGACTGATGCATTAAAAGTATTACAACTCCAGTATCTGTCTTACAGAATTGAAGCCAAAATAATAGAATTCGATGAATTGCCTCCACTAAGAGATACATTGGCTGACTTGCAGCAATCAGGGGAAACGTTTTACGGCTTTTATGAACAGAATGATTTATATGGTGTCATTTCTTTTAAATACAATCACGGCATAATTGATATCCACAGATTGATGGTGCATCCAGATCATTTCAGAAAAGGTATCGCTAAGAAACTATTGCACAAACTCGAGATGAAAGGGAAGAATGGGGAATCATTGGTTGTATCTACAGGATCAAAAAACACTCCTGCCATTGATTTTTATATAAAAAGCGGGTTTGAAGTTATTGTTGAAAAGGAAATAATACAAGGATTGTGGCTTACATCTTTCAAGAAAGAACTGATAAAACCAGGAGGAATAACTATGGACAGTATCATTTTCGACTTGGACGGGACCTTATGGGATTCCAGGAAAACAATTGTACATGCATGGAATGAAGTCATTAAGAATCACGATAAAGTGAATGACGAACTTACCTCTCAGCAGCTCAAGGAAACGATGGGGCTGCAGATGCATGAAATCGGAAGAATATTGTTTCCTCAGCTGAATGAAGAGGAGAGGGAACAATTCATGAATGCGTGCTCAGAGGTAGAAACCCGGCATCTCAGTGAAAGAGGAGGCACCCTTTATAACCGGATGGAAGAAGTACTGAAAGCACTGGCGAAAAAGTACAAGCTCTTTATCGTAAGCAACTGCCAGCACGGATACATCGAAGCTTTTTATGACTATCATAGATTGGAGAAGCATTTTACCGATTATGAAAATCCGGGCAGGACAGGTCTGTCTAAAGGAGAAAATATTAAATTGATAATGGAAAGAAATCACTTAAAGCAGCCTGTTTATGTTGGTGATACTGAGGGTGACCGGGAAGCAGCACTCTATGCAGACATACCATTTGTTTATGCAAAATATGGATTCGGTGAAGTAAAGAATTACGATTATGTGATTGAATCTTTTGGGGAGTTACTTGAACTATTTTAGTAAGTTAGTGGCGATGGGTGCCTGCGGTGAAATAAAGATGCTATAAAGTAAGGATTGAACCATGCCGACTAATTAATTCTCCTGAATTAGGGTAAATATTATATATAGATATCGATTTAGGAGGAATCGGCTTGGAGAAATTATCAGATCAATTCATGGAAGAAGTAGTAAAAGCTTGCAGACCGTATACATCTCAAGGTGAAGTTGTCGATCATATACCGGGTCTGGATCAGTCCCATGCAACCGACCTGGGGGTCACCATCATCACACAAAAAGGAGAAATCTATTCAGCAGGAAACGATGACAGCGGATTCTCTCTTCAAAGTATCTCAAAAGTCATCATTTTGTTAATGGCATTGGAAGACTTCGGTAAAGAAGTCGTCTTTCAAAAAGTAGGTATGGAGCCTACCGATGATTTCTTCAATTCGATTTCAAATCTTGAAGACTATGAAGGTCACAGGCCTTTCAATCCACTCATCAATTCCGGTGCAATTGCGACAGCAAGTTTAGTCAATGGAGCGTCAGTTGAAGAACGTTTCGAACGAATCTGTTCATTCCTTCAAACAATCACAAATGACGACAGGGTCAAATTCAATAAAGAAGTCTACCGATCTGAAATCAAAAACGGTGCTCGTAATCGGAGTCTTGCCTATTTCATGGAAAGTACGGGTATTCTCTCAAACAAAGACGCGGAAGAAGCTCTCGAGCTCTATTACCGGGTAAATTCAATCGATGTAAATTCACTTGCTCTTGCTAAGCTCGGCTGTTTCCTGATCAACCACGGAAGGCATTTTGAATCGGGGGAACAGTTGATTCAGTCGCATCATGTCCGCACCGTGAAAGCCATCATGCTTACCTCTGGTATGTATAATGAGTCTGGTACTTATGCTGTAGAAGTAGGTTTCCCGTTGAAAAGCGGTGTTTCCGGTGGCATAGTCGGTGCTGTTCCCGGACGAATGGGCATAGGAATTATCGCTCCAGCCATCAATAAAAAAGGAAACAGCGTTGCCGGCGGACAAGTATTAAGAACGCTTTCCGATAAACTGAAGCTGAATATTTTTCATGATTAGAACTCGATAAAGAATATACAAACTAGGGTGATAAAAAGAATGAGTTGGAAAACTGGTATAGAAACGCATATGTTCAGGGGGTAGAGGATATGATCATCATGATAAACGGCGCTTTCGGTGCGGGAAAAACGACAATAGCAAATGAACTATTAAGTAAACTGGATAACAGCATGATTTTCGATCCTGAAAATGTTGGATACATGGTGAGAGAGATCCTTCCGGATGAGATCAAAAAAGCAGAATCAAAGAGTGGAGACTTTCAACACTACGAGCTTTGGAGAATCCTCACTGTAGAAACAGCCTTAAAGCTTAAAAAGAAGTACGGGAAGAATCTTATCGTACCCATGACGATAAGGGTTCCAGAATACTTTACTTACATACTTAACGGTTTCAAGGATATTGATGAACATACTTTCCATTTTTGTCTGCAGGCAAGCAGGGAAACGATTTTTGCAAGACTGCGGAAAAGGGGAGAAGAGGAAGGGAATTGGTGTTTCCAGCAAACGGAGAAGTGTCTTAACGCATTCGCAGAGTATCATTTTGGTGACTATATAGATACGGAAAATGCCGGAATAGATACTGTGGTAACAGTCATTATGGACAAGTTGAAGAATTTAGAACATATTAAGTTCTGTTAGTACGAAAACGCCCACTCCGGGCGTTTTCTTTTTATTTGAGCTAGGCAATGACCGTTATCCAATCTTCATCCTGGCTTTCAACTCCTTTATCAAATGTAAGTTTTGTTTTAAAGAGATAGCGGTCACCGTTCTCATTGGCTTTTAATTGTTTAGGTAATCTATATACAAAATTCAGCTTGTTAGTTTCATCCGGTTCTAGTTCGTCTGACTTATAGATCGTGGTTGTGTCGATCGTTTTCTCATTTGAATGTTTGTCGACCAAAACTAAATCACAATCAATCCGCCTCAGTTTCTGTTTCACGATCCCGCCCTCCAGGAGGAAATAGCCGTTCAATGGCTCTCCCGGGTAAAAGGTTGCTTTCGGTAATACCAAATCGATTTTAGCTGCACCGACACCAAACATTGAAACATATTTTCTAAGCAGCATTCAGACATTCTCCTTCTCATCTTTGATATATTTCAAATCTACTTTCCTTTCTATCCTATCCATGGCATTTTTATCACGTAAAATTTGCTCTTTATTTTTTTGGATTAATTGCTGTAAATTTTTCTTAATCAAATCATTCGCACCCTTCCAAATTTAAGCTGGTTATATACAAAAAGACCTTTACCGAATCGGTAAAGGTCTTTTTCTGCATATAACAACCTTCACCAGCTGGTAAAGGTCTCGCTAACAACATTGTTGTCAATAAAGCCGAGAGCCTTTGACTCTGTAATGACGACTTTATTGTAAAAGCTACTCCCCTTTAGGGAAATATGAATTTATGATTCCATAATAAAGCCTGCAAGTTAAAATGTCAATTGAAATCACCCCATGCAGAAAATGTCGGGGAAATACAGGTTGGAGCCTATTGCGGGCAAATTAATCAATATGTTAAACTTCATTTACACAGTAAAATAAAATTAACTGAGTAAAATTAATTACAGGGGTTGTTCATATGAAACCGATGTTTATTATCAAGGAGTATGATCAGTTAAAGGCGTTAAGCGATCCTTTTCGCATCAAACTGATGATGCGCCTCGTAGAAAAGCCGTATACAGGTCAGCAGTTGTCTGAACTGTTCGAAATGTCCCGAGCCAGAATCCATTATCACTTGAAGGAATTAGAAAAGCTTGGTCTGATAGAAATCGTCAAAACCGAAGAAAAGAACGGCATTGTCCAAAAATTCTTTCAATCGGTTTCAAGCGGATTTTATCCTGATGCAAGCTTGCTGCCTCATAAAGAAGAAATTAGCGAAACGAAGAGACTGATGATGTATGGTATGCTCGAACGGACAATGAGCCGGATTCTTGAAGCTCCGAGTACAGCATTCGAAGAAGCTGGAGATAAGGACCCTTCTGATTGGAATATACTTGCATCATCGTGGGAAACGACCAGCTCGGAAGATAATTTCAAATGGTTCGTTAAGGAATATTTTGAACTCGTAGGTGAATTCCAAAAAAGAGCCAAAGAAGAGAAAAAAATGAATCAAAACATTTATTACATCACTGGAATGGGATTCGAAGTGGAAGAGTCAAAATTTGCAGATCGTGTAATGAAGGACAAAAAAGAGAAAGACCGGTAAACGGTTTTTTTTGAAGAGACTGTAAAATTATTTTTACTGAATAAAAGTATTTTTTAGTAAGATTGTAAAATTATTTTCACCGATAAAATTATTCAAACGGAAATGAGGAGGATCAACCTTGAAAGAATTGTTATTTAAAAATCGGAACTTCGCATCTTTGTTCTTCGGCAGATTGGTCACGAATATGGGGGATAGTATCTATTATGTTGCAGCAATGTGGTTAGTATATGAACTGGGGGGAAATGCATTCTACACAGGGCTGGCCGGATTTCTGACGCTCCTGCCTGGGACCCTGCAATTTCTCACCGGACCACTCGTTGATCGATGGCAGATCAAGAAAGTATTAATTTCAACTCAGATTATGCAAGGATTGCTAGTATTAACAATACCCATTGCCCACTATACAGGATTCCTATCCGTGACGTTCATCCTGGTTATCATGCCGGTGATTTCTGCCCTTAATCAGTTTGCATATCCAGGTCAGGCAGCTTTGCTTCCTCGTATCGTCCGCAAAGATCAACTGGTTATAAGTAATTCATTATTCTCCTTTGCTTTTCAAGGTGTCGATCTTGCCTTCAACGCACTTGCGGGTATTCTTCTGACGATTGTCGGAGCCATCTCCCTCTATATGATTGATGCTGTTACATTTATTGCTGCGAGCATCCTATTCAGTTTAATCAAGCTCGCAGAAAAAGGACCTGTCAATGAACAACAAAAAATAAAAGAATCAGTTCTCCAGTACAAGACTGATTTAGTTGAAGGTTTCGCCATCGTTTTCAAATCTCATTTGGCTAAATTCCTGCTTGGCTCCATCGTTGCAAACTTTGCAATTGGGTCCGTTTATGCCATATTACCTGCATTTGCCGATGGAAGAGGAGGCTCGGGGCTATATGGCCTCTACTTGGCGGCGATTTCAGGTGGAGCACTGCTAGGAGCATTATGCGCATCATGGTTTGGACGATTTGCAATCGGCAAATTGACCATACTTTTGTTTTCGATCGGTGGAGTTATCTGGCTGGTTTCTGGTATTGTTCCTTACAATAGTATCAGTATTCTTTTATTTGGCTTATCGTGGATTCCAATCGGGGCGACCAATGTCATATTCGGTGCAGCCATTCAGTCAATGATCCCTTCCCACCTGCTCGGCAGGATATTCTCGGTAACAGCGTCATTGGGTGCAATGGCGATGCCGATCGGTTCTCTCCTGGGAGGATGTCTTGCCAATCAGTTTGGTCCCGGCATGGTATACCTTTCAAGTGCTGGAGGTATTTTGTTTATCGCGCTAGTTTGGGCAGTGAACAAAACGCTTAGATCACTTCCCCGATCAACAAGTCTCAAGCCGGAAGAAATGGGGCTCCCGAACGAACCTTCTCAACTATCTCATGAAGGAATTTCGGGATGAAAGGTCGAAAGTATAGTCATAGTGAAATAATAAAGGGGTGGCAGTTTGTACGAATTAAAAACAAAGCAGAACGAAAATAGTGTCCTTGAATTCATCGAAAGTATAGATAATGAAAAAAAGCGGGAAGATGCCTGGAGACTTTTGGATATTTTCACAGAGGAAACCGGATTTCCTGCTAAAATGTGGGGACCGAGCATGATTGGATTCGGCTCGTATCATTACAAATATAAAACAGGTCATGAAGGTGATTCCTTTCTTGCCGGATTTTCTCCGCGCAAAGCCAAGATTAGTCTCTATTTTGCGCCTGGAGACAATCAAAGGGAAGAACTTCTGAAGAAATTCGGCAAACACACAACCGGAAAAGCGTGTGTCTATATCAATAAAGTAAATGACATCGATGAAAACATACTAAGGAAATTGATTCAAGCATCGGTTTCTTTTTTGAAGAAAACGTATCCTGGCGGGATCAAAGAAGCGTCGGAATAAATGGAAGAGAAAAAACTGCTGAATTTTCAGCAGTTTTTTACGATTATCTTGATACCTCTTTGAACGATATTTCTTCCAATTCTTCCGTCTCAGGATCAAAGCTGATGTTAATTTGCACCCCGAATTCCTTATCTTTTTCTTTTAACCACAGTTTGAATTTTTCTGTGCTATATCCATCACTGTCTTCCCGTCCAATATGCAGGTAATCAATGATTTTGGCTTCGGGATAACGTTCTTTTGTTTTTTGCATGGCGAGACTGCCCCATTTTGCATAAGAAGGCACTGTAACCCCTATACTTTTGAGATTTTTTGCTGATGCTGAAGATTGTGGATTTCCCGTTGAGAACAATTGAATGATAAAGATGCAAATGATTATTTTTTTCATCTCTATAGATCCTTCCCGGTTTTTGTTTTAGCTTCTGTTAATTTTCACTTCCTATTCAGGATCTGAAGGTTTGCATTTATTCATGTAATACTGTGCTACTATTAATAATGATAAACGAACAATGAAAGGTTATTCTCAGAGATGGAAGGCAGGAAAACAATGTATCAACATACCAAAAAGTTTGCTGTCAGCTGGAGCAGCGGCAAAGACAGCTGCCTTGCACTAAATAAGCTCTTACAGGAAAACAGTGATGTCGTTTGCTTATTATCGATGGTGAATAGTAAAGATGCACGCAATCATTCTCATGGAATCAAACTTAAGATTCTCGAATCACAGGCAAAGGCTTTGGAAATCCCTTTAATTATGGTCGATTCTGATAATGATTACGAAAATTCACTGGTAAATGCTCTAAGACATTTAAAAGATGAACTGGGGGTAGAGCAAATTGCTTTCGGCAGTTTATATGCTGCAGAAGACCGTAAATGGAATGAAAAGGTGTCACATCGAGCAGGGGTAGAACCAATTTTCCCTGTGTGGATTTCTCCTGAAGATTCAAATGAACTTCTGGAAGAATTTTTATCCCTTGGCTTCTCTGCATTGGTCTGCCGTGCTTCTGAAAATCACTTCGATCATACATGGCCAGGCCGGATCCTTGACTGGCGATTTTATGAAGTAGTTCAGCATAAAGGAATATGCGTGATGGGCGAATTTGGGGAGTACCATACGTTTGTGGTGGACGGACCGATCTTCAAGAAGAAAGTAAAGCTGATTCAATCAGGTGTAGTCTTAAATTCAGGACTCTGGTCTCTAGATATCCAACAATGTACATTGAGTGATAAAACGACATGCTGAATTTATACCGTACTTTACGAAAGACGCTCCAATTTAGAGCGTTTTTTTGTATTTAAGAGCGTATTATGAACGTTTATTCGTTGACTTATGACAGTGTGTCATCTATAGTAGTAAAGGTCTTAATTATGACAGTGTGTCACTTTGACAGGATGGAGGTAAATATGCCTAAGCCAACATTTTATAATTTAAATGAACAGAAGAGGGAAATATTAATTGAAGCTGCCAAAAAAGAGTTTTCACGAGTTTCTCTGTATGATGCTTCGATTTCAAACATATTGAAATCAGCAGGGATACCCCGAGGAAGTTTCTATCAATATTTTGAAGATAAAGAGGACGCATTTTTCTATTTGCTGAACGAACATACACAGGAAAGACACGAGAAATTCTTAACTAATTTAAAGACATTCAATGGAGATATTTTCGAAGCAGTTACAGACATTTTCCACCATACTTTACAACGATCCCATTCACAGGGACAGAACAATTTCATAAAAAATGTGCTTCTGAACATGAACTATAAGATTGAGAAAGCATTTACGAAATTCCTGAGTAAAGAAGAATTGAACAAACGTTATGATGAAGTATTTGATCTCGTGGACTGGAAGAGCCTGAATATTTCCGATGAACATCAGCTGTATCATGTTTTGCAAATTTTATCAGCTGTTACATTTCATAATCTGGTGCACAGCATTTCAAACGAGTTGAGCATCGGGGAGGCAGTTTCCAAGTACAAGATTGAAATTGATCTGCTCAAAACCGGACTCGCCAACAAATAACTTAATACACAATGTTAAGGACATAGAAAGAAGGGAGAATATGAAGCAGCAATCACATGATATAACTCAATCAACCGAAACTTTCAATAAGTTTCCGCTGTTACTCGTATTAATTTCAGGCGCCTTTGCGGCCATTTTAAATCAAACGCTGCTTGCTACAGCTCTGCCCCATATTATGAAGGACCTGCAGCTTGAGGCAAGTACTGCTCAATGGTTAACGTCCATCTTTATGCTGGTGAACGGAGTGATGATCCCGATAACCGCCTTTTTGATTGAACGCTTCACTACCCGATCATTATTCCTTACAGCAATGGGATTATTCGCAGCCGGCACGTTGATATGTGCCATTGCTCCAAATTTCGGTATCTTAATGGTCGGGCGGGTCGTTCAGGCATCGGGGGCAGGTATCATCATGCCGCTGATGCAAACAATACTATTTCTGATTTACCCTGTTGAAAAACGGGGCAGTGCAATGGGGATGTTCGGTCTTGTCATCTCATTTGCACCAGCCATTGGACCGACTCTTTCTGGGTGGCTTGTCGATCAATTTCCGTGGAGAAGCTTGTTCTATGTGATTTTGCCAATCGTCATCATCGATCTCATCATTGCCTACTTTATCTTGGTAAATGTTACGAAGCAGACATTCCCTAAAGTCGATATCCTGTCGATCATCTTATCTTCACTTGGATTTGGAGGTCTCCTTTACGGTTTCAGTACTGCAGGAACCATGGGATGGGGAAGTATGCAAGTGGCCGCCTCAATGATTATAGGCTCGATCGCATTAACGTTCTTCATTCTAAGACAATTTAAATTGAAGCAGCCTATCCTTGAATTCCGGGTATTCAAGATTAGATTATTTACGATCACAACGGCTCTTGGCATGGTGGTTTTCATTGCCATGATCGGAGGGGCAACTGTCCTGCCGATCCTTATGCAGAATATGCTTGGATTTACCGCATTTGAGTCTGGACTCATGCTGCTGCCCGGTGCGCTCATCATGGGGTTCATGAATCCAATCACTGGCCGGATCTTTGATAAATTCGGGGCAAAGTGGCTTGCTGTAACAGGGTTGATCCTTATTTCCGTGACAACGTTCATGTTTACCAATCTCACCGCTCAGACGACATTCACTTATCTTGCTGTCGTCAACGCAGTAAGGATGCTTGGCGTTGCAATGGTGATGATGCCTGTCACCACAGCAGGTCTCAATCAACTCCCGAATCACCTGATCCCCCATGGAACGGCAATGAACAATACAATGAGACAGGTTTCAGGTGCAGTCGGGACTGCATTGCTCGTAACGGTTATGACTACCGCCGCACAGCCGGACAGGGGAGTGGAGGGACTCATACATGGAGTGAACATATCCTTCATCGTTGCAGGCATATCCGCTTTGGTGGGACTGTTCCTTGCATTTTTCGTAAAAGACAAGAAACCTAAGAGAGTTAAGGGGACTGCATGATAGAAGTCAAGTCAGTTTCAAAAAAATAGAAGCTGACTAGTTTATTCTTAACATTCTAAGATCATAAAAAAGCACCTCATGATTCATGATGAGGTGCTTTTTTACATATTTATTGACCTGCTGTTTGTTCAGCATCTGCAGCTACCGCTTTTTTAATGAACAATGAGATGAAGAACGCGGTCAGGGCAAGTGCCAAGGCGAACCAATAAGCGTGATGAACACCATATGTCATCGCATCATTCATTACATCTACGGTTACAGCTCCAGTATGATTTTCAAGATAGCCCGCACGGCTTTGCGTCATGATACTGACAAAAACTGACACGCCGAGAGCCCCTGAAACGGGTTGCAGGGTATTCGCGATGGCCGTCCCATGAGGATAAAGATGCTTCGGCAGCTCATTCAAGGCATTTGTTTGAGCGGGCATCATGATTGCCGAGATCGATAACATCAACAGAACATACACGATGATGAAAAGCCATATCGGTGTTGTCTGGCTAATATTACTGTAAAACACAATGACACCGGTGAGGACGACTGTGCCCGGTATGATTAACTTTCTCGGACCATACTTATCAAATAGGGATCCCATGACAGGAGACATCAATCCGTTTAAAAGAGCACCGGGAAGTAATAGCAGTCCGGCAACTTTCGCAGAATAACCTAGGGGACCCTGTAAATACATCGGCATCACGATTTCTGATGCAAACATCGCCATAATCACGATGATGAATAAAATGACTCCGCGTGCATAGCTTTTGTATTTGAAGACCCTCACATCAAGCAGCGGCTCCTCCAATTTTAATTGTCTTAAAACAAACAATAACAGGCTGGCCGCACTGACAATGATAATAGTCAGGATTTTCAAAGAGGTAAAGCCCTCACCAGCTTCCCCGGCTGAACTAAACCCATAAACGATACCCGCTATTCCGACAGATGAGAGGATGATCGACCAAACATCCACCCGCGGCCTTGTCACTTCGCCGACATTTTGTAGATACTTCCATGCAAACAGGATAGAAAAAATCGAGAATGGAATGACCGTTATAAATAACCATCGCCATCCAAGTACATCGACGATGACACCTGACAGGGTCGGTCCGATTGCAGGAGCGAACATAATGACCAGTCCGAATGTACCCATGATCTTACCGCGGACCTCAGGCTTGTAAATAAGCAATATTGCATTCATGATGACCGGAATTAATAACCCTGTTCCAACTGCCTGAACCATCCGCCCAGTTAAAAGCATAGGGAAGTTCATTGCAGATGCTGCGATTACCGTTCCAAGTAAGAACACACTCATAACTCCGATAAACATCTGCCTGGTCGTGAACCATTGGATTAATAATGCCGAGATTGGCATCAAAACACCCATCACCAACATAAAACCTGTTGCCAGCCACTGAACAGTAGGGGCTTTCACCTCAAACACATCCATTAACTCGGTCAATGCTATATTCAATAATGTCTCATTCAGGACGGCAAAGAATGCACCGATCATAAAAGTGATCATGATTGCTTTTGAATTTATTTTTGGTTCCATATTACTCCTCCATTTTTTCCTTAAGTAATGACTTTACTATAATCCCCTAATAAAGTAGTTGTGTCCAGAGTTTCCGCTTGATTTCCATAAAAAGAATTCCTCATGCCATAAACCAAAACAACAAAATATTGTGCATCATGAAAAAAAGTTTCGAATGCCTTATATAGTTTATAGGAAAATATGGTAAACTACAATCAACTAAGTGACATGATTAAGGGGAGGAAAGATAAGTTAAATGTCAGATATCACTAAAGAAACATACGACCTATTAGCAGAAACCTACCAGAGGGATATCGATCAGACAAGCCCTTACAATGCCTACTATGAACGTCCTGCCATGCTTGCCGAGTTGTCCGGAGATATAGAAGGCAAATCGATCTTGGATGCCGGCTGTGCCGCCGGCTGGTACACCGAGTATTTTATTCAACAAGGTGCAGTTGTTACCGGGATCGACCTGAGTCCTGAGATGATAAAAGCGGCGAAAATGAGGGTAGGAGACCGTGCGACCTTAATGTGCCATGACCTTCAAACAACGTTGCCTTTTGAAGACGATTCGTTTGATTATATTGTCAGTTCACTTACTCTTCATTACTTCGACGAGTGGGAGCCCACTTTCAGAGAGTTTCACCGGGTATTAAAACCCGGCGGAACATTTCTGTATTCCATCCATCACCCGTTCATGGACTTTTCACGAAATAATTGCGAAGATTATTTCAAGACAGAAACCATAACGGAAACGTGGAGAAAACCCCATATCACAATAGATGTGACCTTTTTCAGAAAACCTCTTGAACGGATCATGCAGGACACAGCGAGTCACTTCATCCTTGAACGCTTCGTAGAGCCAAAACCTTCGGAAAGAATGAAATCAATTAAAAAAAAATCGTATGATTACCTAATGAAGAACCCACACTTTTTACTAATTAAGGCTCACTCGAAAAAGTCCCATTTATAGGGACTTTTTTCTTTAATAGCGAAATTTAATTTTTTCAAGCAAATAACTTGATGAAATTCTTTTCATGTCTTACAATAATCTCGAATTAAGAATATATCCCTTTGAGATATATGACTTAAACAAATAGAGAGGAAGATCATTCAAATGACAAAAGTTTTATACATCACAGCTCATCCGCATGATGACACTCAATCTTTCAGCATGGCTGCTGGGAAAGCATTTATTGACACATATAAGGAAGCAAATCCTTCTCACAATGTTGTAGCGGTGGATTTATATAAAGAAGACATCCCGCAAATTGATGCAGACGTGTTCAGCGGTTGGGGCAAACTCCAAACCGGAAAAGGATTTGAAGAATTATCAGATAATGAAAAAGCAAAAGTTGGCAGGTTAACCGAACTCGTTGATCAATTCGTTGACGCAGATAAATATATATTTGTCACTCCATTCTGGAATTTCTCATTCCCTCCCGTAATGAAAGCTTATATTGATTCGGTTTCAGTGGCAGGAAAAACGTTTAAATACACAGAACACGGACCTGTGGGTCTATTGACAGATAAAAAAGCACTTCACATCCAGGCTCGCGGAGGCATTTATTCAGAAGGACCTGCGGCACAGATGGAAATGGGACACCGTTACCTTGATATCATGATGCAATTCTATGGAGTGCCTTCTTTTGAAGGATTATTCATCGAGGGGCATGCCGCAATGCCGGAAAAAGCCCAAGACATCAAAGAAGACGGGATCTCCCGTGCAAAAGACTTGGCACATACTTTTTAATTTTAGGGGAGAGTCAACATAATGTTGGCTCTTTTTTTATTTAGTAAAGTTCTACCAGTTCGTTCATATTGTCGAATGGGGATAAGCTGCGTAATTCTATAAATAATCACTTCTATATGTAATTTAATGGTAACATGTTACACAGGGGAGGTTTGCCCCATATTTATATGAAAGAGGAGTGAAGGGATGTCTGAAAAAAACTGGCAGGAAGTTGATCATTATTTCACTGCGAAACTACATAAACCCGATAAAGTGATGGATTCAGTAATGAAGGCAAATAAAAAAGCAAAACTTCCAGCGATAGACGTTTCACCCAACCAAGGGAAGCTGCTTCATCTATTGGTCAAAATGAAAGGTGCCAGAAACATTCTTGAAATCGGTACACTTGGCGGTTACAGCACCATTTGGATGGGGCGCGCATTACCTGAAGACGGGTCATTGATCACCTTGGAATATAGTGAGGAGCATGCAGTCGTGGCACGTGAGAACATTAAGCGCGCAGGACTTGATGACAAACTAAAGGTACTCGTTGGCGCTGCACTTGAGACATTACCGTCCTTGAAAGACCATAAATTCGATTTTATTTTTATCGATGCTGACAAAAAGAATAACCCTCACTATATTAACTGGGCCATCGAGCTTTCCAATCCAGGTGCCGTAATCATAACAGATAACGTCGTTCGCAGTGGAAAGGTGACGGATGCAGCCAGTAAGGATGAAAATATTACAGGTGTGAGGGAATTTGTGGATTTACTATCAAATGACGACCGCATCGATTCCACTGCCGTTCAAACAGTGGGTTCAAAAGGGTATGATGGATTTGTACTTGGTATTGTGAAAGAATGAACCAGAGGTCGCCAACCGCGACATTCAATAATTACTATTTCTTAAAAGAGTATGCAGTTGAGAATCTGCATACTCTTTTTTATTAGTCAATTACAACTAATCTTCCATCATAATATCTAGTTACTTCATCTTCAAATAAGATCAGCAAACAGTATCATCTACCTTTCTCCACATAAATAAGCACTTGCCTGCAAACAGAATATTTGTAAACTCTAAGCAGACATGACACAATTTATTCATACTAGTTTCATCGGAAAAGGAGATGGAAAATTGAACATAGCAGTAGTAGGCGCAAATGGAAGAATCGGAAAGCAATTAATCAAACTTTTACAGCAGAACGAGGAACATTCTCCAAGAGCGATTGTTAGAAAAAAAGAGCAAGCGGAAACTTTTCAGAATAAAGGAATCCAGTCCTCGCTTGTTGACTTGGAAGGAACTGTCGAGCAAATCAGAGAAGGATTGGATGGAGCGGATGCAGTCATATTTACTGCGGGTTCAGGCGGTCATACAGACTCTGATAAAACATTGCTTGTAGATTTAGACGGCGCAGTAAAAACGATGGAAGCTGCAAAACAGGCTGAAATTAAACGATTCATCATCGTAAGTGCTCTTCAAGCACATAACCGGGAAAATTGGAATGAGTCACTGAAACCCTATTATGCAGCGAAACATTTCGCTGATAAGGCGTTGGAACAAAGCGGCTTAACCTATACGATCATCCGTCCCGGAGGATTATTGGACGAGCCCGGTACAGGCCAGGTAGCCGCCTCTGAAAATCTATCCAGGGGTTCGATACCGCGTGAAGATGTGGCTAAAACCGTTGTTGCTTCTATAGCAGAAGAGCATACGTATAATCGCGGATTCGATTTGACTTCAGGAAGCGAACCAATCGAAGAAGCAGTAAAGAATATAGGATGATAGTGTGAAGGTGTGTTGAGGAATCAACACACCTTTTTAAGTGTAAATTGATCGTACTAATCAATACGGGGCATGTTTCATAATTAAGTGAAACTATTATTCGTTCAGGGGCGGAACTAAATATCAAACATCAGAACTGCCTACCTATCCACAATTCAAAAAGGATCAACCCACATGTCCTGCGACTTGACCCTTTCTGATTAACCTCATTATTCTCCTTTATCTTTTTATAAACATTTGGGTCCAGTAATGACCGTACGAACCGCCCTTCACGTATCCAACCCCAATTTCTGTGTAAGTAGAAGACATGATATTTTTTCTATGTCCTTCGCTGTTCATCCATGCATTGACTACTTCAGCAGGTGTGTCTTGGCCCGCAGCAATGTTTTCACCCGCAGCTTGATATGAAATGCCGAAGTCCTTCATCATCTGGAATGGAGAACCATACGTAGGTGAAGTATGACTGAAGTAGTTCTTGTCGATCATATCCTGAGACTTGTAGCGGGCAACCCTTGATAGTTCCCAATTCTCTTTAAGTGGTGACAGGCCGGCTTTTGCACGTTCTGCATTCACTAATTTAACTACTTCATATGTATATTCCTGAGCAGTTTGATCTTCACCTGGAATCGAAATGCTCTGCCCAGGGTAAATAAGATTCGGATTATGTAATTGCGGGTTGGCATCAATTAGCTCTGATACTCCGACCTGATGCTTCACTGCGATTTTCCACATCGTGTCCCCATACTTTACAGTGTAAACACCTTCAGCAGAGACTTTCGAACCTTTACTAAAACCGGTGACTAAAGTGACAGACAACAATAAGATAAAAAATAGTTTTAAAGTTTTCATAATTTTATTGAAATATAATTCGGAAGTCATTTAAACAGGTAGTTGTTACCATGACTTGAGAACCCTATGAAAATCGACAACTAGTAATATTTGCTAGAATCCAATATTAAAAATTGAAGGAATATACTTCCAATTAATTGTCTGACATTGTTATACTATAGTAAAGGGACGGAGGGGGAATAGAGAATGACTGGAACATTATGTGAGGAGTATCTCAAAGATATAGAAGAACACTTTTCAGGGTGGGACTTTTCATACATTACTGAAACAGGACGAATGGATAACGGAATGCTGAGCTGGTCATATGGAAGCAAGGTGATTCCATACATTAGAAAATCCCGTGCTATGCTGGATATGGGAACCGGGGGCGGAGAAATGTTGTCAAAATTCCAGCCGCTGCCGCCAATTACATGTGCCACTGAAGGCTATGCCCCGAACTTTCCGATTGCTAAACAACGGCTTGAACCTCTGGGCGTTAAAGTAAAAGAAATCAAAGAGGATAACCTCCTGCCATATGAGGGTAATAGTTTTGATCTTGTTATTAACAAGCATGAAGAGTATTCGGCAATCGAAGTTAAGCGAGTACTTTCGACAGAAGGAATTTTTATTACTCAACAGGTTGGCGGTCATGACTGTAATGAAATTAATCATGCATTGAGTGCTCCCGTTAACGATGACTTTATTCACTGGAATCTCGAATACGCAAGGAAAGAACTGGATCAGGAAGGGTTTGACGTTTTAGAATGGAAGGAAGAAGAACCTGTTCAGAGGTTTTATGATATTGGTGCGCTTGTGTACTATCTGAAAGCGATACCTTGGCAAATACCCGATTTTACGATAAACCGATATAAAGACGCCCTGATTACCATACATAATACTATACAGACCAAAGGCTATTTTGAAGTGAATACGAACCGGTTCCTTTTGATTGCCACTATGAAAAGTAAATAAAATGGATGTATAACCGGCTCCAGGTTTGGTAAAGGTCTTTTCCTTGCTTTTAAAGATAATAGCAAATAAGAAAGGATGATACTATTGAAATGGTTGACCGCTTCAGACTTTCTGGCTCCTTCAAACCCTTATGCCGCTCTATTATTCGGACTGATTTTCACAGCAATCGTGGCGACTTCTATTTGGATCGAAACGAAGCAGAAACGCACATTATTCGTTGCTGTAATAGCAGGAGCAGTAACGACTTTTGCCGGTGTGGGGATATTGAACATGATGGGGTTTTATTAAGGAGAATCGTATGTCTAAACAAAAGTATGAGGTTTTATTATTTGATCTGGATGATACATTATTCAACCATACCTACTGCTATAAGAAAGCAGTTAAGGATATAGTTAATAGTTATGAAGAATTGAATCACATTGATGATGAACAATTCTTTATTTCTTTTCAGAAAAACAACCACACACTTTGGAAAGAATTCCAGTCTAAAGAACTCTCATTTCACGAATTCACTCTGAAAAGGCTGAAGATGACTCTTAATCATTTCTCAGTAAACATTAGCCTTGAAAAAATAAGAAGAATCAACGAAAGTTACCATGAGAACTATTTAAGGAATATCGAGCCTGATTCAGATATGCATAATTTGTTGAAACAATTGAAAAACACCTATCAGTTGGGGATCGTGACGAATGGCACCAGTTATAATGCTTACAAAAAGGTTAGACGTCTAGGTTTAGTCGACTGCTTCAACGATGAGCACATCATTATTTCAGAAGAAGCAGGACACAGCAAGCCACACCCTCCTATCTTTTACCATGTACTGGAGCTATTCAAAATCAACCCTGAAAAAACCCTTTTCATAGGCGATAATTATTATACGGATATTTGCGGAGCCCATTCAGTGGGCATGGATACTTTGTGGGTCAATCATTTTAATCTTGATCCTCCAATGGACTATGTCCCGACTTACGATGTAAAAAATATTTTTCATCTAAAAAGAGTAATTAAGACAGTATAAAGAAAACCGCAGCAGTGTTTACAAACTGCTGCGGAACGATAAATCATTGATTGCTGATCTTATCCTGAAATTCTTTTAGCTTGTTCATTGTATCCTCTGATAAGGTTTTTAGATTTTTGATGTCAGGACTATCTTTTTTTGCTTCTTCAATTAACGGATAGAGGCTTTGTTCAATGTTTTCGTAATCTTCAGGGTGGTTATCTTCTATTTGTTTTTCAATTTTATCCCATTTCTCTTCAATCTTCTTTCCCTGCTCATTTAATTTCTCTGTATCTTCAGAAGGGTTTGTTAAAGACATCGATAACTCTTCTACTGACTTTGTTGTTTCATCAAGACCTGTTCCAAGTTCACCCTTTTCATTATCTGGATCATCCATCGGTTTTCCATCTCCTGATGCCGGCTCTGAATCCTCGGCAGGTGTCACTTCTTTTACTTCATCCGCATTGTCATTTCCAATGCAGCCTCCGAGATACAAACTGCCAATTAAGATAAAGCTGAACAGTTTAAAGTTATTCACGTTGCCGCCTCCTTTACCTGTTTACACCCATTTTTCCCAATTTAGTCGAAACCAAACGAGGTAATAATACTCAAGAAAGCAGGTGAGCAATTTAGACCATTCCCTAAAAAAAGATACGTTAATATGATTATTACGAGGAAAGGAGAGGAATTGAATATTGAAACGGATCGAACCCGCTCCAGCAGCAAAATTATTCACAGAAGAAAACTTTTCTGCGAGCGCAATCGTCATATTAGGGGGGAGTGTGGTGAGGGGCGAAGCCAGCAGCACTTCCGACTTGGATATTGTCGTAATTGATGAAGAAATTCGTTCTGCATACCGTGAATCATTTTATGCATACGATTGGCCGATTGAAGTATTTGTCCATAACGAGGAAACTCTGTATCAATACTTTATGAAGGATTGTGAAAGAGCCAGACCCTCTTTACCAAGGATGGTCGCCGAAGGAATCATCATTCAGGACAATGGAAAGAGCAGCACCTTCAAGGCAGCAGCAGAGAAGTTACTGAGTGCCGGACCTCAAGAGTGGAATCCACCAACCATCACATTGAAAAGGTATTTACTAACCGACCTGCTTGATGATTTCGTTGGAAGCGAACATCATGGGGAAAGTATTTTTATTGCAGGCAGTCTTGCAGAAGCCCTGCATGAATTTGTTTTACGTACCAATCAAAGGTGGATAGGTTCTTCAAAATGGATCGTACGGGCATTGAAGGAATACGATCTGATATTTGCTGATAGATTTGTAGTCAGCTTTGAAGACTTCTACAAAACAGGAAATAAACATGCTGTGGTAAAACTGGTTGATACAGTGCTGCAGCCGCATGGCGGCAGGCTGTTTCATGGTTTTTCATTAGGGAAGCAGCAAGAAAGTTTTGATAAACGGTAGCCGGAAGGTGAGGTGATGACTGTGACCACACTACTTGTCGTGTTAGGGTGTATTATCAGTGTGCTTGCAGTGGGTTATTTAGAATAGACAGAAACTACCCGTCTTATAAAATTGAGCAGTTTTGAAATCAAGTAATTTAATTGTAATAAATGTAATAAATTCTCCCAAGGCTTAAAATTCTGGCACCACGGATGCTGCCAGAACGGGCTATCCTGGATGGAAAACTTTTCATGTATTCTCCTATTAAACTATTCCTTACACAGTTTCTGATAAGAAAATAAGGGATTCTGGAGCAAGAATCCTCCCTTTGCAGTGTTAAATGCTTAAACGGAATTTACACAATTGTAAATTCGTGGTAACCCTCTGCTTGATGCTTCATAGTAGAATGGATTCATACCGGCAAAGGGGGCAGGAAGATGACGGAAACAATTTATAATGAAGAGGAATTGCTTAGAATGCTCGACTCACTTTTAAGAGAACCAGATGTATTCTGGACAGAGTTTTATCGTGACCGTGAAAAGAAAATCCCATTTTTCAAAAATATACCTGATGAAAATTTGGTGAGTTACCACAATAACGGACTATTGACTTCGGGCAAAGTCTTAGAATTGGGGTGCGGTCCCGGAAGAAATGCCATTTACCTGGCCAGGCAGGGATGGGAGGTGGATGCAGTAGATGTATCTGATACTTCACTCCAATGGGCAAAAGAACGCGCAGCAGAAAGTAATGTTTCAATCTATTTTATACATAAAAATATTTTTGATTTAGACATCGAAGAAGGGGAGTATGATTTAATTTATGATTCAGGCTGCTTTCATCATGTTGCTCCGCACAGAAGACTGAGTTATACAAAATTAATCAACAAAGCTTTAAAGAAGGGAGGTCATTTTGCGCTCACTTCATTCGTTCCTGGCGGAAAGCTTGGAGGTGCTGTTATGACCGATTGGGAAGTATACAGAACAGGCTCTCTCCGAGGGGGTCTGGGGTACGACAAAACGAAATTAGAACAAATTTTTTCAGATTTTGAATCAGTCGAAATCAGGAAAATGAACGATATGGATGAAATTCAGCAGATGTTCGGAATATCCGAATTGATCGCTGCATTATTCAAAAAGATATAGAAAGAAAAAAACGTTCATTGTTTCTGAACGTTTTTTTCTTTCTATAACTGCTAAGCTATGATTCTAAAATCATCATGGTCGACTCTGTTTATACCATCATCGAAAACAAGTCGAGTGACAAGCTTGTAAGAGATTGATTCACTGCTTGGCGGGTAAGAATCCGCAAGTCTGCATGAGAAACTGATTCTTTTGAGTTCATTCACTTTCATGGTCGATGAACTCAAAATGGTATTGTGATGAAGGACAGCGTACCTGTCACTGTTGTGATCATACTGTAACAGCTCTGTTTCGATGCGTTTAAGCTTTTGCTCGATCCGGCCGCCGATGATTTCATATTCGCCTTGAATGACTTCACCAGGACGGTAATCTTCTTTATTCAAAACCAAATCAATTTTTGTAGATCCGATACCGAATCTGCACATCAGTTTACTAAACATCACTGCCATTCAACCTCTCAATCATCTGGTTACCAATTCTGCTTGGAGAGTTTTGGTTTCATTTTTCATTAGATTCATTTCAAATTCAAACCCTATTGTAAGAGAAAGAAACGGTACTGTCCAGACCCCTTTGTCGACAAATTTTGCAGTAACAAAGTCATTTTCAGAATCCGATAAAAAACGAATATTGTCTCATTAACTTTTTCTCACAATCTTTAATAATCCGAACCATTAATGGTAAAACAAGGTAGTAAAATAGACTGTTTTCCGATACAATATTGGCAGGTAATTATATTTTTACTAAATTAAGGGAGTTTTTTCATTGAAGGGGAAAAAGCAGAAAAATAAAAAGAAAAATACGCTGCCATTTAGAATGAACATCCTGTTTTTTGCAGTATTTATCTTATTCACGTTATTGATTCTTAGACTCGGCATCGTTCAAATCGTTCACGGCAATGATTATCTCAAAGAAGTCCAGCGAACCGAGAATGTAAAAGCAAATAACGGCAGTCCTCCCAGAGGGAAAATTTATGACCGCTACCGAAATGTCATAGTCGACAACGTCCCTATGAACGCAATTACCTATACAAGGACGCAATCAACAAAGCCTGACGAGATGCTGAAGGTTGCAAGGAAACTGGCCGAGCTGATTGAAATGAAATCAGATAAAATCACTGATCGCGACAGACAGGACTTCTGGCTCATTACTCATCCGGATGAAGCAGAAGAGCTGGTTTCAACAGATGAAATCAAGAAACTGGAAGATACCGAAGATTTAACAAAAGATGATGTTAATAAAAAGATCTATCAAATGCAGCTTGACCGTATTACAAAAGAAAACATTGAATCATTCAATGAAGATGAACTAGAAGTACTGGCGATATTCAGGGAGTTTAATACAGGCTATGCATTATCTCCCCAAATCGTTAAGAATGAAGGTGTATCAACAGAAGAAATGGCAAGGGTGAATGAAAACCTTGCCAAGATGCCCGGCGTCAACGTGACGACAGATTGGATGAGACGCTATTCAGGTGATGACACATTGCGATCCATCCTGGGGAAGGTATCATCAGCCGAGCAGGGACTTCCAAGTGAACTCGTAAACTCTTATACAGCCAAAGGATATGCCCTGAATGACCGGGTGGGAACAAGTTACGTAGAATCCCAGTACGAAGATGTCCTAAAAGGACAGAAGGAAGAAATCGAATATATCACCAAAAACGGAAGCGTCCTTGAAGAGCAGCTTGTAAAAGAAGGGCACAGCGGTAAAGATGTTGTGTTGACCATTGATATGAAGCTGCAGAAGGAAGTGGAGAAGATAGTGGAGGAGGAGCTGAGTAAGCAGGCAGCGAAATATTGGGAATCGCCTTATCTAGATCGAGCATTTGTGGTGATGATGGATCCTCATACCGGGGAAATTATGTCAATGGTTGGAAAGAAATATGGTGAAAACGCAAATGGACAAACAGAGCTTCAGGATTATGCACTGGGCACATTCACATCAGCTTATGAGGCTGGCTCCGCAGTGAAAGGTGCCACTGTTTTGACTGGATATATGACTGATAAGTTAAATATAGGTGACGTATTGTATGATGCACCTATGATGATAGGTGGGGAACTGAAAAGCTCATGGTTTAATGCCTCACAAGGAAGTAAGTATTTATCAGATATTCAAGCTTTGGAAATTTCATCAAATGTTTATATGTTTAAAACTGCACTAAAAATTGCAAATGCACCTACCACACACAATCAAGAGTTTGTTGATATTGACCTGGAAGCCTTTGACACTATGCGAAACCATTTTAGTCAAGTTGGTTTAGGTGTAAAGACGGGAATTGATCTGCCAGGTGAAACCTATGGTCTAAAGGGCCTTGAAAAAAAACCCGGATTACTTCTTGACCTTGCAATCGGGCAATATGATTTATATACCCCCATGCAGCTTGCGCAGTATGTTTCATCTATCGCAAATGACGGCTATCGCATTGAACCTCATATCATGAAAGAAATACGTGAACCATATCACGAGAAAAACAAGATTGGACCGATTGTTTACGAGAATAAACCTAAGGTCCTAAATAGAATAAATGTTTCAGAAAGAGAACTGCAGCAGGTTCAAGATGGATTCTACCAAGTGGCACATGGATCCAGGGGTACAGCACGTGTTCAATTTAGGGATGCTCCTTATAACGCTGCTGCTAAATCAGGTACCGCTGAATCATTTTATAATGGAAAAGATACTTATAATACAACCTTGATCGGTTACGCCCCTTTTAATAATCCTGAAATTGCCTATTCGGTTGTGGTGCCTTGGTCACATCAGGACACGGATCCCGGAGTCAATAAAACAATAGCCAAACGCATAATGGACAAATACTTCGAACTAAAAAAAGAAGCTGAAAAAGATGGTTTATTTGAAACATCCGTTGAAGGAGAAGTTCGGGTCATGGATGATTCAGATGGTCAATCACAGACGGAAACCGGAGAGTAACGAAAAAAGCGCAGTTCACAGCAATCATTATCACAATAATGGATTGCGGAATTTTCTAAAGTATTCAATAATATGAAACTTTTCTTCAGGTAACTCGTATATAGTAGTGAGCATAGGGTTTATTATCCTTATCTGTATAAGGAGGGGTTGATATGCTATGGTTCATCATTGGTTTAGCTATATTTTTCGCAGTAATCAGCGCAGCTTTGAGACGAAAAACATCACGCTTTCAGGATCCGAATGCCAGTGAGCGTCAAATACAGGAAGAAGAAAGAATCAAAGCAGGCAGCTGGTTTGGCGGTGGTCAATAATTTCGGGGATGCATGAGTGTTTTCACATGCATCCCTTTTAGTTAAATACAGGTTGTATTTATTGCAAAACACATAGAGAGGAAGTTAGACGATGAAAACCGAATACGACATCATTCAGTTAATTAAACAAGATGAGTGGATGATGAAAATCATTAAAGCAGTTCATACACTTGATTTGCCGGATAGCTGGGTTTGTGCAGGATTCATTCGGACAAAGGTATGGGACACATTGCACAGGAATAAACTTCGGTCCAATCTCGCTGATATTGATGTAGTGTATTTTGACCCCGATAATATTTCAGAAGAAAACGAGAAGAAATATGAACAAATACTCCACGGAATAATGCCTGTTGAGCCATGGTCAGTAAAAAACCAGGCAAGAATGCATGTCATAAATGGTGAAGAGCCTTATACGTCGACAATCGATGCTGTATCCCGTTTTCCGGAAACGGCCACTTCGATTGCAGTAAGGTTTATTAACGATGATGAGATCATCCTTGCTTCTCCATGGGGTATCGATGATTTACTGACTATGCAAATTAAGCCCACACCTTTTTTTATACAAAAAAAAGAGTTATCGATCATTTATAATGAAAGGATACATAGGAAGAAGTGGAAAGACAAATGGCCAATGGCAGAAATCCATTGCCTGTATCCATAATGATGAACACTGCTTCCCATCCTGCCTTCCTCGTATAGATGATATCTGTCAATCGTCTGAGAAGGGACACTATACGATTTTCCCGAAAAAGTGTATACTTATTTAGAGTAATTTTCTCTCAGCCAAAAACCTGAAGAGGTTTTGGCATTTTTTCAATTGAACAGATTATGTCTGTTTGATCAGTCAAATAGTAGAAATAGATAAACATCATTAGGAGAGTGACGTTTTTTTGGACGATATACCACTGTATTCATTGGTTTTATTGGGAGTATTAATTCTGCTTTCTGCCTTTTTCTCATCGGCAGAAACTGCTTATTCGAGTGTGAATAAGATCAGGTTAAAGAACTTCGAAGGTGACGGAGTAAGAGGAAGTAAAAAAGCTGTCTATATCGCAGAAAACTTTGATCATGCTTTGTCGACCATCCTCATCGGTAATAACATCGTTAACATTGCTGCAGCAAGTATTTCCGCAAGCCTTGCAGCCAAGATTGTCGGCGGCAATACCGGCTTGGTCATCAGTACATTTGTCATGACCATCGTCATCCTCATATTCGGGGAGATACTGCCTAAGTCATTGGCTAAAGAAAATGCGGAAAGCTGGGCCTTGACGATATCCGGAGTTCTATATTTGTTGATCAAGATTCTCACACCGATCAATTTCCTGTTCCTTAAGTTAAAGGAGCTGGTTTCTAAGCTGTTCTCTAAAAATGATGCAATGCCTTCAGTAACAGAAGAAGAATTAAAGGCAATGCTTGATATTAGTGAAGAAGAAGGCGTAATCGACAAAGAGGAAAGAGAGTTAATTTATCGCTCAATGGATTTTGATGATATCATCGCATCAGAGGTATTAACTCCTAGAATCGATGTAAAAGCGGTAGAAGTAAATCAACCAATAGAGGAAATTAAAGAAATATTCTTTGAAGAACGTTTCTCCCGTATCCCGGTTTACGAGGATCATATCGATAATATTATCGGTATTCTATCAGAGAAAGAATTCTTCACCCACTTATTGAAATTCGGTGAAGTAAATATCCGTGAACTGATCAGAGAACCGATGTTTGTATTCGAATCCGCCAAGATTTCTTTATTGCTTACAAAATTACAAAAAGATAAAGTCCATATGGCGGTCGTCGTCGATGAATTCGGTGGAACTACAGGACTGATCACGTTAGAGGATATCCTGGAAGAAATAGTTGGCGAAATCTGGGATGAACAAGATGAAAAAGTACATTCAATGACTAAGATCAATGAAAAAATGTATAAATTTGACTCTCAATATCAGCTCGATGATTTCACTGAATTACTGAATGTCCCGGAGCCAGAAAGCTCCTATCATACTCTTGGGGGCTGGGTAGTGGAAAGTTTCGAAGATATACCGACTGAAGGTGAAAGCTTCGAATACGAACACTTAAAGATTACAGTGGATGAAGTGGATAACCGGAGGATTCGTACAATCAAGGTCGACATTCTTGAACAATCAGCAGAAGACCTGATACAATCATAGTTTTACTGATAAAGGTAATAAGATTACCAGCAGTAAGAGAACATAATAGTTATAAATAACAGGCAGTTTAATGCCTGTTATTTTTTTAGAAAAAGAAGAAGGAGATTATACTTATATGACTCAACATGAAACGAAACAATATTTACTTCAAGAGCTTGAAGTCGTTGCTAAATGGGAGAAAGATCAGAAAGGGCTGTGGTTCTGGGAGAAAATCGGCAGGGTGCCATTTATGATACTTGATCGAATTACGCCGAAAATGGTACATAAAAAAGTGGGGCAGGCACTTGATGAAATCGGAAGCTTCATCCAAAAAGGAGGAAGCTATCTTACCAGCGAAAAAGAAGTGTTAAAAAGAGTTCATAAACTAACGGATAACGACCATGTATCGATCGATTCCCTTAAGGAGCTGCCGTTGACAGTGATGGATGATATCAGCGAGGCAATCGTTCAGTCCAGAAAAAAAGTGGCCATGACCCAAGGAGCAACGACAGGGATTGGAGGATTTCTTACATTAAGTATCGATATCCCATTCATTTTGGGTATCTCATTAAAAACACTCCAGGAAATTGCCTTAAGCTACGGATTTGACCCGAGTGAACAACGTGAGAGAATCTTTATCATCAAATGTCTTCAGTTCGTTTCTTCTGATATTGTCGGCAAACAGGCAATACTTCAGGAATTAACTGATTTTAACTCTCTCAATCCTGAAAAAAGGGACCAGACTCTCTCGCAACTTCAAGGATGGAGAGAAGTCATGGTCAGTTTCCGTGATAATTTCGGATGGAAAAAGCTATTTCAAATGATTCCGATCGCGGGCATACTGTTCGGATCATTGATCAATAAATCAATGATGCATGACATAGGGGAAGCAGGGCGTATGCTTTACAGAAAACGCCGCATTCTAGAAAAAATCGGGGAGAAGCAGAACGTTGATCATAAGCATTCTATAGAGAGTTCTTAATAAATGAAATCAAAACACTAAAGTAAAGGGAGAAAAAGAAAGTGAATATTAACGGTTATCGCATAGCTCCAGGAATATTAAGAGAATGGGGCAAGAGCCTGATTCCGGAATTGGAATGGTTTTACTTTGAAAAGAGTATTCCAGGGATGGACATGTTTTCACTGTCATCCTTAGAATATTCTGCAGTTCCGTTAGATATCCGAACGTCATATGGGACCTGGTCATTAAGCAGTGAAACGAAATTTTACACAAAGATGAGTCCACAAGTATTCTCAAGTCTATCCGCTTCTCTTCAAACTGAAATCATCAAGCAGCAGTGGCAGACTGGGAGAGGACTTGTATTTGAACTTGAAGAACTTATGGAGCTGGCAGGAATAAACAGACATTCATATACCGGCGTTTCGATCGCAGACAATAAAGAAATTATTTTGCTGAATCTCCCTTTATGGGAGAGCTTTTCGGAAATGGAGCGTCATCGTTTTCTAGTAAACTACGGAACTCAATGGGTGAATGATAAAGCACTTTGGAGTGAATTAGAGAAAGATAGTCAAAATGAGTTGAAAGAGAAATACCTTTGCCTTGCGGATAAAATCGATACATTTCCATCTTCGAATGGTCCGAATTGTTTGGCTGCTGTTGCAGGAGCCATTACAGGCGATGAAACATTTTTTAACTCATGGATGAAAGAGGAAGCGTTTTTAAGAGTCATAAAAGATGCGAATTATGAACCTCGCGGGTCTGAAACAATCACAGAAGGTGACGTATTGATATGGTTTAACGAATCGAAACAAGTCATTCATTCCTGTTATGTCTTAAATAGCGAATTTGCTTTTAATAAACAGGGACAAACCATGTTCAATCCATGGCAAATCCTTAAACTTCCGGATATCATCAATAGCTGGAAATATCCAGGTACTTACTCAATACTCTATAGAAAACCAAAGTAATAAAACAAAAGCGAGGGACGGGCCATCGTTTTCTAATGGCCCGTCCCTCGACGCGTTAATTGATTAAACGGTTTTACTCATCTTCTGACTCTTTGTTGAACCAAAGCGGTTCATCGTTGTCGACTTCACCGTTGTAATTGATGAGTAGTTCTTCACCTGCTTTAATATCTTCATAAGCATAAAAGTCAAACGTATGATTATCGAAATTTATCTCGTAAATCGTATTTGGGGTGTATGAATGGTTAAACAGCATACCATAGCCCAATAGCAAAGCAGTATGGTTGATTCCATATTCAAAAACATAATCTGCAAGGAACGTTTTTTCGATATGTTCGTGCTCTTCATTCGGATAGGGGATAACCGGTGCTTCATGTACGAGCTCCCCTTTAGTGATATCCCTCTTGGCAAAAACGCCTCTATTCAAATCACCATCACTTAGTGAGGACATCTTCACTTCAATCATTTTTTCACCTTCTTCTTATAATACTGACCTAGTAAGCTTGTCATGAATCGGGAGAGAAAGCAACTGTTTTGATAAGAATGAGGGAAATCAGAAGGTGATTCAACAATTCCCTAACTAACAAGAAAATATTGCAGGGAATTCCATTCCCTCGTTAAAACAACATTTCGAAGAAGTCGCCGATATTTCTTGCACTTCTTACAAACCAGTTTGCTTTCTCTACAGATACAGCGGCGTATACATCAACTGCTATTTCTTGTTCAAGATCGTCCAAAATGTACTCATTTTTTTCACTTTTAACTAGAACGAGTTCACCAATCTTTTCGCCTTTTTTTATAGGGGCTTGAAGTTCTCCGTTTTCGTTTAATTTATCCAAATTCAACTTCACTTTCGCTTCGCTGATTTCGTCTTTTGGCAATCGGATTTTCAACGGCTTTTTCACTTCCATCTTTACTGTATCCTTTTTTCCGTCTATTACCGGAAGCGTCTTTTCCTTTACAGCATCATCAAGGGTGAACTGCACAGTTTGTATTTGATTGAAGCCATAATCAAGAAGCTCTTTCGTTTGAATGAACCGCTCTGCACTGCTTGGTTGGCCGTATTCATCTTTGGCATCCAGAATGACGCTGATGTATCTTACATCATTTCGTTCTGCTGTACCAGTAAATGTGGAGCCTGCAAATGGGGTTGTTCCTGTCTTCAATCCATCCGCACCTTTATAGGCATGGGCACGGCCGTCCAGCAATGCATTTGTATTCTTCATCAGATACTCTTCATCCGTACCTTTTCGGAAGTACTTATAATTTGCTCCTGAAGTTTTCAGAACTTCGGGGTAATCTTTTATCAAATGATAGGCAAGTGTCGCCATGTCTTCTGCAGATACCATGTTTTCATCATTCACGTCTGTTCCTTCAGGATGTAATCCAAGCATATCATAGTTGCTCAAACCACTTGAATTGACGAACTGGTAATGTTCCAAACCAAGTTCTTTTGCTTTGGCGTTCATTCGCTTCACAAAATCGCCTTCGCTGCCGGCAACCACTTCTGAGAGAGCAATGGCTGCACCGTTCCCTGACTTGATGACCATCGCCTCATAAAGTTCCTTTACAGTGTACGCTTCTTCTGCGCGCAAAGGCACATTGCTCAACCCGGGGGCATTGGCGAGCTGATAGACTTTATCACTGACCGTATACGTATCAGCCCAATTAACCTTGCCTTTATCGATTGCTTCAAGTACGAGATATTCTGTCATCATCTTCGTCATTGAAGCAATCCCGAGAAGTTGATCTTCGTTATGTTTTTCAACGATTTTCCCTGTATCTGCATTCACCAATATCGCAGCATCTGCATGAATTTTAATTTTTGACTCTCCGTGGACAGTACCCTCGAGTGAGGAGAATGCCAGGAGAGATATCAATACCACAGATAGACTCTGTTTCACTCTGACTTTTTTCAAACCAGTACCTCCAGGTGGATTTTTCACAACTAAATTATTTTAACATAGAAAAATGAAAATATAGAAAGGATTCTGCAAGTCACAGAATTGTAAAAAACTATTGCTAAATAAAAGTAAAATGTTACCATTATTTAGTAGAGGAAAATGACTAATAAGGGGACTGGGACATGCCGAATAAATTACTTAATACGACAGGAGAAATCCTGTTAATCCTGGCGGGGATCATTTTTGTAAGCGCATCCTCAGCACTTTTTGAAAATCAGACTCTTTCAATGATGTCTTATATCAAACAAATCGGGGAAATATTTTCAGATCTGTTTTCTCCAGCCGACCTTGTATATATTAATCCAATATCGGATATCGAAAGAAATTTATTCCCTATTATCCTGCTGGCTTTGTGGAGCAGTGCCCGAATTTTTTTTCTTTCTTTAGCTCTGGCACTGATCGTTTCTATTATCCTGCTGATTCTTTATTTTACTTTTAATAGTTTTTTAAAGAAGGCATTAAAGGCATTATCATTCTTATTTGGTTCTTTACCAGATATCTTCATTATTATCGTTACTCAATTGACGATTGTCTGGTTTTTCAAAAACACAGGTATACTTATTATTGACCTTGCATCTGTTGGTCAGAATCAGGTCATCCTGCTGCCTGCAATAACATTAAGTGTGCTCCCTGCCTTTTTCTTTTTCAGTAATATGGTTCAATTTCTTCGTGAAGAAGAGGGGAAGCCTTATGTGGACCTTGCGAGAAGCAAGGGACTTACCCAATTCGGAATCTTATTTACCCATATGATGAGAAATGTCCTCATCAGCCTTACTCATCATGGAAAGCAAATTGCCTGGATGATGATTTCTAATCTATTGATCCTGGAGTATCTTTTCAACGTATTTGGCGTGACTTCTTTCTTATTCACTTATAATAGCCCTTCGATATTTGCGATTGCTTCCATTTTATTATTCCTTCCACTGTACTTGCTGATAAAATTATTGCAATTTGTCATCAGCCGGAAGACTGGAAAGGAGATGAGTTTATGAGAACCACGACTCTTTATTGGACAGGCATCATTCTATTCTCAGGTATCATACTGCTATTGTTACTCTCAAGCATTCTGTATAATCTAAACCCTGATAAAGAAATTCCTCAAATGCTTCTTCTTCGAGATAGTGGTGGAAAGATCATTGGGGATGCACCGTTTCCGCCTTCTTTTCAGTTCCTGTTTGGGACAGACCGTGAAGGATTCGATGTCGGTTATAAGCTGCTTGAAGGTGCACAATATACCATTGGAGCAGCAATCCTCATTTCACTCCTAACCTTTATTCTAGCTTTTATTATAGGTGTTTTTGGAGGTTTCACCCGATGGAAAGTTAAAGTGTGCGCACACAAATTCTTTACATCTTTCTATTTTATCCCTCAAGCGATACTAGCCTATAACATATTATATCCTGTTATTTGGGAACCTGCAGAAGGCTTTACGACAACTCTCTCTGAAAGGATGATCATTGAAATTCTTGTTTTGGCTATTATTATCGCGCCGACTACAGCCATTCTCATTTCAAATGAAACAGAACAAATTCTTGGCGAAGAGTTTATTACATCAGCAAGAGTGCTAGGCGGGAGTTCCTATTTTATTTTTTATAAACATCTGATGCCTCACTTAAAGATGCGGCTGTTTCTCATTTATCCGAAGATTGTGATTCAAGCTCTTCTTATCATTGCCCATTTAGGGTTTTTCACCTTGTTTTTCGGGGGGACGGATGTTTGTTACACACCCTATTGCCATCCACCAAAACCGATCATTCAGGAATGGTCGGGGATGATGGGAACCAATTACAAAGAATTAGGGCTTTCCTGGTGGATTTTCATGGCTCCATTGTTTAGCTTCGCCATGACGATCCTTCTGCTAAACGGGGTGGCGAAATGCCTCGAGGGATTAGTGGAAACTTCTGGTCACAAAATAAGTGTATCCCCTTTAAAAGAGGAGGAAAAAGCGGAGAAAAGTGAGCGATCTATAAAGCCTGAACATTTTCAACTTAGGGAATGGATATAAAAAAAGAACGAAGAATGAAAATGATTCCTCGTTCTTTATTGTCCTTATAGAAATAACACCATGTATTCTTCGTCCAAGTATTCTCCATTGTACTTTAGTGCCCTTGTTTCCAGCCCGAAAGTAGTAAAACCCATGGAAACGTATAATCCTTTTGCAGCGTCATTCGTCGTGACGACAGTCAGGTTAATTTGTTCAACTGTTTTAAGCTCTCTTGCTTTTAGAATCGCTTTATCCATCAATGCCCTGGCAATCCCGTTCGCTCTGAATTCCGGGGTTACGTACATACCAAAAATGGAGGCTTTATGGTTCATTTTTTCAGCTGATTCCGGTACCAGAATCAGCATCCCGGCTAAATTTCCATCCACAAACGCACCATATGTGAAATTTTCACGCTGATCGAGCCTTGCTGCCGTATGCTCAACAGGATTCTTTCTGGCAATTGTTTCTTCATAGCTTGAACCGAATGCCTCTGGATTTGTTTGAAGTGCTTCCAGTCTCAGCTGAAGATACGATTCTGCGTGCGACCTATCCAATCGTAATACTTCCATTGTTTACAACCCTGCTTTCCATAAAGTGTTATGATAGTAGAAACATATGTTTCTGAATTATTACCATTCGACAAAACTTGCTAAATTCCTTTGATGATAAGGGGGAAATTAAATTGCATATACATCAATGCCTGGGATGCCGGCTTGCCAATAAAGAACAAGTTGTTCATCTGATATATGAAAATGATAAATTGAGCTGTATATTGGATCATGATCCATTCAATGCGGGACATACTATGATTCTTCCTAAACAACACTTGGAAGAATCCCATGAGTTCAGCGATGAAATGAATCTTTCTATAATGAGAGCCGTTCAACTGTTATCAAAAGCCATCAACGAACTTTACACCCCAGATGGTATCACCATTTGCCAGAACGGGGGCATCTTCAGTGAATTGACTCATTATCATATGCATGTGGTACCAAGGTACACAGGACAGAATTTTGCTGACTTCTATCAAGACGGGGGAGCCATTGATGATCCCGATGAACCTTTTGAAAAGACAGCGAAAAAAATGAGAACTTATATTGAACGATTAGTAAGAGAGGAGTATTAAAATGAGTGAACATAAAGACTTTCAACATAAATTAGACCAATATGCTGAACTTGCGGTGAAAGTGGGAGTAAATGTGCAAGATGGCCAGGATTTATGGGTGGCAGCACCGCTTGGGACACAGGAACTTGTCAGGAAAATTGTCAGACACGCTTATATGGCAGGGGCGAAGTCTGTTCATGTACAATGGGAAGATGAAGATATTATCCGTATGCAATATGAGCTTGCACCGGATGAAACATTTCAGGAATTTCCCATCTGGCTCTCGGAGGCGTTCGAATGGGTGGTCGACAGGAAAGGGGCATTCCTGCAGGTTGAAGCAAATGACCCTGATTTATTAAAAGGAATCGATCCTGAACGGATTCAAGATTTCGAAAAAGCCAAAGGACTTGCACTTGACCGGTTCTATGAGGCGATCGACACAGATTCCATCAGTTGGTCGATTATCGCAATGCCATCCAGGAAGTGGGCGAACAAAGTTTTCCCGCATCTGAACCAGAAAGAACAAATGGATACACTTTGGGACCGTATTTTTGCTTCCGTTCGAATCGGAAGCGAAGACCCTGTAGCTGAATGGCGCAGCCATATTGACACGTTGAAGAAAAAAGCCAATGAACTTAATAAGATGAAATTAACAGGTCTTCACTACACAGCAGATGGCACTGACCTTACCATCGAGCTTCATGAAGATCATCAGTGGCTTACAGGAGCAAGTACAACACCGTCAGGTACTGATTTCATCGCCAATATGCCCACAGAAGAAGTCTATACGGTGCCTGTCAGAACAGGAGTAAATGGAATCGTGAAAAGCACAAAACCGTTAGCGTATAACGGAAATGTAATTGAAGATTTCACGCTCACCTTCGAAAAAGGGAAGATTGCAGAAATCCATGCAGGGGAAGGTTTGGATATTTTAGAAAAATTGATTGAAACGGATGAAGGCGCTTCTTATTTAGGAGAAGTCGCACTGGTTCCGCATAAGTCACCAATCTCAGATACAGGCATCCTTTTCTTCAACACATTATTTGATGAAAATGCCTCGAATCATTTAGCGATCGGTTCTGCGTACCCTACCTGCATCAAGGATAGCCAAACCCTTTCAGACGAAGAGAAAGAAGATAAGGGCTTGAATGAAAGCGTCGTCCATGAAGATTTCATGATCGGTTCCTCTCATATGAACATTGACGGAATCCTTCAAGATGGCAGCAGGGTCGCGATTTTCAGAGATGGAAACTGGGCATTTTAATGAAACGGGAGAGGACCGAGGAAACACTGTTCTCTCTGTTATGACAGGGAAGGGAGTCGATTTGAATGATCTATGAAATGACCGTACAGGTACGCGTATCAAATATAAAACAAGGGCAATCATGGTATGAAACGTTATTGAATAAAGAACCTGATTTTTCACCTCACGAAGGTTTTGCCGAGTGGCAACTGCTGCCTGGATGCTGGTTACAGGTAGCAGAAGGTATACCTTCTTCCGGAAGCGGACCTATCCGTTTAGGAGTAGCGGACCTGGACGGGGAAAGAGATCGCCTGATCCAATCATTGGGGATTGAGAAATTTAGCATTCATTCAAGGGAAGATGTTCCAGTCAAGTGGGCAACGTTTTCAGACCCATGGGGGAACGGCATAGGACTATTTCAGTATTCAGATCAGCAAGCGGTCCAGAAACGGATTGTGACCCTTTTAGGGAGGCACATCCAATGATAATAAACTCATTATCACAGCGTTTCAAAACCTTTGCAGAACGGGAATGCCATCAATCGAGTCCTTTATACGAGCACCTTGCCCACAGGATAGCAGATGATCATGAAATCTTGGTAATATGCAGTGCTTGCCGGGAAGGGCAGCCTGTACCAAACCTGCTGTTCGGTTCTGTACATTACTTATTAATGAACCATTCATCTCACACTTTACGGAACTATTATCCCAGCATCGTACAAACACCTTTACCTTTTATAGAATCGTTTCCCCACTTCAAAGAATTCTGCCTGCAGAATAAACAGCACCTGACTCACTTATTGCAAACCAAACTAGTCCAGACCAATGAAGTAAATAGATGTGCGTACTTATATCCGGCATTTTGTTATATATATGAAAAAGTGAAAAAACCACTTGCCTTGATCGAGATAGGGACAAGTGCAGGTTTACAACTTGCGTGGGATCGATATCGGTACCAATATAACCAGTTAAAAGAAACCTACGGCTATGCCTCTTCAGAGGTGATGATTTCTTCAGAAGTTAAGGGGCATCAACTTCCGAATCTTCACTCCGCTCCCCCGCCAATTTCATCCAGAACAGGGTATGATTTGCACATTAACAGTGAAGAGGACCATCCTTGGCTGTTAGCCCTCATTTGGCCGGAACACTCTGAAAGAAGGGACCTGTTTACTTCAGCTTCAAAAATGCTAAAAGAAGTCGATATTGATTATTTCGAAGGAGACGGTGTTGAACTCCTCCCTCATCAGATAAGAAAGATTCCTGAAAGCGATGCAGTCTGTATCTTCCATACCCATGTAGCCAATCAGATACCCGAAGTTTCCAAAAGGCAACTTCAAAAACAAGTAAAAGAATTAGGCAAGAATAAAGATGTATTCCATCTCTATAATAATATGTGGAATCGCAAGCTTCATCTAGATTGTTATATTAACGGCGAAGAAGAATGTCATGTCATCGGGGATACAGATGGGCATGGCAAATGGTTTGAATGGAATTTGTTACAACAGAGTTATTCCAAATAAGCTTACATAAAAGGAGAAATGCTTCATGGGTGAAAATGTGAAATTGGTAAAGCCAACTGTTGAATTAAGAGAAGAATACTTAGACTTCTATGATGAGTGGAAAGCTTCCGGTGAAGATATGGTCCCCTGGGTCATCAAAAAAGATCCCGCTAAATTTGATGACATGATTCAATCTTTGCATGATGCTGAAATAGGAGAAAGCCTTCCAGCAGGCTGGGTGCCGGATTCAACCTATTGGTTGATGACAGACCATAATCGTTTAGCAGGGGTGGTAAACATCCGTCACAGCCTGACTGAAAAACTATTGAATATCGGTGGACATATCGGCTACGGAATCAGGCCATCAGAAAGAAGGAAAGGGTATGCAACAAAGCTTCTTTCACTATCCTTGCAAAAAACAAAGGAACTCGGAATCAAGAAAACCTTGGTGGTTTGTGATAAATGGAATGAAGCATCCAAACGGACAATCCTAAACAATGGGGGAAAACCTGATCTTGACTTCATCGAGGAAGATGGTAATGTGATTCTGCGTTATTGGATCGATACGGAGGATAAAAAATAATGCAGGAGACGAATTAATGATCAAAGAAGAATGAACTCGAGCAAGGAAATGATATCAACTTAATTGAATGATAAATGTGAAATGTAAAGAAAGGGACATAGCTATGTTTTCCGAAGAAAGAAGAGAAAAGATTTTAGAAAAAGTAGAAAGACTCGGCCGGGTATTAGCAAAAGACCTTGCTGAGGAATACGGTGTTTCCATCGACTCGATTCGAAGGGATTTATCCATCATGGAGGAACAAGGATTATTGAAACGTACCCATGGCGGAGCAATCCCGAATCAGAAATCCCGCAATAAACCCCAGCCCGGTTCCAGACGATATGGAGAGGGAGATGTTCATCAAATTGCGATTGCAAAGACAGCCGTACACTATATCAAAGAAGACGAAACAGTATTTATCGGCGGTTCTTCAATCCATTATGTGATGCTTAAATACCTCCCCAAAACGATCGCTTTCACTGTTGTGACCAATTCTGTAGAACTTGCCTATCACTTAAGGGGATTTACAAATATTGAAACGTATCTGATTGGCGGCATGATGAAAGCCTCCGGAAATATTACAGACGGTTTGGCCAATGAATTTGCAAGGCAATTCACTGTGGACCTCCATTTCGCGACGGCCGGGGGGATATCCTCCCGCGGGCTCAGTACGGCCACACCTGAAGTAGCGAACTTCCATAAAACGATTATTGCTAATGCAAGGAAAAACATCGTATTGATGGAGAGCTTCAAAATAGGCGTCGATCTTTTTGCAGGAGTGACTTCTCCTTTGTCAAAACTGGACCTCGTCATCACTGATGATGAAGCAGCCGAAGATAAAATTGAACATTTGCACTCGAATGGTGTAAAGACGATCGTAGCAGATCGAGAAGATCAGTGCTCAATATAAGATTCATGAGCTGTACAGTGAATTCATGATTTAATTTCATTATCGGTTATACTTAAATAATCAATCCTCAAGCATACAAGGACTTCTATGCTATAATTACCACTTATAAAGAACCGTATATACCATAATTAGGAGGTGGAACCAATGAGCTTTGAAGGACAAAAAATACTTCCTGCCATACGGTCGATGAAGGACTTTGATAAAATGCTTGAGACATCATTTGAATACGGAGTCTTTCTTGATCTTCACGTCGGTATGCTGAAGAGTGTATTTCAATATGCAAGGCAGCAAGAACGGAAGATGTTCCTGCACATAGACCTTATCCACGGACTTACGAATGATGAATACGGGGCGGAATACGTCTGCCAGGAAATCAAGCCGTATGGGATCATATCCACCAAAGGGAATGTGATAAGAAAGGCGCGTCAGAAAGGTGTCTTTACTACACAGAGAATGTTCGTCATCGACTCCAGTGCCATGAACCGGAGCATCGAATTGATACATAAAACCGAACCGGATTACATTGAAGTACTTCCGGGAGTCGTACCGAAGATCATAAAAGAAATCCGCGAGAAAACAGGAAAACCTATATTTGCAGGCGGTTTAATTGAAACCATAGAAGAAGTGGAGAACGCCATAGCAGCCGGTGCTACCGCAATTACCACTTCCGACCGTACATTATGGAAGCACTTTGACAGGAACTGACTTTACCTCCCTGGAAAAATAAAAGTACCCGACAACCATTGACAACGTTTTCATTTCTTCGTATGATAGGTAACAAGTTAATACATTGTGTAAAGAGACAAAGAGACTTACGAGAATTCTGCCTTTTAGGGGCTTTTTCCGTAATGTCTCTTTTTTTATTTATTTATTAAAAGTTTTCATACAAGAAACTTTTTACCTGGAATCAGTTTTCCATTCGAAAATTGGGGATATATAAACGTGTAGTCCCAATTTGCAACCAGTTATGAAAACGTTCTCTTTCACAATAATTTAAATGGGAATGAGGGAGTAAGCATGACAGCTTTTTTAGGAGAAGTAATCGGAACGGCACTACTTATCATCTTTGGCGCTGGAGTATGTGCAAACGTAAACTTAAAAAAATCATATGCCTATAATTCCGGATGGATCGTTATTACGTTCGGTTGGGGACTTGGAGTTGCGATGAGCGTGTATGCTGTCGGGCAATTCAGCGGTGCACATATTAATCCTGCAGTGACGTTGGGACTTGCTTTTAACGGTGACTTTCCTTGGAGTCAGGTACCTCAGTACATCGCAGCCCAAATGCTTGGGGCCATCATCGGCGCGATGATCACTTATCTTCACTTTTTGCCGCATTGGCATGCCACGAAGGATCCCGGGGTTAAATTAGGTGTCTTTGCCACTGGGCCAGCGATTCCACACGTTTTTTCAAATTTATTGAGTGAAATGATCGGAACTTTTGTATTAGTGGTAGGATTATTATCAATCGGAGCGAATTCATTTACTGATGGGCTAAATCCTTTCATCGTCGGGTTTCTCATAATAGCAATCGGTATTTCCCTTGGCGGGACGACGGGTTATGCCATTAACCCTGCACGGGATTTGGGTCCGCGGATTGCCCACTTCCTTCTTCCAATTCCGGGAAAAGGACCATCAAACTGGGGGTATTCCTGGATCCCGGTATTAGGTCCTGTATTGGGCGGTTCCTTAGGAGGGGTATTCTATAAAGCTGTATTTATGGGAAATGTAACAACAAGTTTCTGGGTCGTTCTGATTGTAACGTTGACTGTTCTGGGGGCAGCCTACTTCAGCGACAGAAAATTAACCCTTTCACAAAAAGTAGATAAATTATCAACTGAAAACTAAGTTTACGGGAGGAATCATAATGGAGAAATATATTTTATCATTAGATCAGGGAACAACAAGTTCAAGAGCCATTCTATTTAATAAAAATGGTGAGATCGTCCACACAAGTCAAAAAGAATTCACACAGCACTTTCCTAAACCGGGATGGGTGGAACATAATGCAAATGAAATCTGGGGGTCCATTTTATCGGTGATTGCAACCGTTTTATCAGAATCAAATGTTAAACCGGAGCAAGTAGAAGGAATCGGTATCACTAACCAACGCGAAACGACCGTTGTCTGGGATAAAGAAACCGGCACCCCTATCTATCATGCCATCGTTTGGCAATCAAGACAGACTTCTGACATCTGTGAAGAATTGAAGTCAAATGGCCATGATGATACGTTCCGGGACAAAACCGGTTTATTGATCGATGCTTACTTCTCAGGAACGAAAGTGAAGTGGATCCTTGATCATGTCGAGGGGGCTCGTGAGAAAGCGGAAAACGGCAAGCTTCTGTTCGGCACAATCGATACTTGGCTGATTTGGAAAATGTCCGGCGGAAAGGCACATGTTACAGACTACTCGAATGCTTCAAGAACGTTGATGTACAATATTCATGATTTAGAATGGGATAATGAGCTTCTTGATATTCTCGGTGTTCCCCGGTCTATGCTGCCAGAAGTCCGTCCATCCTCGGAAGTGTACGCGAAAACCGTACCACACCATTTCTTTGGCCAGGAGATTCCGATTGCAGGAGCTGCAGGAGATCAACAGGCTGCTTTGTTCGGACAGGCATGCTTTGAAAAAGGGATGGGTAAAAATACGTATGGGACGGGCTGTTTCATGCTTATGAATACTGGTGATAAAGCAGTTAAATCCGACAATGGGCTGCTGACGACACTTGCTTGGGGAATTGACGGAAAGGTTGAATATGCATTGGAAGGAAGTATATTCGTAGCCGGTTCCGCTATCCAGTGGCTGCGTGACGGACTTCGAATGCTGAAAGATGCCAAAGACAGTCAACAATATGCTGAAAGAGTGGAATCGACCGATGGTGTATATGTTGTCCCTGCGTTTGTAGGACTCGGCACACCTTATTGGGACAGTGATGTAAGAGGCTCGGTATTCGGTTTGACTCGAGGTACGTCTAAAGAACATTTCGTACGTGCAACATTAGAATCTTTAGCTTATCAGACGAAAGATGTCCTTAAAGCGATGGAAGCTGATTCAGGCATTGCATTGAAAAAACTCCGCGTAGACGGGGGAGTTGTAAAAAATGATTTCCTGATGCAATTCCAGAGTGACCTGTTGAATGTACCGGTTGAACGGTCCGTCATCAGCGAGACGACGGCACTCGGTGCTGCATATTTGGCTGGACTTGCTGTAGGATATTGGAAAGACCGGGAAGAAATCTCTAAACAATGGAACAAAGACAAAGAATTCGAACCAAAAATGTCTGAAGAGGACCAGGAAGAACTTTACGCTGGATGGAAGAAAGCCGTAAAAGCAGCGATGGCTTTTAAATAAAGAAATAGTATGATATAATTAATTTAAGTTAATAAATCGGTAAGAGACCCAGAGAGACCAAACTGCATTATGGATCTGTAAATCCATAGTGATAGTTTTGGTCTCTTTTTTTATGGATATACACTTACTATGGAGAAATTTATAAACTGATATAGAATTCACTAAATTCGAATACAATTGATGCATGGGAGGACTTACAATATGGCGTTTTCAAGTACTTCAAGACAGGAAATAAAAAAACAATTAAGCTCTCAGAACTATGACCTGATCGTCATTGGCGGTGGTATTACTGGTGCCGGTATTGCCCTTGACGCCTCTAAGCGCGGAATGAAGGTTGCCCTTGTCGAGATGCAGGATTTTGCTGCCGGAACATCCAGCAGATCCACGAAACTCGTACATGGCGGATTGCGATATTTAAAACAGTTTGAAGTAAAGATGGTTGCCGAAGTAGGGAAAGAACGTGAAATCGTCTACGAAAATGGGCCTCACGTAACCACTCCCGAATGGATGCTCCTTCCATTACATAAGGGCGGTTCATTTGGCAAATTCAGCACATCCATCGGGTTAAAAGTGTACGATTATCTTGCAGGTGTCAAAAAAGGGGAAAGACGTTCCATGCTTTCTGCAGCGGAGACCCTTTCCAAAGAACCCCTTGTTAAGAAGGATGGATTGAGAGGCGGAGGTTATTACGTTGAATATAGAACGGATGATGCACGACTGACGATCGAAGTCATGAAAGAAGCGATCACACACGGAGCAACAGCCATTAATTATACTAAATCACAGCGATTCCTATATGAAAACAAAAAAGCAGTCGGAATCGAAGCAGAAGACCTCATTGATGGGGACACCTTACAAATCCGCGGGACAAAAATCGTCAATGCCGCAGGGCCATGGGTGGATGAAGTCCGTGGAAAAGATTACAGTACCAACAATAAGCAGCTGCGCCTTACAAAAGGAGTGCACATCGTCATAGATCAAAGCAAATTCCCTTTGCAGCAGGCGGTCTACTTTGACACACAAGACGGAAGAATGGTGTTTGCAATTCCAAGGAACGGAAAAGCATACGTGGGGACGACAGATACCTTCTATGATAAAAACAAGGCTGAGCCGCAAATGACGGCAGAAGATAGAGACTACATTCTTGATGCGATTCGTTATATGTTCCCGGACGTTAACGTGTCAAAAGACGATGTTGAATCAAGCTGGGCCGGAATACGCCCGCTCATTTTTGAAAAAGGGAAAGATCCTTCTGAAATTTCCCGAAAAGATGAAATCTGGGAAGGGGAGAGCGGACTGATCACCATAGCGGGTGGAAAACTGACAGGATATCGTAAAATGGCAGAAACGGTTGTCAACCTGGTATCCACACGGTTGAAACAGGAAGCGAAAAAGAAATTCCCTGATTCTTCTACAAAGAAGATGCCAATTTCCGGAGGACATGTCGGAGGATCGAAAAACCTGCCTGCTTTCATCGAACAAAAAGCCAAAGAAGCCTTGCAATATGGTCTGACAGAAGTAGAGGGGCGAGAACTTGCAAACATGTACGGATCCAATGTCGATCAACTGTTCAAACTTGCCCATGCATACAGCGGTACTTCCGAAGAGCGAATCGTCCCGGTGACGTTATATGCACAGCTCATTTATTCAATCCAAGAAGAAATGGCCGCTGCGCCGGTTGACTTCTTCATCCGGAGAACAGGTGCAATGTTCTTTGACCGAGAATGGGTTGAGAAATGGCACGAACCCGCCATAGACATCATGGCTAAACTGTTGAATTGGAATACCGACCAAAAAGCAGCGTACACAATGGAATTGAAAAAAGAGTTAAAGAATGCTGTGGTGCCGGTGGATCAACAGTAAAGATAAAAAATCAGCAGGAACAGTCCCTGCTGATTTTTTATGTATAAGTATGGTCATTTGTCTTCAAAAACAATGTACTATCCTTGAATTTGCTATCTATAATGGGAAAACAAGGAAAAACACTGCGCCTAAAATAGAATTGGATTATTTGCGTGACAACAAAACGGCAAGGGACTGTTATCAAAAACAGGTATTTACGATTCTCAGGGAATAAGTGTATAAAAACGTTGAATGAGGGGGAATGAAGTGAAAATATCAAGAAGCCTTCCAAAGGTTATGGTTATCGTAATAGTAAGCACTGTTATCAGCACACTTCTGGTGAATCTTATCGAAAAACGAGACCATCTTACAACAAAAGAAAATCTCGCTTCACACTTAGAAGAATTCAAGACAAATAATCAAAATAAAGCCACCGTCGTTCTACAAAGAAAGATCGGGGATCAGCATGTGCTCTTATATACCCAAAAAGGGAAGAACGATAAAATTGGCATTGCTTACTATATAAAAACAGATTTGTTTCCCTTTTATGAATTGGTAAGAATCCAGGAAGCAAAACACCAATTACTGGGATCGAGTTTTTTGAATAACGGACAATTTATCGTTTATGGAAATGTTAAGGACAGTGGAGCAGAATACTTTCAATTTCGTAATAATATTGATTTTAAGAAAGTACAATTAGACGAACAGCCTTACTTTATCCATGTAGAACCCTATGGAGGACAGCTCAGTGTACCATTAGTGACATTTTATAGCAATGCAGGTGAGATGCTCGCAAGTGCGCCTGCGAAATAAGGCTTCTTTACGTTATGCTTAAAATTATATAAATATATGAATGCGTGCGGAAACGACCATACACTTTTGTACATTTAAGCAGAGAAGCATTAACGGCATTATAGTGTATTTGATATTCGGGAAAGAAATTTCGTATACTTGTAAATGAAATTGACACCATATCCTCGACTTTGACGGCTTCAATGGGATGAAGCCGTCTTTTTTCTATGTATCCATCCACATCTGCTATAGTATAAGAAAGTGAATGGGGGGTTGCTCATTGGATAAAAAAACGGCCATTGTCACTGGTGCCAATAGGGGATTTGGATTACTATGTTCTATTGAGCTAGCATGTAAGGGTTATCATGTCCTGGCAACGATGCGTGACACTAGGAAAGCTGAAAAACTAGTGAAAACAGCTAAATTACGAGAAACAGATCGACATATTACCATTATGCAATTAGATGTAACTTCGGAAACATCCATCCACGATTTCAAAGAAGGACTTACAAAGTATTCTTCCATTGATCTTCTTCTGAACAATGCAGGATATGCACTCGGCGGTTTTGCTGAAGAAGTGAGCATCGAAGAATTCAGGGAACAATTTGAAACCAATGTATTCGGGGTGATGGCTGTCACCCAAGCCGTATTACCTTTTATGAGGCAACAGGGGTACGGGAAGATCCTCAACATGAGCAGTATCAGTGGACGGTTTGGGTTTCCTGGTTTGAGTCCCTATGCGGCCTCGAAACATGCACTGGAAGGGTATAGCGAAAGTCTTCGATTTGAGCTTAAACCGTTTGGAATTGATGTATTTCTGATTGAACCAGGATCATATAAAACAAATATCTGGACATCAGGAATGAAAGTAGCAACTCGATCTCTAGATAAAGAATCCCCATATTATACATATTTGAAGAGAATTGAAACAGAATTGGAAAATGGCCGGGATCGATTAGGTGATCCTGCTGAAATTGCCGCACTTGTTGGCGAAATTGCTGTTGGTAATAAAACCGCATTCAGAATTCCTGCAGGGAAAGGAACAAGGGGAATGATTTACATAAAAAGCATTCTTCCATGGGGAATGTTAGAGAAAATGATTAGAAGAAAACTAAACATGTGAATTTCCTCTAACCCCCATTATCGGCGTTGACTTCCAAATTTGATTTATGATGGCACTTATGATTACTTTCAACTTCTTTGATTATCAGAAAGTATTCTGAAAAATAGAAATTCATCTCAAGAGAAGGAGAAAATTGTAAAAAAAACGAATAATCCAGGGAGAAATATTTTTCATTTCAGCATGAAGAAATGAAGGGCAGGTTTTTCTATTACCTATACAGGGGAGGGGAGATTGAATGGAACGGAAAGTGGCTTCCGCTCTATGTATTCAAGACAAACGTTTACTAACAGTTAACCAAGGGAAATTGATTAATGAAGGATTTACTATACATACAATGAAGTGCTATGTTTAAATACATTCAATATAATTGTAAAGTACGATTAAGCGAAGGAGAGATTAATAATGGTTAAAAGAACAGGAGAAGTAGTGATGGGAATCATAGGAATCGTTTTATCCGCATTGTTTTCCATCATCGGGATTGCGACGAATATGAGTTTGGGTGACCCCGCCATAATGGATGAAATGCAGCAAATGATGGAAAGTGACCCTGCGATGACAACTCAGGATACGTCATTTATTCTGGGCATGGCTGAAACTATGGGTTGGTATTTAATTGTAATCGGCATCATCGCTTCCATTTTCGGGCTGATCGCCGTTCTTACAATCGTAAAAAACAGAAAACCTGTCCTTTCAGGGATTATGTTTATTATTGCAGCACTGGTGATTGGTGTCGGCACAATCGGATTCGGTTTCATTCCCGGTTTATTATTTTTAATCGCGGGAATCATGGCTTTTGTCCGCAAGCCTAAACCGAGCGAAACCGTTTACTGATGACCATGAGACTGCCGAATGGAAAGAGCTTAGAGATCATGCCTCTAAGCTCTTTGTCATTTACGAAAAATTATTCACGTATATAGGAAGGATTTGACCTTAAACGCCCTCATAATAAATGCATTATCAAAAACATAAGCTTGTGATATATCGAAAAAAACCTTTCAAGATTACAACTTGATTTTAATCTTCTTCTATACTATCTTAAAAGTAGAGCATAACTAATAACAAAGAGACACCGGTTGCAGCCGATGTCTCCTGCCACACAGCAACTGCAAGGAAAGCAGTGGCCCAATAAAGAAAGGAAATAACTCTGCCCTTCCAAGTTTAGGCGCTTAAAGAGGGTGGGGTTATTTCTTATTGTCATTCGAAATAACAATGGCAATGATGGAGACGATTAAAGAGCTAAACGTTATCATTAGCGTCAAAGCCTCATACGTTGTCACTATAGGCACCACCTCCTTTACCCAGGAAGTGGCCACTCCCACCCAACATCTGCTGTGTATCCAAATTATAGCATACATAGGTCCGACTCTTTATAGGCAAGAGGTAGAAAAAGCACCACCCTCGCAAAAAAACAGCAGGGTGTTTTTTATTTCAACATTTCTTTCCCGATTTAGATGATTTCACTGGCAGAGGAAAATATGTTAGCATGAATATGCTCATTTAAAACGATTACATATTAAAAGCGGTATCAAGGAGGAACCAAAAATGCAACAGCGATTAGAACAACTCAAACTATGGTTGAAAGAAGAAAGTATTGAAGCAGCGTTTATTAATTCAACAGAAAATGTATTTTATTTAACAAATTTCCTAACAGACCCTCACGAACGTCTAATGGGGCTGTTCGTTTTCCCAGATGCGGATCCATTTGTGGTCCTTCCTGGAATGGAAGCTCGACAAGTAAAGGAAGCTGGATGGAAAGATGAAGTGATCGGCTATTCCGACCATGAAAATCCATGGGATTTTATTAAACAAGCCATTGCAAAACGAGGTTTGACTGGAAATAAAGTCGCGCTTGAAAAAGACGTCCTGACATATGGGCGAAGTGAATCATTCCTATCCATCTTTGACAATGCAGAGGTCGTAAATGCTGAAGACAAGTTAAATGAAATGCGATTGATCAAAGATAAGAAAGAAATTGAAATCATGCGCCGTGCCGCTCAAATGGCAGACTTCGGAGTGGAGGTAGGCGTTCATGCACTCCAGGAAGGCGTCACGGAAATGGAAGTTCTCGCTAAGATCGAATACGAACTGAAGAAAAAAGGGATCCGTGAAATGTCCTTTTCTACAATGGTATTGTTCGGTGAAAAGGCAGGGGATCCTCACGGGAATCCTGGTGAAAGGAAGCTTAAAACGGGAGACTTTGTACTTTTTGATCTCGGAGTGGTCCTTGAAGGCTATACCTCAGATATCACACGTACTTTTGCGTACAAATCAGTTTCTGATAAGCAAAGGGAAATCTACGAGACGGTACTCCAAGCAGAACTGGCATCTCTTGAAGCAAGCAAGCCAGGTACCCGGATCGGGGACTTGGATCAAATTGCCCGTGATATCATCACCGAAGCAGGATACGGCAATTATTTTCCTCACCGCATCGGTCACGGGCTGGGTATTAATGTTCATGAATTCCCTTCCATGAGCCACTTGAATGACGGCATCCTGAAAAAGGGTATGACCTATACGATCGAGCCGGGCATTTATATCCCTGAAATAGGAGGAGTCAGAATAGAAGACGATGTCCTCATTACAGAAGACGGTTACGAGACATTGACCAAATATCCTAAAGAACTTCAGATTATCGAATAACATGGAAAGAGCTGATGAAATATCAGCTCTTTTCAAGTTTTTCAGTATATATCAGAGGCAGCTTTAATTAAGGCAGAGAAACACCAGCTGTCTTAACAGAAAAAAGAAATGAAACTTTTATGGGATCCTGATCGTATATAGTACTGAAATCCAAAAAAGGAGAGTGTACATGAAAAAATTCATCATTTTACTATTTTCACTATTTCTGCTTTCCGGCTGCGGGATATTAGAGGAAGCAAATAACAGTCTAACCTACGTTGAAGAAATGACGGATTACTTAAACGAAGCCGAAAAATTTGCCAATGACTTTCCTGCATTAGTGGAGAATGCTGCTGCGGATACTTCGGCCATCCCTCAATTGGAAGACAGACTGAATGAGATGAAAACGGAAATAGAAGAAATAAATGATCTGACGCCTCCATCCCTCGCTGAAGATCTTCATACGAAAGTAGAGAAATATAACGATAAAGCACTGAACAGTATCGAACAGGCTCAGATACAAATCGACAAAGGGGACATACAATTGACCGAGCTTCAAAATCTGGAAATTGTACAAACCTTTAATCAACTTCAGCAAATCAAAGGTAACCTTGAGAACTTAGGTCAATAACAATTAAAAAGTGTTTCAGGTGCTCTCTCATTTGAAGCACTTTTTTCTTTTATAGGACCTATTAAGTTTCAACATCTTTTGCAAGAATATAGATCATTTTGCAGAACAACAGTTCGAAAAACGTGATATAATGAAAGAAATAATGGTATAGACAGGAGATATTCGATGAAAGTTGTGATAGCCGAAAAACCTGATCAAGGGGCCACTTTAGCAAAACCATTTCCTCATCGAAAGAAACAGGGTTTCATAGAAATACAACCGAACGAAACGTTCCCGAAAGGGGCTTATGTCACATGGGCAGTCGGACATCTGTTTGGTCTGCAGGCTCCTGAGAAGTATGATGGCAAATGGAAGAAATGGTCGGTAGATGACCTTCCCATCATCCCTTCCAGATTTCAGTATGAACTATCAAGGGCGAAAGCCAAACAATTTTCGATTATTAAACAACTGCTTCATAATAAAGACGTAACAGAAATCATACATGCAGGTGACGCGGGACGTGAAGGGGAATTGATCATCCGAAATATCATTTCTATGTCCGGGGTACAAAAGCCGATGAAGAGACTTTGGATATCTTCACTGACTGAAAAAGCAATCATCAATGGCTTTCATTCCTTGCGGGAAGAAGAAGAATTGCGCAGCCTTTATTATGAAGCCTATTCACGTGCCTGCGCCGATTGGCTTGTGGGTATGAATGCATCAAGGGCGTACAGTATACTATTGAAAAAGCAGGGCATGTCGGATGTATTTTCCGCTGGCCGGGTGCAGACTCCCACGCTTGCTCTGATCGTCAAACGTGATGAAGAAATCCAGCAGTTCAAAAGTGAAGCATTTTGGGAAGTGAAGGCAGAATTTCAAATAGATAAGCATACATACGAAGGTACATGGCAAAAAGACGGTGAAAGCCGGATTAACAAGGAAGCTCTCGCCAGGAAAATCGCTTCATTCTGCGAAAATAAACATGCGCACATCAAAGAGGCGAAAACCGAAAAAAAGGAATTTTCACCTCCGTTGCTGTTTAATCTTTCATCCTTGCAGGCGACTGTCAATAAAATGTATAAATTTTCTCCTAAAAAGACTCTTGATGTACTGCAGAAACTATACCAGAAAGGAATTGTATCGTATCCCCGGTCTGACTCACAATACGTGACAAAAGGAGAAGCGGAGACATTTCCCGGCATTCTGGAAAAAATAAAGGAATTTGCTCCTTACAACAAATGGATCCCAGTACCCCAAAGCAGTCTGATGAATAATAAACGATATGTAAATGATGCTAAAGTATCGGATCACTATGCGATCATTCCGACGGAGCAAGTGACCGATCCAGCCTCTTTATCTCCGGACGAGAAGAAAATTTACGATGTCATCCTCAAGAGATTCATTGCTGCTCATCACGAAAAGGCCATTTTAAACTATACAACGATCATCACTCAGGTGGATGGACGTGCAGACTTTGTATCAAAGGGAAAACAGATTCTGCAGGAAGGCTGGAGAAAGATAATCGTTGAGAATGACAAAGAAAATGAGCCGCTTCTCCCTCCTGTAAAGGAAAATGATCAAGGCATCGTAAAAAAAGTGCACGTCAAGGAAGGAAAGACACAGCCGCCAAAGAGATATACCGAAGGACAATTGATCACCTTGATGAAAACCGCTGGGAAATTCATGGATAATGATGAACTCGAGAAGGTCCTTAAGCAAACGGAAGGACTCGGCACAGAAGCGACAAGGGCGGGAATCATTACAATGCTTAAAGACCGCCACTATATTGACATCCAGAAAAATATCGTTTTTCCGACTGATAAAGCAAAGGTACTCATACGTGCAATTGGAGAAAATGTACTCGCATCAGCTGAAATGACTGCAAAATGGGAGCAGCGCCTTCAACAAATCGGAAAAGGGAAAGCATCTGCCCCGGAGTTTATGGAACAAGTGAAGAAATTAAGTCATTCACTTATTCAGAATGCATTGCGTGAAGCAGAATCCTGGGATTTTAGCGATCTTGATACTGAAACCATCCAGCGCATACCTGGAAAAAAAGGAAAACGCGGCAGCAAAGCAAGCCTCGGTACCTGCTTGAAATGCGGAGGCAAAGTCTTAGATAAGGGCAAGTTCTATGGCTGTTCCAACTACCAAAAAACAAAATGCAGTTTTACGATCTCTAAAACGATCCTTTCAAAAAAGATTACCGGTACAATTGTAAAAAAAGTGTTGAAAGATGGAAAATCAGACCGAATCGATGGTTTTAAAAAAGGGGAAAAACAGTTTTCCGCTTACCTTGGGTGGGACCAGAATCAAAAGAAAATACAGTTTTTATTTGATGTGAATTAAAGCGGTTAATCTATATAATACTGTCTATCTGCCTTGCAAAACAGCGATTCATCAGAATGAGCCGCTGTTTTTTCTTATCGCTTTCCGATCTGCATCTGAAATGATTCAAAGCAGCTAACATCAATTAAACGTTTAATCTTCCTCAGAACGGATAAAACAAATATGTACACAGAAGAAGTGATTAAATACTGGAGGGTATAAATTGAAAAAAATCTTAATGGTGTTAACAAATTCAAGTAAAATTGACGATGAACACGAAACTGGTCTTTGGTTATCAGAATTCGCAGAACCCTATGCCGAGTTTAAAAATCAGGGCTTTGTAGTAGATGTAGCTAGCCTCAAAGGAGGAAGAATACCTCTTGACGCGAACAGCTTGGATGATGAAAACGTGGAAACCTGGAAGGGAATCACGAAGGAATTGGATCAGACATTGGTACTCTCCCAATTGAACGTAAATGAATACAGCGGCATCTTCCTTCCTGGCGGACATGGAACAATGTTTGATTTGCCGGATAGCACAGCACTCCAACAGGCACTTTCACATTTCGCTGAAAATCATAAAGCAATCGGAGCTGTATGCCATGGTCCGGCAGGCTTTGTGGGCACCAAATTATCAAACGGAAAATGGCTGGTTGACGGAATTAGCCTTACAGGATTTACGAACGAAGAAGAACAGCAGACTGGCCTCGATTCATTAATGCCGTTTCTGTTAGAAACAAAACTGCGTGAACAGGGTGCACAATTCGAGAAGTCAGACGCATGGAGTGACCATGTGATAACGGACGGAAAGTTTGTAACCGGCCAGAATCCTCAATCCAGTCAGTCTACCGCAGAAGCTTTCGTGAAAGTGGTATAGTATACTTATAAACATAGAAAGCCAAAGGAGACATTTCTCCTTGGCTTTTTTTCATTAAAATACAGGGGACTGGCTATGCTGAACGACACCTTCCACTTTAAAAAATGAAATGGTTTCGGTATAGTAAGAGAAGATGAAATTCATAAAGAGAAGGAAGATAATATGATAGTCAAAACAGACGAAGATTTACAAGCGTTGAAGGAAATCGGCCGCATCGTCGCAGCCATCCGTGACGAATTGAGGTCAAGAACAAAACCCGGGATCACCACAAAAGAACTTGATGAGATAGCAGGAAAAATGTTTGAAGATAACGGATCCATTTCTGGACCAAAAGGAGAATATGACTTCCCTGGGTATACTTGCATCAGTGTAAATGAAGAAGTTGCTCACGGTATACCGGGAGAGAGGATCATTCAGGAAGGTGACCTTGTAAACATTGATGTATCAGGTTCCAAAAACGGTTATTATGCCGACACTGGCATTTCGTTTGTGGCAGGTGAGGGAGATCCGCAACTGACAAGCTTGTGCGAAGCCGCCTTGAAATCCTTCGAAGCAGGTCTTCGTAAAGCGAAGGCGGGATCAAAACTGAATGGTATAGGAAAAGCCGTTCATAATGAAGCCAAAAAAAATGGCTTCACGGTTATTAAAAACCTCACAGGCCACGGTGTAGGAAAGTCACTTCACGAAAAACCGGATCATATTCTCAATTACTTCGATCCCTGGGATAACGGTCTTTTGAAAGAAGGCATGGTCATTGCCTTTGAACCATTCATTTCAAGAAGAGCTCAAAATGTGATCGAAAAGGGCGACGGATGGACATACGTCACACCTGACAAAAGCCTCGTCGCCCAAATTGAACACACCATTATCATCACCAAAGAGGAACCAATTATTTTAACAAAGTAAATCAGAGAGGGACGGACCATTTAAATGGTCCGTCCCTCTTTTAGCTCTTATACGATTTTCGTTTTACCGCACTCCTGACACTTTCGATAGAATTTCCCATCGAGCACTCTTGATTTAAATATATTATTTCCACATTCACATCGTCCGGCATTTTCATCCGGCTCGTCTTTGTAAAGTACGATTTTCTCATTATGGTTTTCCATTATTGGTCTTGAGCCTCCACTTCAGTTTCCGTTGTTGCTATTAGTATATATGGAAAATAAAAAGATGTTAAGAGAGAAAACTGAGTAGTTTTTTCATTGTCTGTTCTCCGTTTCTACTATTCCGGACATCTAAATTCATCCTCACAAACCATTATTTGCTTTAATAATTGGCTTAATATTCCTCCAAATGATATTTTATACAAGAAAACGCTTAATATTACAGATGTGAAATATTCTTGACGCATGTTTATAATTTCCTTGTTATTGTATTGAGATTTTACTGTGTTAGTATTTTCCCTGTTAGCAAAAAAATATATCGCTAGCTACATAAGGAGGAATTTTTCTATGAAACTAAAAAAATCGATTATTTCTGTTGCTGCATTCACTACTCTGGCAGTATCTGGTGGAGCTAGCGCTTCAGCTCAAGAAATCGAAGTCAAAAAGGGAGATACGCTTTGGGGACTGGCGAAGGAATATGGTACAAGTATTGATCAACTTAAAACATGGAACAACTTAGGTTCCGATATTATATATCCTGATCAGGAACTCAAAGTATCTTCTAAAGAATATTATACAGTAAAAAAAGGCGATACACTTTGGGGAATCTCTTCAAACTATGGCGTTTCAGTGGACAGCCTTCTCGGATGGAATGCACTGGAAAGTGACCTGATCGTGCCTGGTCAAGAATTATTGATCAACCTGGATGATAAAAAAGCAACTTCAACTCCTGCAAATACTTCTGAGCAAGAAGAGGCTGCACCAGTGCCTGCACCGGAAGAGACACCGGAAGTAGCTCCAGAAGCTGAAGAGCCTGCTGCAGAGCCGGTACAAGCGGATGCTCATGAAGAGCAGGACGCAGTAGTAAAAGAACTTACAGTTGAAGCAACTGCATATACGGCTGATTGTGAAGGCTGTTCAGGAGTCACTGCTACAGGTGTTGACCTTAAAGAAAATCCTGACGCAAAAGTAATCGCAGTGGATCCGGATGTAATCCCACTTGGATCTAAAGTATATGTTGAAGGTTATGGATATGCAACTGCTGAAGACACTGGCGGAGCAATCCAAGGAAACAAGATTGATGTATTCATCCCTTCAAAAGACCAAGCGGTTGATTTCGGCAGAAAAACAGTAAATGTTCAAGTTCTTGAAACAAAATAATTTATATGGATCGCCTCATTAGGAATCTTCTCCTAGTGAGGCTTTTTAATGCTCACCAACTAAACCATACTCTTATATAATTTCCTCTCTAAACAGATCTTGGATTGACTTCCAGAACTGTTGATTGAAAACTATCAATATTCCCTACTGTTACAACTGTGTCATCTAATTGTTACTCGATTATAAACAGTTTGATATATGGCTGAAGCATGTCTATGTTACCATTTCTTTTGTTGGTTTCATTCACAAACCACAAAAGGAGGAATTTGACAATATGAAAAAAGTTTTATTTTCCATTTTTTCCTTCACAGTGATTCTTTCAATCGGATTATCTTCTGCATCTGCAGAATCAGACGTTAAGACTGAAAAAGCTCTAAATGATTATCATAATATAGAAAAAGGCGATATCCTTTGGGAAATTGCCAAACGTTATCATATTTCCATTGAAGAAGTAGTTACCCGCCAGGAATTGCTGGAACAGGGTGTGACTGTGAACGGTGAAAAACCACAGGATGAAGGTGTAAAGACTGCAGCAACTGTAAAACCTGAAAAAGAAGAGAAAAAAGATAATGTAATCAAAGAAGTAAATGTTACAGCCACTGCTTATACTGCATATTGTGAAGGTTGTATCGGCATTACAAAGACCGGGGTGGACTTAATCGCCAATCCTGAGGCAAGAGTCATAGCGGTCGACCCGGATGTCATTCCATTAGGATCGAAGGTTTACATCGAAGGGTACGGTTATGCACATGCAGAAGATACAGGCGGCGCCATCCGAGGAAATCGAATCGACATATATATGGAGCATGAATCAGATGCTCTTCAATACGGAGTAAGGGATGTAAAAGTGAAAATAATAGAAGAATAGACAATAAAGACGTTCTCTTTCCAGGGGAACGTCTTTTCACATTCTATTTTTTAATTGAAACTAAATGGAATGAAAACGCTGTTAAGGCAAATACTAGTCTAAATTAAGGCATATCGCTTGCAAATCCAACCTTTTTTTTGATAGGGTAACAAATGTTGGTTTCAAAGGCGGAAAACAGGGAATAAGAAAATGGGCCTATTTCTGTTACTACGATCCGCAGAATATTTACAAATACATAAATCAGAAAGGAGATATTTATGAAGAGAATTTCAAATGTTTTCTGGATTACAGTTGTGCTGGTTGCAGCAGCTGTAGCCTATGGAGTCATCGCTCCAAAATCTTTTGAAGACGTAACCGCTAAAATGCAGACATTCATTACCTCTACATTTGGGTGGTATTATTTAATATTAGTAACCGTAATTGTGATTTTCTGTGTATTCCTTATCTTTAGCCCCATAGGGACAATTAAATTGGGGAAACCTGATGAAAAACCGGAATACACCAAAGGTACATGGTTTGCCATGTTATTCAGTGCCGGAATGGGGATTGGCCTTGTATTCTGGGGGGCGGCAGAGCCGCTTTCTCACTTTATGACACCGCCGCTTGCAGAAGGCGGTACCAATCAAGCCGTTAAAGAAGCAATGCGCTATACGTTCTTCCATTGGGGAGTACATGCCTGGGCCATTTATGCAATCGTAGCGTTAGCCCTTGCATACTATAAATTCCGTAAAGATGAGCCAGGATTGATTTCTGCAACGCTCAGACCCATTTTTGGTGACAAGGTGGATGGACTGCTGGGAACGGTCATTGATGTCCTTGCTGTTTTTGCAACGGTAGTCGGCGTTGCCACGACGCTCGGATTCGGCGCTGCACAAATTAACGGAGGGCTATCCTATCTATTCGGGATACCGAATAACTTCACAGTACAGTTCATCATTATTGCGATTGTCACTGTTTTGTTCATGATTTCTGCATGGTCCGGATTAAGCAAGGGTATCAAATATTTATCCAATGCAAATATGGTACTTGCAATCGGATTATTCATCCTGGTATTCTTTATCGGCCCTACACTGTTGATCTTGAATATGTTCACGGATACGATCGGTGCGTATATTCAGAATATCGCTGCAATGAGCTTTCGAATCGCTCCATTGAACGAAGAGCATCGAGGCTGGATCAATGGGTGGACAATCTTCTATTGGGCATGGTGGATTTCCTGGTCCCCATTCGTCGGGATCTTTATTGCACGTGTATCGCGAGGAAGAACGATCCGTGAATTTTTGATCGGGGTACTCCTGCTTCCTGCTCTTGTCAGCTTCCTTTGGTTTGCAGCATTCGGAACATCTGCTGTCGAGGTACAACAGGCTGGAACCGATCTAACTCAATTTGCAACAGAAGAAGTACTTTTTGCCGTATTTAACAGCTTTGAATGGTCTACAATATTGTCTGTTGTGGCGATAACACTGATTGGAACTTTTTTCATCACTTCAGCAGATTCAGCAACATTCGTTCTTGGAATGCAAACGACATATGGGTCATTAACTCCTCCAAACTATGTAAAATTAACTTGGGGCATCGCACAATCAACCGTTGCATTGATTCTATTATACAGCGGGGGATTGCAGGCTTTGCAAAATGCACTCATTGTTGCAGCACTTCCATTCTCAATCATTATGGCACTCATGATGGTCTCGTTATACAAATCATTGAATCACGAGAAAAAGGAACTTGGATTATACATTAAACCGAAACCAAGAAAGAAAACACATCCTAATGAGAAAATTCAATAAGTCAACTGCGTCCAGACATTCAACGTCTGGGCGTTTTTTTTATTTCATCATAGGGCGAATGCAAGAATGTACATCTGGACGTTTTCACCATTTATTGAGTATGATAGCCTGTATAAATCCTTATATAGAAGGATTTCCGTTACAAATCAAGAAGAATCCCCCACAGTAAAAATGATTTTAATTAACCTACAATTTGTCCTATACATACATTAATATCGTAGTTAGATAACTGGAGGTGACTGATTATGTATGGTGGATACGGATACCCTGGATATGGATGTGGTTACGGCGGAGGCGGATACGCTGGCGGCTTTGCTTTAATCGTGGTTCTATTCATTTTGTTAATTATCGTTGGAGCAGCGTTTGTTTACTAATAAAAAAAATTCAATATGAATGATCCGAAGAGTACAGACGTGACTCAATCGGGTCATTTTTTTTGGGTTGTCCACAATTTATACGATTGAATTTAAGGACTGCTCATATTAAAATACTAAAGGGAATCATCATTATGAAAGGAGGCGTGGCTATATGTCACCTAAACCGAAAAAGAAGAAGACAATGAAAAAAAATAAGCACGCCTCACTATTTAAAATACTTTTGATCCCTTTTGTTATATTGACAATATATTTTGCAGCGAACGATCTGCCCAATCCCAACAAACTATCACTGTTTGGAGAAGAAGAGGTGCCACCGCAATATATACCCATTTACAAAGCAGCTGAAAAAGAATACGGAGTGCCTTGGAATTTATTAGCGGCTCACCATCGCGTAGAAACAAAGTTCTCCACTATGAAATCACTCATTTCACCTGTAGGTGCGGAAGGGCATATGCAGTTCATGCCATGTACTTTCGTGGGCTGGTCTCACCCGACATGCGGTGATCTTGGCAAAGGGGACATACCAGAAGAGCAGAAGACCGATCCCAAGGCTATTGAAAAGTACGGAGGTTACGGGGTTGACGCCAATGGTGATGGCTTGGCCGATCCTTTCCAAATTGAAGATGCCGTTTTCAGTGCGGCAAACTATCTTGCTCACAATGGCGCAGCAAACGGCGAGATCGAACAAGCTGTTTACTCTTATAATCACAGCACTGAATATGTCGATGATGTCTTATATTTTGCTGAAAGATATATCGAGAAATCAACAGAAAATGATAACCAATAACAACCTTATAACTAGTAATAGGGAACCGGCACGAAATACGGTTCTCTTTTGTTTGCTGTAACCCCTTTGTATGAACGATACATTCAATCAAGGCTGTAACTTCACAGCATACATAAAAATTGTTATGATTATTATTTGTCTGAATTCAAAAAAATACAGGTGGTTACAATATGAAGATATCTTCATTGATAGAGGAATGGCAGGCAGCACTAGAGATAGAAATTACATATTTAAAGAAAATGGAATCTAATGGAATCTATATTGATGAAGGCAGATGCCTGAGAAAAGATGATTCTGCATTCATTTATTGGTTCACTCTTGCATATCCTGCTTCCCTTCCCGAAGGCAGCACCGCTATATTTAAAACCGGGAAAAGGGAGTTTCACGGGAAAGTGATCAGTTCTGAAAAAAGAGAATGCATCTTGGAATTCGATCAATTCCTTGGGGATCCCGTTTCAAACGGGCAGCTCTTATATGAACCGTGGGAACTGCTTGAGAAACTTACGGATAGACTTGATGAAGCAAAAGAGAGACATGGTAAATCAAGAAGAATAAAAGAGCTCATGTTTCCCTCAAAAGATACATTTCATAGAGCAGTCTCTGTAAAAAACACTTTACATGAAGCCTATATAAGAAGTAAATACAATCCTGTAACATATCTCTGGGGGCCGCCGGGAACCGGTAAAACGTACGCATTGGCTCGCGTAGCAGCCTATCATTATTCAGAAGGTAAACGGGTATTGCTCCTTTCTCACAGCAATGCAGCGGTGGATGTATTAATAGAGGAAATGTACAATTTCCTCACAGAACATGAACGCTGGAAACCCGGGGATGTCATTAGGTATGGAGACAATCGTAAATCGTATCAAGAGGATGTTACTGATTTAAGTGTAACCCAGCTGTTAGAGCAAAAGGATCCTGAACTTGCTAATGAAAAGAATAAAGTGGAGACATATCGCAGGAAGCTGAAGAAAAAACTTGCCAAGTCATTCTCTCATTATGACTCTGAGCGGTTATCTCAATTGGAGATTCATTATCAAAAGCTGAAAGAAAAACTCAAGAGGCGGGAAGGAGGGCTTGTCCATGATGCAAAGGTGATCGGGGCAACCTTATCCAAAGCTGCGATCGATCCCATCATATATGATGAAGAATTCGACCTTGTCATTGTCGATGAATCAAGTATGGCATATGTACCTCAAGTGGCATTCGCGGCTTCTTTAGCAAAGAAAATCATCATATGCGGTGATTTCAAACAGCTTCCTCCGATCGCGGCAAGTTATCATCCACTGGTTTCGAAATGGTTGAAGGAAGATATCTTTCATCTGTCTAAGGTTGCCGATTCAGTGGAAAATGGGAAGGAGCACCCGCAATTGCTTCTTCTTCCGGAGCAAAGACGCATGCATCCTGACATATCGGCATTTACGAACCAATTCATTTATCATTCCAAAGTCAGTGATCACCCCGATGCTGCAAAAAATAGAGAAGACATTCTAATAAGAGAGCCATTTCCCTTTCAAGGAAGCATTCTTTATTCACTCAGGGAAGGTTCGGAATGGGGAGCTGCAGAACGAGGGTCAAGATGGAACATCCTTTCAAGTTTCATCACTATCATGCTTACCTTGAAGGCACTGGAAAATGGAATTCGTTCAATTGGAATCGTCACTCCTTACCGTGCACAGGCAAAATGGTATAACCTTCTGATTCAAGAACTTATTGCACCCAGCTTCAATAGTGAGGATTCAAATTTATATGCGGCCACCGTTCATGGGTTTCAAGGATCAGAAAACGATATGATTCTATTCGATACCGTGGATGGGAAGGCACACGGTAAAGCTGGTGCTTTACTTACCCGCAAAGGAAGCGAAAGGCTTATCAATGTTGCTGTAACAAGGGCGAGAGGCAAATTCATACTGATTGCAGACGATGACTTCTTAAAGAAGAAAACTCACAGGTCACAGCCAATACACCAACTGATCAATTTTCTCCAAAACAAAGGTTATGTGGAAAATGACAATCAGTCTTTCACTGATACAGAAATAAGCTCTACAAAAAGATTTAGATGGTACTCTATCACCGATCACAAAAGGATCATCAGCGACCTGCATGCATCGAGGAAGGAGATCATCGTTAATGTAAATCGCTTAAGCGATATTCCTCCTGCGATGTTGAAGGCATTAATGGAAGCAGGAAGAAAGGTAACTGTGGAAATACTATGTAAACAAAGTGACCTTGAAAACGTCCCGTTCACCTGTAAAGAATCCACCACGAATATACCATTTCTCAGTTTAGATAAGAAGGTTCTTTGGTTTAATTGTTTCCTGACAGGTGAGCACAAAAGATACCCTTATCAGATTCGAATATTTTCAAAATCGGTCCACCGGCATTTCTTTAAACTTATCGAATAAACCCCCTTTAGGCGTCCTCACACCTCAAGGGGGTTAGCTATTCTATCAAGAAAAGACACGATTCTGCAAATGTCTTCCATACCATATCTTAAATTCCGATGAAGTCAACGGTTTGCTGTAATAATATCCTTGAGCGATCAAATCTCCTTTTGATATCAAGTAGTCCACCTGAACTTTTGATTCCACCCCTTCGCATACTACACTGCTTTCCAGTTTCTTAGTTAAGTCCAGGATACTGTCAAGAAATGCTCTGTCTCTGTCCAATTCAACATGATCAATAAACACTTTATCGATTTTGATTTTATGGAGAGGCAGCTCTTTCATTTGTCGCAGGGAGGAATATCCTGAGCCAAAGTCATCCAGTGCAAGTTTGATTCCCATATTCTTAAGTTCATTCAGGGTCTGAAGTGTCTGACTTGAATACTCAAAGAAAACATCTTCAGTGATTTCAAATTCAATAAACTCACCGAATACATTTGATTCTTTAAAGAATTTGTTTAATACATCGGCAAAGCCTGAATTAACAATAGTGGAAGGGGAGATATTTATCGCCATTTTCATACGGGGCAAACCCTCTTCAATCCACTTATTCTGCTGATTCAATGCTTTCTTAATAACCCAGTGGGTAACCTCATCGATCATTCCGTTATTTTCACACAATGGGATGAATTCGGCCGGAGAAATCATTCCAAGGACAGGATGGCAGTACCGAAGAAGAACCTCGACTCCGGCAATTTCATTCGTTTGAACATGAATTTGAGGCTGAAAAACAAGAAAAAAATGATTCTGTTCAAGCGCTACTCTTAATCCATTTTCTATCGTGGTTCTGCGGCTATATGTCTGTTCAATCTTACTTGTATAGTATGAAAGGAAATTGTGTTTATTATTTTTTCAGGGGAGAGTCGTAAATGGCTGATAATGGTGAGGGACAGCATAAGAGCTGGTTACTCAATATATTTCATACTTGATACAGCGGAGACAAAGTGGAGTGAGCCTCAAGGATCCAACCTGTTATTTTTCACTTGAGGCTCACAAAAAATTATTTCGAAACAATGATAGGTTTATCCGTTCTATCCTTCACTTCACCAATTACCCATCCACATGATGAATGCTTCTGCAACTCATCGATATACTTTGATGCCTGGTCTTTTGGCAGGCTTATCAATAAGCCTCCCGAGGTAATCGCGTCACAAAGGATCAGCTGCTCAACTTCTGTCAGTGTCGAATCATATGAAACGACATCATTGAGCCAGAGATGATTAGCTTTCGATCCCCCTGGGATGACACCTGCTTCTGCAAGTTCTCTTGTACCGGACAACAGCGGAATCGAGGAGTAGGTAAGATGCAGGGCTGCATTGCTTCCTTCAGCCATTTCGAAGGCATGACCAAGAAGTCCGAAGCCCGTAACATCTGTGACGGCATTTACTTGATAGTCCTGTAAAAACTCTGCGGCACTCTTATTCAGCATACACATAGCTGATACCACTTCTTCTTCCTGATCTTTCGTGACAGCCTGACGTTTGATGCCAGTAGTCAGAATTCCCGTCCCGATTGGTTTCGTCAACACCAATGAGTCTCCAGGAAGAGCACCTTTATTCGTCCAGTACTGATTTGGATGAACGACTCCCGTCACACTCAATCCAAACTTCGGCTCCGCATCATCGATGGAATGACCACCTGCAGTGACAGCACCGGCTTCCAACACTTTATCCTGTGCACCTGTAAGAATCTGTGCCAGTGTATCACTGCCCAGTTTCTTCACCGGAAATCCGACAATATTCAATACTGTTTTCGGTGTGCCGCCCATGGCATACACATCACTCAAGGCGTTCGCCGCAGCAATTTGGCCGAATAGGTAAGGATCATCGACAATAGGAGTAAAGTAATCGACTGTTTGAACAAGAGCGATCTCATCGTTTAGTTGATAAATACCCGCATCATCAGAGGATTCATTTCCCACTAACAACTCTTTTGTTTCGGGTTGGGGTGGCAGCTGGCGCAAAACTTGCGCCAAGTCACTTGGACTTAGTTTGCATCCTCAGCCTGCTTTGGAGGACAGAGACGTCAACCGAATGATCTCTTCTTTACTCATAGCTATCACTCCTTTATGTATAGATACCTCCATTGTACAGGAAAAATAAGAGAACGGGCAAAGTCTAAAATGAACTGCTCGAATTGATTTGCTTCAGGCTCATCTCTCCTTTAAAATGAAATCAATAAAAGTATAGAAAGGCGGTAAGGGCATGGATAACCGTACAATTAAAATCGAATTCTGCTTAAGGTGAAACTATTCACCAAAAGCCGCGAGTTTCGCGGAACAGCTATTTACACATTTCAGATACGATATTGAAGAAGTTCTTCTCGTTCCATCATCAGGAGGAGCCTTCGAAATCACGGTAGGAAGCAAAAAGATCTATTCAAAATTGGAAACAGGCGTATTCCCTGAAGTAAATGACATCATTACTGAGATTGAAAGTATGTAAGTATTCAAAAAAGCCTGGGTTCCCAGGCTTTTTTCATTTATTAGAGAGAATGTGGATCATCATCACATATTCCCTGCACCCGGATGATTAATGAAGTTCTCTTAGAAGACTCCTGTTTGGGTACGTTGATTTCGATCGTGTGATGCTCCAGAGAATAAGTTAAATCGCGCTGCTGCAGGCAAAAAGGAAACTCAATATCCCTGCACCTCGCTCTTAATTCATTCTTCAATCTAATCGATATAACGAGCCGGTGATCTTTCTTCATCAGAATCAGCTCATCCGGACAAATATTTTCAGTTTCGACTTCCACGATAAATGAATTTGTCGTGTCGAGGAAGTCAATTCGGAATTCTTTTTCATCTAGCTGAACTTTATCGGGATCCAATAACCAATCCTTCATTCTCTCTTCCCAGTTCTCTAAATAAAAATCTTCCTTATCCTTTCCCATTTACACCTGACCCCTTACTTTCTCTTTTACACATTCTATTCTTTCTACATTAAAAGGTGAGGGTGTTATAATGGGGAAAAGTTACTAAAGGAGGTAATCATGAAGGAACAGCTGAGACAAATACCCCCGATCCATGAACTTCAGCATACAGCTGAATTCAACCGCTTCATTTCGAGCCGGAACCTTACATTTGAAAAAGGGACAGACCTTGTGAAGGAAAGTGTCACGCATATAAGAACCCTTATCCAGAAAGGTGTATGGAATGGCCCCATACCGGAATCAGACCTCTTTATCGGGTCTATATTCACTCTGGCCACTTTCCTTGAAGAGGAAAAACTGTCCTTGTCTTTACATAGAGTCATCAATGCAAGCGGCACGATTTTACATACAAATTTAGGCAGGGCGCGGTTGGGACGCGAGACAATCGAGCACATGTGTAATGTGGCAAGTTCTTATAATAATCTGGAATATGATATAAAGAACGGCAATAGAGGATCTCGCCATACACATGCAGAAAAGTTCATATGTGAATTGACAGGTGCGGAGTCTGCGATGGTCGTTAACAATAATGCTGCAGCAGTGTTTCTCATACTTACTGCACTTGCAAAAAATAAGGAAGTGATTGTATCCAGAGGGGAGCTTGTAGAAATAGGTGGATCCTTCCGTGTTTCTACCATCATGGAAGAAAGCGGGGCAAAGCTAGTTGAAGTCGGAACGACGAATAAAACTCATCTACAGGACTATCACCGACAGCTTGGTGAGGAAACAGCGATGATCATGAAAGTGCACCAAAGCAATTTTATCATGAAAGGATTCACTTCCTCCGTAGATACAGGCAGGCTGGCGGAACTTGCCAATGAACATGATCAAGTGATTTATTATGAAGATCTGGGGAGCGGGGCACTTTATGACTTTTCAAACCACGGCATCGGGAATGAACCTCTGGTCAGAAAAGTGATCGATCAGGGTGCCGATCTCGTTTCCTTCAGCGGTGACAAACTGTTGGGAGGACCTCAAGCCGGCATTATCGCCGGCAGGAAGAAAATTATCGACTTACTAAAAAAACATCAGCTCGCACGTGTTCTGCGAGTTGATAAAATGACGCTGGCGGCTCTTGAGATGACTTTGCTGCATTATCTCAAAGAAGAGGAACATAAGATTCCCGCCATTAACGATATAACCCGTCCGAAAGAAGAAATACTCCAGCAAGCAATGTCTTTGGTGAAACAGTTGATGCAGAAAGATGGTACGTTCAAACTTGAAATCGTGGAAGGAAAAAGCAGAATCGGTGGAGGGACCATGCCCGAAGTAGAGTTGGATACGTATCTCATTTCTATACTTGAGCATCGCCTTTCCCTCCATGAATTTCACGAGCGATTAAGAGTAAGCGAACCATCGATTATTACGCGTATTCAGCAAGAGCGCCTTCTTATCGATTTACGAACCGTTTCAATGGAAGAACAGGAAGAAGTCATCGACGTACTCGTTACAATAAATAAAGAATTAGATCGTTGAGGACATCATGCTCCTCTATCCAGGCTGAAATTGGACTTAAATGCAAAAAGAGGCACATCCCATATGGTGGAATGGCCTCTTTTTGCTTTATTGTTGTCCGTTTACTTCATTTACAATCGTTTCAATGTCAGATTTGAATTTTTGCAGCTGAGCTTTCTGGGTGTCTGTAGCCACTTCAAGGGCATTTTCGATTTGTTGATATGCTTCGTTGACTTCATTTCTTAAGTGGGAAAGCTGGGAACCATAGCTTCCCCCATCCAGCACCAATTCATTTACTGTATGTTGAACGTCAGTGAATCCCTGCTGAGCAGCTTGAAATGCTTGTTGTTTATCTTTATTGTAAGGCATTGTTTTTCTCTCCTTCAAAAGTAAAATAGCCTTTATATTATAGGCATTTCAGCAAAGATCTATACGTATGCATAAACTCTCCCCGCCAAATCCATTCTAATTAGGAGGAGGGATGGAACATGAACAAAAATGACAGTAAGGATATGAGAAAAAACGCCCCCAAGCAATCAGGGCAGCCAGAACCGTTAAGCGGCTCTCACAAAGTGAAAAATCAAAACCATACCCGTCAAAAGCATAATAGCAATCACGATATGTAAATGGCAAAAAACTCTGCACGTTCATTTGCAGAGTTTTTTGTTTATTTTCATAAAGAAGGGGTAAGTCAGAAGGGAAGTGCCATATGTTCCGGCTGCACCATTCCAGCAAGCAGAAGCTATTGATTTGTTTTTCTCTTTTTATTGTTTTGTCGCTGAGCTTCCGTTAACGGCTCATTGGAAAACTCTTCATTATAACCGGCACCCTTGCCCTGTGCTTTTGCGGCATTCATTCCATTCATCACATGATTTGCTTTTCGTTTAGCCAATTGTAACACCTCCATATGAATAGGATGCCTCCATACGTTTACTGTATTAGAGGAAAACCATTACAAGTGCTAATTGTTTTATCGAAATAACATTTTTCTTCAGGCGACATCTTTTGACAAGAGCAAAAATACTGTATTATCAATATTTTGTTACAAAACAAAAGACGATTACATATTCAGATAAGTAAAACTTATCAAAAACAATAACTTTATTGTTATTTACTTATGTAATCGCTTGTATTAAGATTGTTAATGTGAGAAAAGTTCGTTAGTTTCACAGCGAAAACTTTTCGACTTATGTGTAATGTAGTTAGAGGGGGAATCGAAATGGCAAAGAACGATGTATTTAATGCACGATCTTCTTTCGAACTGGAAGGAAAACGTTATCATTACTATCGTTTAAAAGCACTTGAAGAAGCAGGCGTTTCAAACATTAATCGTTTACCTTACAGTGTGAAGGTATTACTTGAATCAGTACTTCGTCAGTTTGACGGACGTGTAATCAATAAGGAACACGTGGAAAACCTGGCAAATTGGGGAGCATCAAGCAAGGATGCGGAGGTTCCATTTAAGCCTTCTCGTGTTATCCTTCAGGACTTCACCGGAGTACCGGCTGTTGTTGACTTGGCTTCATTGCGTAAAGCAATGGCAGACATCGGCGGGGATCCTCAAAAAATCAATCCTGAAATTCCTGTTGACCTGGTCATTGACCACTCTGTACAAGTTGACAAGTACGGTACAGCAGATGCATTGAAAGCAAACATGGACCTTGAATTCGAACGTAATGCCGAGCGTTACCAATTCCTAAGCTGGGCTCAAAAAGCATTTGAAAACTACCGTGCTGTTCCGCCCGCTACAGGGATCGTCCATCAGGTGAACTTAGAGTATCTTGCAAACGTTGTCCACGCTGTGGAAACAACAGAAGGTGATTTTGAGGCATTCCCGGACACGCTGGTAGGTACTGACTCTCATACAACGATGATCAACGGTATCGGTGTTCTTGGTTGGGGTGTCGGAGGAATCGAAGCGGAAGCGGGCATGCTTGGCCAGCCTTCATACTTCCCGATTCCTGAAGTTATCGGTGTTAAATTCACCGGCGAGCTTCCAAATGGAGCAACAGCCACTGACTTGGCACTTAAAGTAACGCAAGTGCTTCGCCAAAAAGGCGTAGTAGGAAAATTCGTCGAGTATTTCGGACCAGGTGTTGCGACACTTCCGCTTGCTGACCGTGCGACGATCGCTAATATGGCACCTGAATATGGTGCAACATGCGGATTCTTCCCAGTCGACTCAGAATCACTTGATTACTTACGCTTGACTGGCCGTGACGAGACGCATATCAAGATGGTGGAAGAATATCTAAAGCAGAACGAAATGTTCTTTACACCAGAAAAAGAAGAACCAACATACACTGATGTTGTGGAAATCGATCTTTCTGCAGTGGAAGCAAACCTTTCCGGACCAAAACGTCCACAGGATTTGATCCCGCTTTCTGATATGAAAGAAACGTTCCATAAATCAATTACCGCTAAAGAAGGTGTCCAAGGCTTTGGTCTTGATTCTTCTGAAATCAACAAAACAGCTAAATATACAACAGAGGGCGGCACAGATGTTACGATGCCAACCGGAGCCATCGGTATCGCAGCGATCACTTCCTGTACAAATACATCAAATCCGTATGTAATGCTTGGTGCGGGTCTTGTAGCTAAGAAAGCTGTAGAACTTGGAATGGACGTTCCTGATTTCGTTAAAACATCCCTGGCTCCCGGCTCTAAAGTCGTGACAGGGTACCTGAGGGACTCCGGTCTTCTTTCTTACCTGGAGGAAATCGGATTCAACCTGGTAGGTTACGGTTGTACAACTTGTATCGGTAACTCTGGTCCACTTCGTCCGGAAATCGAAAAGGCAGTTTCGGATGCAGATCTTCTATTGACATCTGTACTTTCCGGTAACCGTAACTTTGAAGGACGTATTCACCCACTAGTGAAAGCTAACTATCTTGCTTCACCACCGCTTGTCGTTGCTTACGCACTAGCAGGCACTGTGGATATCGATCTTCAAAATGAGCCAATCGGCAAAGACAAAGACGGAAATGATGTATTCTTTAAGGATATCTGGCCATCACAGGATGAAGTGAAGGATGTTGTTAAAGCAACAGTAACTCCTGAACTATTCCGCAGAGAATATGAGCATGTGTTCTCTGAAAATGAGCGCTGGAATGAAATTCAGACCAGCAACGAACCATTATACAGCTTTGATGACAAATCAACGTATATCCAGAATCCGTCATTCTTTACAGGACTGGCTCCGACACCTGAAGATATCCAAGGATTAAATGGCCTTCGTGTCGTGGGTAAATTCGGTGATTCAGTGACCACTGACCACATTTCACCTGCAGGTGCGATCGGTAAGGATACACCAGCTGGTAAGTACCTGCGTGCTAACGGTGTAGAGCCGCGTGATTTCAACTCTTACGGATCCCGTCGCGGTAACCATGAGGTAATGATGCGAGGTACATTCGCAAACATCCGTATCCGAAACCAAATCGCTCCAGGGACTGAAGGCGGATTTACGACTTACTGGCCAGAAGAAGAAGTTATGGCTATCTATGATGCATGCATGAAATATCAGGAAGACGGCACTGGCTTAGCAGTACTGGCTGGTAAAGATTACGGAATGGGATCTTCACGTGACTGGGCTGCTAAAGGCACGAATCTTCTTGGAATTAAAACAGTCATCGCTGAAAGCTACGAGCGTATTCACCGTTCAAACCTTGTGATGATGGGTGTCCTTCCACTTCAATTTAAACAAGGTGAAAGCGCTGAAACTCTTGGCTTAACAGGAAGGGAATCAATTTCTGTCAATATCACAAACGATGTGAAACCTCGTGACATCCTGACTGTTACTGCAGTTGCCGAAGATGGTACGAAGAAAGAATTTGAAGTACTTGCCCGTTTTGACTCTGAAGTTGAAGTTGACTACTACCGCCACGGTGGTATCCTGCAAATGGTACTTCGCGGCAAGTTCCAAGCATAATAAATAATTGAAGAAAGCCCTGAGATTTTATC
>NZ_JBAJHU010000013.1:0-78014 GCF_036867415.1 Mangrovibacillus sp. Mu-81
GCCTCAAAAAGTGACGAGGTTTATATAATAACATGTCCAACTGTTTATCGTCAATCACTTTTTTAAATAAATATTCTGGCGGTCCGGACGGGACTCGAACCCGCGACCTCCTGCGTGACAGGCAGGCATTCTAACCAACTGAACTACCGGACCAAAGTTGTTTGTGATAGCTAAATAACTATTTTTGCGCGTAAAAAAAAGATTTTTCATTTATTTGCTTTAGCAATGTCATTAATATGCTTCGGCGAAGGTGAAATTGAAAAATGACCCGTACGGGATTCGAACCCGTGTTACCGCCGTGAAAGGGCGGTGTCTTAACCGCTTGACCAACGGGCCAGGATAATGATCAAATAGTATGGCGGAGAAGGAGGGATTTGAACCCTCGCGCCAGTTGCCCGACCTACACCCTTAGCAGGGGCGCCTCTTCAGCCACTTGAGTACTTCTCCATAAAAATGGCTCCGCAGGCAGGATTCGAACCTGCGACCGATCGGTTAACAGCCGATAGCTCTACCACTGAGCTACTGCGGAACGTGAAGTATTCTAACGCTTTTAATAAATGTCTTATCGACTCTTTCGATTATAATGACTCTACTACTTCTTGTCAACTGTTTCAAAGGAGATTTTCAAGCCGAAAATACTTCAGCTTACTCCTTTATCAGCCGCTTAGGAGTCTTGTTTTATCTCTTCCCGAAAAACAAGTTTTCCCTTACAGCGACCGCATACATATTTAGATGTATTGATCCTTCTTTTCCTCTTGAATGTCAGATTGCATTTTGAACACGAGTAGATCAGGTTACGCTGGTTCCTGTTAGTTGTTGTCAGTGCGGAACAATGCCTCGGGGCATCTACTTTTTGGAGCAGGTTTCTGAAATCGGGATCTCTGTGTTTGTAGCCTCTGCCTTCAATATGAAGATGGTAATGACAAAGTTCATGTTTGATAATTCCAACCAGTTCCGCTGTTCCGTGTTCTTCCAAATACTTTCGGTTGAGATCAATATTATGGCTACCCAGCATGTATCTTCCGCCTGTCGTCCTGAGTCTTGGATTGAAATAGGCTCTATGACGAAATGGTTTATGAAAATACTGAAGTGAAATTTCTTCAACCAAGGTTTGCAGCTCATAGTTCGTCATACTATTCTCCTCACCATTTCCCGTTTTTCGGCACGGGACAATCTTTTCTTTCATACATATAGATTATATAACATACTGGAGGTATAGGCACCGGCTGACGGATCAAAAATCTGGGAGATTGGAATAAGGAGGGTACCTTATGCCAAACTGGCTCGTCAATCAGATGAGGAAGGCATATCTAGAGAAAAATCGTTATCAGATTAGACTTCTTAATCAATGCTGGAATTTTTATAGGAAGAAAAACTTCCCACACTAATGATTTCAAAAAAGCGCATGCGGCTCGCTCAGGCCCGACAAGCATAAGATGAATGGGCTGAGAAGGCGTTTTTTGCCTTCTTGGACCATTTAGCTTATGACCTCGAGGGCCTAGCCGGAGCTGGACAATAAGAAATGCGGAGGCGGCTCGCTCAGGTCCGACAAGCATAAGATGAATGGGCTGAGAAGGCGTTTTTTGCCTTCTTGGACCATTTAGCTTATGACCTCGAGGGCCTAGCCGCCGGAGCTGGACAAATAGAAAAGCGGAAGGGCTTTGCTCAGAGGCGTGTGGCATAAGACGAATCGGCCGGGAAGGCGCTTTTTGCCTTTTTGGACGGTTTGGCTTATGACATGTGCCTCTAAGCCCTGGAGCTGGACAAAAGAAAAAGCTAATTTGATGACCATTCCCGCCATCAAGTCAGCTCTTCATTATTTTTACCTTATATCATGCTTGAATCATGGTCAGAGCTACTCTTCCTTTTTTCACATCGACGCTGTCAACCCAGACCGTTACTACATCTCCAACCGACACGACATCCAACGGGTGTTTGACGAATCCTTGTTTCAGCTTGGAAATATGGACGAGTCCGTCCTGCTTGACACCTACATCGACAAACGCACCGAAATCGACTACATTCCGAACCGTGCCTTGAAGTTCCATTCCTTCCGTGAGATCCTCAAGTTTCAGTACATCTTTCTTCAGCAGCGGCTTAGGGAATTCGTCACGGGGATCCCTGCCCGGGCGAACCAAAGCATCGATGATATCTTTAAGAGTCAGCTTACCGATACCCAGTTCTTCTGATACTTCATTAAGATTCAGTTGATTAAATGCCTGTTTTAACTCCTCGCTGCCGATCGCTTCCACGCTGAATCCCGTCTTGGAAAGAAGCTGTTTAACATCTCCGTAGTTATCCGGGTGAATCGGCGTGCGATCCAGCAGTTCTTTGCCTTCCATGATGCGAAGGAATCCTATACTTTGTTCATACGTCTTGGCGCCTAGTCTTGGTATCTTCTTTAATTGAGCCCTGGACTTGAATTTACCCTCTTCTTCTCTTTTTTTTACGATATTATTGGCGACCGTCTTCGAGAGACCCGCCACATACTGCAGCAAGGAAGAGGAGGCTGTATTGACATTTACCCCCACCTGGTTGACGGCTGTCTCAACCACGAAAGTAAGTGATTCGTTCAGTTTCTTCTGGGAGACATCATGCTGGTATTGCCCCACTCCCACTGATTTCGGGTCAATTTTCACCAGTTCAGCAAGCGGATCCTGCAGTCTTCTGGCAATCGAAACTGCACTTCTTTCCTCCACTTGAAGGGAGGGGAATTCTTCCCTTGCCACATCGGAAGCGGAGTAAACGCTGGCCCCGGCTTCATTCACAATTAAGTAGAATATTTCATTATCAATATTCTTCAGGACATCTGCCACAAATTGCTCCGTTTCCCTGGAAGCCGTTCCGTTCCCGATGGCCACAACCTCTATTGAATATTGATTGATCATCTTTTTCATGACATCTTCAGATGCAGCTTTATTTGACTTAGGCGGGTGTGGATAAATAACATCCACTTTAAGCATTTTCCCTGTTTCGTCAATAACGGCAAGCTTGCAGCCCGTTCGGTAAGCTGGATCCACAGCCAATACCATTTTTCCTTTCATTGGAGGCTGTAAGAGAAGCTTCCTCAGATTTTCCGAGAAAATATGAATGGCTTGATTCTCTGCCTTTTCTGTTAAATCATTGCGTATTTCCCTTTCGACAGAGGGCTGAATCAGCCGTTTGTAGCTGTCCTCGATTGCTTCCTTTACAATAGCCGCCACTGGAGAATGTACATTTTTGATAACTTGTCTTTGTAAATATTGAAGGATGTCCTCCGCGTCCGGCAGGATATTCACTTTAATAATATCCTCTTTTTCTCCTCTATTCATCGCGAGCACCCGGTGCGGTACGACCTTGTTCACGGGCTCCCGGTATTCATAGTACATTTCGAAAACATTCTTCTCATCTTTATCTTCATTCTTCACCTTTGTTTCGATTATGCCCTTTCGAAATGTGTGATTTCGTATGTATTCACGATAAGCCGCCTCGTCGGAGATGGTTTCTGCGATGATATCCTTGGCTCCGGCAAGCGCTTCTTCAGCTGTCTTCACGTCATTTTTTTCAGAAACATAACGGGCCGCTTCATTATCAACATTGCTCGCCGTTGGAAATGTTAAGATCCACTGAGCTAAAGGCTCCAACCCTTTTTCTTTGGCTACCGTTGCCTTGGTGCGCCGTTTTTGTTTATAAGGACGATATAGATCCTCGACCTTTTGTAATTTGTCAGCTTTTTTTATTGCTTGAGACAATTCATCTGTCAGTTTATTTTGTTCATCGATCAGCCGAAGGACTTCTTCTTTTCGCTGCTCGAGATTTTGCAGGTAATTCCACTGCTCCATTATGTCTTTGATCTGTACTTCGTCCAATGCCCCCGTTTGCTCCTTACGATAGCGGGCAATGAATGGCACCGTGTTACCTTCTTCCAATAAGGAAATGACATTCTTTACGTTTTTAAGAGATACATTCACGTTCTTTGAAACGATTTGCAGTAAGTTTTCTTGATTCGTTATCATTACAGTCAATGTTTCGACCTCCATCTACAAGGGTTCTCAATAAGTTTACCATAGGTTCAAGCAAAAAAAGAAAGCTTACCCTGATTAGAGCAAGCTTCCTACTATATAGGTGGTATCATCAGCGGTTCCATCCACTAAGGATTGGATGTCATGCATAGTGCTATGCAGTGTAGGATACTTTTGAAGGACAGCCTTAACACCTGAAATATTCAATCCATCCGAATGCAGCAGAAATCTTGAGTTTGCTTCGTAGGAATAACGTTTTGTCTGATACTTCTGTGGTCTTCCAGATAGAAAGCCCGTCACAGGCAAAGGATATGTAATCTTTCCTTCAGGAGAATACATGTAAAACCTGATATTACCGACACAACTATAGACAAATTCTTTCGAGTGGTAATATGCCTTTATAATCGCGACTGCAGCTCCACGTTTCTTTTGAAGCGCGTTATTGCATAAATCCATGAGGATCCCTACATCCTCATGATGATTCTGTTCCACGATTTCTACTACTTCATGAGAAGATTCATAAGCATACTTCCCACTTCCCAAACCATCGGCTAACACACAGACAAAGTAATCATTTGTAGAGGCATAATAATAACTGTCCCCACAATAAGGGTTCCCGTTTTTTGACACTTGTTCTGCATACAACTCAATTTCATTTTGTTGAAAATAACCCATTAATAAGGACTCTCCGACTCGAAAGCCTCATCTTGGATGGCTTCACGCAGTTTCTTGATCGCTCTGCGCTGCAAACGGGAGACATGCATTTGAGAAATGCCAAGTTTCTCGCCGGCTTCTTTCTGACTCAGGTTTTCCAAATACGTATATTGGATAATCGCTTTCTCCCTTTCAGAAAGAACATGCAGTACTTTCTCCAGTACCATGCGCTGATTGACCTTTTCATAACCTTCATCCTGATTCCCTACAATATCTAAGATTGTAACGGTACTTCCCTCAGAATCAGCTTCTATGGAATGGTCCACTGAAAGGGCTTGGTAACTCCTGCCCATCTCCATTGCTTCCAGCACTTCTTCTTCACTCACTTCAAGATACTCAGCAATTTCATGAACTTGTGGAGAACGTTCCAATTTATTGGTTAATTCTTCGACGGTGGATTTAATCTTCGGGCCGAGCTCTTTGATCCGTCTCGGGACATGGACGCTCCATGTCTTATCACGGAGGAAACGCTTGATTTCCCCGATGACGGTGGGGATTGCAAAAGCTTCAAAGGATCTTCCAAACGATTCATCGTAACGTCTGATTGCCCCAAGCAGCCCGATCATTCCCACTTGAATAATATCTTCGTGAAATGATCTGCCTTTGGAATATTTCCTTGCAATCGACTCAACAAGATTCTGATAATGGAGAATTAGCTGACTTTGAGCATCATCGTCCTGATGCTCCTGATAAGCTTTGATCCATTGAAGGACTTTTTCCTTTTGTTCCTGCTGGTTAGGTTGAGATAGTTTTTTCATCCCTCTCCACCTGCTCTCCTGATAGGAATTTGGTCATGAAGACCGTCACTCCCTCTTTATGATGGACTTTCACATCGTCCATGAGACTTTCAATAAGGTAAAGACCTAACCCACCTTCTCTAAGGAATTCCACGGAATGGTCTGCATGATATGGTCCTACGGCACTTCGGATTGCTTTAAAGTCGAAGCTTTCCCCATGATCAGCTACCATTACCTCTAGTCGGTCCTCGTAAAGGGCAAAGCCGACCACCACTTCCCCGCCATCTCCTTTGTAAGCATGCTGCACGGCATTCGTGATCGCCTCGCTTGTCGCGATCTTCAAGTCTTCTATCGCATCATAATCAAAGCCCATACGGCTTGATATCCCTGACAGCGTCAGACGAATAACCCCTACGTATTCAGGCTTTGCAGGAATCTTCATCTCGATGTAATCAAAAGCTTGCATCATTCCACTCCACCTTCTACTTTGGAATTTATATTCATAATATCCCCTAAACCGGTGATATCAAACAACCTTTGTAAACGCTCAGATAAACCAACTAGCTTCAACTGGCCTCCGCGGGCATTAATAGTCTTGAATAAGCCTACGAATACGCCCAGTCCGGTACTGTCCATATAGGAAACCTCTGAAAGATCTACAACGATATCTTTATCATTTTCAGCTTCAGCAGAAGGTTGAAGAGTTTCTTTTAATTTAGGTGCTGTATATGCATCAATTTCGCCGGCAACTTTCACGAATAATTCGTTTTCTCTCTCTTGGATATCTATTGACAAGTTCATAAAAAGACCACCTTTTTTAACAACATAATAAAATCTCTTATTCGTTTACCCTATTACATAACAAGATAAACAAGATTCAGGAAATTCTTTTTATAATAATAAGGGTGAAGTCATCGCGCAGTTCAAAATGCTGCAATTTCTCTAATTCTTTATAAACATTGGTCACAATTTCATCCGAAGGCAGGTGTTTATGCTGACTGATCAGTTCGACTAAATCTTCCCGTTCAATAAAGCCTTCCTCCGTGCGGCATTCGGTGACTCCGTCAGATAACAGGATGATCATGTCCCCGAGCTCCACCCGTCTCTCATATTGTCTGTACTTAGCTCTCTTATCCACTCCAAGTAAAAGCCCTTTCGCATCCAGGTCTTCGAATTGGCCTGATGCTGCATTATAGAAGAAGCCGGGTTCATGACCGGCTGATGAATAAGAAAACAAGTGCTTATGAGAATTGTAGACACCGTAGAACATCGTAATGAACATACTTGCATCCACGTTCTGTTCCACGACCCTGTTCAAACTTTCCAATACGGCATTAGGTTCATTACGGTATTCCGGCAGACTGTCCATCGCATATTTAATCATCGACATACAGAGTGCAGCCGGTATCCCTTTACCGATTACGTCCGCAATGGCTACGCTGACTGTGTCGTTTTCGTCTTGTACAAAGTGATAGTAATCACCATTCATTTTCTTCGCAGGTACGCTGACTGCAGCGATATCGAGTTCATTCACTTCCGGCACGCTTGTCCCCAGCAGGGTTTGCTGCATGTTGGAAGCAATATCGATCTCATTGTTCAATTCCTGCTGTTTGCTCCGCAGGCTTTGGTGCTCACGATAAGCAAACCCATATCCGATCATGACTTCCAGTAAAATATCAAAGGCATGCAGGACATGGTGCGGAATATCCGGTTCCATCTCAATGATTACACTTTTATGAAGGCTGATGATCTCTTCCGGTGACACATGGTGCTCAATAGATTTGCGACTGAATTTTTGACCGAGATACAAAGCCTTTTCATCCTGTTCATTCAGGTAGTGCTCAATGATCTCTCTATATTTTGAATCCATCAATTCTCTAAAGTTCAATGTAACTCCCCCTAGCGGAGCCATTTTGTTGCCCGGATGTCTGTCCCTTCTCCAGGTACAGATTCTACGTTAAATTCATCCATCAAACGTTTAACTCCAGGCAGCCCGGCTCCTAAACCACCTGATGTGGAATAACCGTCTTCCATCACTTTTCTGATATCGTTGATACCGGGACCGTCATCCAAAGCGATGATCCGTACTCCCTTTTTTCCGCCATCGAAAAGTTTTTCTATACATATCTGACCATGACCGGCATAAAGATAAATATTTCGTGCCAGTTCACTGATTGCGGTAGTGATTCGAGCCTGGTCAACCGTACCAAACCCCAGCTCTTTCGCCACATTTCTTCCTAACTGGCGGGCAGCAACGATGTCCCATTCATTCGTGATCTTCACGCAGGATTGACTATCCATTCACTAGTCCCCCAGTTCCGTTTGTAATTTCTCCAGACCTTTTTCCAAATCCAGAGCGGTCAGCACATCGTCCAACCTGATGCCTAGTTCGATCAACGTAATGGCAACAGCAGGCTGAATACCTGTAATTACAACTTTAGCTCCCATTAATCTGGACATATTTATAACATCACCAAGTACTTTGGCGATAAAAGAATCGATAAAATCGATCGATGTAATATCGATGACAACGCCTCTCGCACTCGTTTCATGTATTTTATGCAAAAGGTCCTCTTGAAATTGAAGGGCCGTTTGATCATCAAGTTCCCACTGGATTGAAATTAACAAGCAATCATGCAATTTTAAAATCGGTATTCTCACTCTGATCCCTCCGCTGCAACAATTTTTCTATCAGTCATTTCAAGAGCCTTTTCAATTCCTTTTCGCAAAGTGCTGTTCGTGCTGAATTGATTAAGGTCAATCCCGAGGTTAACGATTGTCTGGGCAATTTCAGGTCTGATACCTACCAGCATGCATTTAGCACCCACCAGCCGAACCGCGTCTGCAGCCTGGATGATGTGGTGAGCGACCATCGTATCCACTACAGGGACACCTGTTATATCAATAAGGACCACTTCAGCCCGATGCTTCACGACACCGTTCAGAAGGTTCTCCATGATTAAACGTGCTCTTTCCGTATCGATGGTACCGACGAGTGGCATCACTGAGATCTTCTCGAACACAGGAATCAACGGCGCTGACAATTCCTGCAGCGCAATCTTTTGAAGGGATACGGTTCTTTCCCAAGATTCTGTATAAGCGCTGATTACTTTGTTATACATCGGGGTAACCCATTTATCGAATATTTCAATCTGTTCGGTATGATTTTCATCAGTAATCAGTTTGTCTTTCCGCATCCCTTCATACACGACTTTCGCAAAGGTGCTCAATGCACTCGTAACAAAAGTCAAAGGCCATCCGAATCGTACAACCTTATCGGCGAAATCCTCCAATCTTGAAGTGAATTCGTTTGAATCTCTCAGATTGGATGCAATCATTTCCACAAACTCATGGCTTGTCTTAGTGAAAATTTGATCTGAAACAACCTGAAGGAATTTTTCATCCGCTTCTTCCTTCATCCGCTCCATCCAAACATCCGTTAACTCCGACTTATTGCTCTGGATATAATCCGTGATCTCGGTGAACATATAACTCTCCCCATTCTACCATACGAGATTTACACCAATTGCTATATACAAAAAGATGTAACGTATTTTTAATCTAATCCGTTCTTATGCTTACATTCAGGCTCTTTTTGCAAACTTTGTTACTTGAGACACAAGGAAATGCCGGAACTTGGGTATTTTCGATTGCACGTCCCCAACTCGTTTAAACTTGAGTTTGAAAAGAGCACGTCTCCACGCTCATTCAGAATTCAGGCTTTGTACGAACTGTAACAACCTTTATAGAAAACAGCATACATTTAACACAGTTAATAATATAGTAACAAAAAAATGACTAATTGAAAAAAACTATGCCTTTTCGGGTATTTTCTCCATGTTCACATTTATTATAAATTGTTACACGTTTTTTGTCATAAAAATAACTATATTTACCTCAGGTCTATTTTTCTACACGAGGATAGATATGGATAACCGGGGATATGGGAGCTCGGAAGTCACTAGTCCAATACAAAAACAGAAGGCTTGCTGATCAATTTTTTATCTTGATCAGCAAGCCTTCTGTTTTTGTAGCTGTGTTGTCATTTATTATTGTACTGTCGTACGTAAAGATACAACCACATGGTATGAAACAAATTCTAAAACTGGATCAGGCCGACACTGATTTGGAGGGCATCATCCACTTTTTCCATCATCTCATCATCCAAATGTGTAATTTTATCTGTCAGACGTTGTTTATCAATCGTTCGAATTTGTTCAAGCAAGATAACAGAATCACGTTCAAAGCCATAACGTTTTGCATCAATTTCAACATGAGTAGGAAGTTTTGCTTTTTGAATTTGTGCGGTAATAGCAGCAACGATCACTGTGGGACTAAATCGGTTCCCAATATCGTTTTGAATGACAAGTACCGGTCGAACTCCGCCTTGTTCAGAACCTACTACAGGAGAAAGATCTGCAAAATATACGTCACCACGCTTTACAATCAAAGGATTAACCTCCGCTTACTAAGCGTTCGACTGTATGTTCTGCCTCATATTCTGCTTGTATCGCCTCTGAAGCGATTGCAAGATTAATCTTAGCCATCTCCATATAGCCGCGTCTCATAGATTCGCGTAGTTGTCGCTTTTTACGCTCTCTTAAATACATTTTGGTTGCACGATAAATAAACTCATTGCGATTCACATTCTCTTGATCTGCAAAGCCGTCTAATTCTGTAACGAGCTGTTGCGGCAGACGAATTAAGATTTCTGTTGTTGCGCTGGATTCAGACACAAACTACACCTCCACCAATCACTACATACCGTTTCTGTTCAATAACATACTAATCATACCATTAAATAGTGGGAATGAAAAGACAATTTATCAATCTCCTCTATTATCGGCCATATAAAATACTAATTATTCATTGAAATTCAGATTTTACCGTTTCACAAGCCGGAAGACAGCAGTTTATTAGAAACTTCCACTGGCTTTCCGTCCCTTATATACACCCTTGGAACCCTCCAGGAAATGATACAGGGAATTTCATAATTGATCGTTTCGAGCTTTTCTGCAATTTCGTCTATCGTAACAGCTTCATTCCCCTGCTGTCCGATAAGGGTTACCTTTGTGCCTGATTTTAAAGAATGCGGAAGTGAAATCATACATTGATCCATGCAGATCCTCCCCACTACCTGAGCCCTTTTCCCCTCAACAAGCACTTCCTGGCCCTGCAGCTTCCGCAGCCATCCATCCGCATAACCGACCGGAATCGTACCTATCCATTCATTTCCCGACGTCTCGTACGTGGCTCCGTAGCTGATCTTATCCCCCGCTTCCGCCTCTTTCGTAAGAATCAGCCTTGAGTGCAGGGAGAACACTTCCTTTAATCGGACAGGCAGCACCTCTTTCATTTCCTGAGAGGGAGAGAGTCCATACATCGAAATACCAATCCGCACCGAATTGAAATAGGTTTCTGATTTCCGAAGCGCTGCCGCACTATTGGAGGAATGAACATATGTCGGAAGTTCTTCAAGAACGTCCAGCATCTCTTTGAATTTCTCCAGCTGGCGATCGAGATAGGCATCATCCAATTCATCAGCCGTAGCAAAGTGCGTGAAGATCCCTTCCAAGTGTAAACAGCTGCGGGTATGAATATATTTCTCCATTCGTTTCAATTCTTCAGCGGACCGGACTCCGATTCTGCCCATCCCTGTATCGCATTTAATATGCAGGTTCAGGGAAGCCGTTTGCTCCAATTCTTCCACCGCTTCTTCCAACCACTCCAAACTGAAGGCCGTCAATGAAATAGTATACTCGGAGGCAAGTTTCACATCTTTTGCCCGAGTGGCGCCGAGCACAAGGATCGGAGCTTTTATCCCCGACTCTCTCAGCAAAATGGCCTCATCCAGAAATGCGACTGCAAGTCCGTGAGCCCCCGCTTCTAAAGCAGCTGTTGCAATTTGGACATAACCATGTCCGTATGCGTTCGCTTTAACGACAGCAAATAGTTTCACTTCATCAGAAGCGATGTGCTGTTTGATGTTTCTAATATTTTCATTCAAATAGTCCAGGTTGATTTCTGCCCAAGTATCACGAAAGAACTGCGTCAGTGTTTCCACTCTGGTCACTTCCTCATATCAACAAAACATTGTCAGTCTATTCAAGAATATCTTTGATTATTCATCTATTCTCTTATTGTGTCAAATTAATTTTTTTGAGGCAAGTGATCTTTGGAAGTGTCAAGGGAAGGAGGTTAGATTGAGATGGATCGCGGTAAGCATGAGGAATATGGAGATTTTTCGACAAGCGGCTCAAATATCGGGATTTCGGCACGATTATTTTAATTCCGGCACAATTAACGTCCCTGGAATCATAAATTCTTAATTGGGAGCCGGCATCACAATCCACTTGACAGATTATAATCAAATCAAGTGCATTCTTGTAAAAAACAGACTTTTTTCCAAAAAGCAGCTTAAATCTATAAGCAAAGTTCGGTATAAAGGCCGCACCCAAGTGTATGCGTTAGCAGCAATGAGCTAAAAGAGCCAAAAGAAAAGAGGCAAACCAATTTGGTTCACCCCATTTGAACGTTCTATTTCACCATCGATCCTTGAACGGACTGAGCAAGCATCACCATTTCAGATGGAGTCAGGTCATTGGAAGCAAGCATATAATCGACTCCGTTACTCGTCCATCGTATTGAATTATCGGTCATCGCAGCGACTGTGAATCCAAGGTCCACCAGTTCCCCTTTCAGTGAAGTCGATACCGTCATGGTAGGGACCACTGTTGTTTTCTCCTGGATGATCGTGAAGGATTTCTCCCCATCATACGTTAAGATGACGCGTTTACCATCTTCGGTCGCCACCTCTTTTTCCTCTACCAACTCGGTTCCTGTAATTTCAGACATAGGGTAGAGGACAGTGAACTCCGTGTCTTCCACGTTTGCTGTAACCGGAACTTCAAGCTGGGCGCCAGTCATATTCTTCTTCATATCAAAGTCTTTTTTATCAAACGCCGCTTTCATATCCATTTTCGAGAATTCCACTTTCACAAGAGAGTTATTATCCGCGTCCATCACCTTGACGGTAGCAGGGGAAAGGTCTTTCTTGTTAAAGGTAATCTCCTGGGTCGGAAGCATCTGCTTATTCTGATATCGGGTCTTTGTCGTAAATACATAGTGATTCTTCGTTTCTTTAAAGGTCGCTTCCTTATCCTCAAGCACATCCTGGACCAGAGATTCATACAGATAAGCCTGACTGCTGTTGTTCGGCCATTCACTTTGGAAGCGGAAGCTCTTATTCAGCGCAGGGGTTAAGACAAATACTCCTTCGTCATTCCGGAGAATCATTTGACTTTGATCCTTCGCGGCGTTTTTGAGGGCCACCCGGTAGTAATTAGGGTTATTATGCCACACTTCCACATCGTAGGTCTGTGGTTCATCACCAACTTGAAGAGTCATTTTGGCGTCTGCTTTATACCCCTTCATGTCCTCTACCTTTGACTTCAGATCCTTTGTCACGTCTTCCTTCGATTTCTCCCCGCAAGCAGCCAGCATCAGCACTGCAAGCATGGCCATCACTAGTACAACTAGCTTTTTCTTCATTTTTTCAACCCCTTTTGTCTCAAGATAAACGTAATTGAGAGAGGGGAAAGCTAGACAGTATAAGAAAAAGACGCTCTTTATCTTTGTCTCTCTTACAATCGGATGTACCGACAGTATATACCTAGCCTTGTCTCTCCTATTGCACTACTGAATATATGAGACAACCCAAGGGAATATGCTAGCGAAGATGACAAGCCTGAACTTTTTTATCAATCTTCAATGATGACTTGTGCGGCGGCAAACTCCCTGCTGTGGGTGATGGACAGATGAGCGTTCACCCCGTCAGGCTTTGAAAAAAACGGCTTGCCGTTCGGGTCCTTGCTTATCTCGATATCCTGAAAAGAAAGAGAATGGCCGATCCCCGTCCCTTTTGCTTTTGCAAAAGCCTCCTTTGCTGCAAACCTGCCCGCAATGAATTCAATCGAGCGTGAACCCGTCAAAGCGGCCAGATGCTCCTGTTCGCTTGCGGTCAAAACCCTCTTGATCAATTTCGGCTGTCGTTCGACTAATTGCTGTATACGTCGGATTTCGATTATATCCAAACCTATTCCTTTAATCATATGTAGATCTCCTTCTACTCTTGTCCTTTTTCTCATATAGTTTATTTATAGTATATAATGGAACCATGTAATTTTTCAGTGTCGGTACTATTCTATTAGGAGGATACACTATGTTTGTCAGAACGGAAAGCTTCTCCCAGTTTTTACGATTATATCCGGTCATTTCACTGATCGTATTCATCCATATCGTGCTCTTTTTAGTCAGTGCACTGCCCATTTTCCCGCAGCTTTGGGTGTATGAACAGCTGGCGGGTGTGAATCTATATATCAAAGAAGGTGAATGGTGGAGACTGATCACCCCTATCTTCGTCCATCTCGGATTCGCTCATCTTTTGTTCAATTCTTTTTCACTCGTATTATTCGGACCCCCGCTAGAACAACGTCTGGGCAAGGTCCGGTTTATTCTTCTATATTTGGCGAGCGGCATTTTCGCTAATATTATTACCTATATCATCAAACCACTGACCTACAGCCACGTGGGGGCTTCAGGAGCCATCTTCGGTTTGTTCGGTTTCTACATCGCCATGATCCTGCTGAAAAAACAATTCATAACGAAAGAAAGCCGCCAGATCATCCTCCCCATCGTTGTGATCGGAGTGGTCATGACATTCATGCAATCCGGCATAAACATCACTGCCCATCTTTTCGGGCTGCTTGGCGGTTTCATCATCGGATGGATTTCGGGGAAGAAATGAATGTCAATCCGAAAGGCTAAAAAGGCGGCCGCTCATTACCCCGAGCCGGCCGCCTTTTTACTCATTCATGAGAAAACCATTTATACATTTCAGCTGCATTTTCCATTTCCACATCTTTCAACTCACTTGAATAACCCGTTTGTCCGGATTTAAGCGTAGTTGAAATACTGGACAAGTTTCTCCTTGCCTGAAACCAGCTCTGTTTTGAATCGAAGGATTGTACCCTGCTCTTCTTCATATAAGCAGTATGTTTTAATATCCAACGGTACTGGAGTGCCAGTTGTTGACCGGAGATACCCCATCCACCCGCACGATACTGATAAAAGCCCAGCAAACTGAAAGGAACAACCAGCAGGATGCTGAGGAGGCCAAGCGGCCAGTACATGATCGCGAGGATGACAACCGGGATGATTACCCAAAACGCGGTACGGAAGATGTATCGCCTGAGGGAACGTTTCGGAAGCCTGTGAAATTCTTCCGTCAGCTCATAGTCAGGGAATATAGCTTGCAAGAGCCCCTGAACCTTTTTCTTTCTGACTACGGGAATAAGTTTGATCGTCGAACTGTCTTTCTCAAGCACAGATCCCCCCGCGTTCTCAATCACGACTGTACAGTAACCTAACAACTGGCGGACCGGATTCTCCACGATCCGTATGCCCTGTACCCTATTAAGCGGGATGGTCACCTGTTTTTTCTCCAGCAAGCCCCTTGTGATGACGATATTGTCATCATTCAGCCTGATTTTAAAATCACCGTAAACGATAAATGTCCAGCCTACCGATAAAATCCATGCCGCGAGCAGGACGACGAACACCATGACTGCCACGAAGACAATCCCGCTTTTGACAAAGACCATGATTTCATCAAACACCGCGTCGTACGGAATGAATTCAGAGAACTGCGAGAAGAAAACGGCCACCCCGGATAGAATGACACCAATTCCCCCTGAGGTTGCGGCAAGCACCCAGATATCTTTCTGGCTCATTTCAAAAACAGCCGTCTCTTTTTTATGCGGTGCCTCTTGCCCGGCGACAGGTTCTTCTGTCATTTCCGCCCGCTGAACTTTTTTCTTTTCACGGTAAATAATTCTTTCAAGCTCCAGCGCTTCTTCTTTTCGTATCGCTGTCAGCTCGGCTTCTGATTCCCTTGGGTTCGACGAGCCGGCTGTTTCCACCTTCACCTTCACCAAGCCAAACGGCCGGTGGATGATTCCCTCTGAAAAATTCAGGCTCTGAATGCGGTCAAATGGGATATAACGTTTCTTCTTCACGAAGAGACCGTATTCGATCCTGAGCTCTCCTTTTTCTAACCGGTATGTGAAACGAAGCCACTTGACCACCCCTGCCGCAAGGACGATCACAAGGACCGCGCCCATCGAGATAAGGGGCATATAATCCCAGAAACCGCCCTTCTCCCCCCTGCCATTCAGTACAAATAACAGCACAAACGGGATGATCAATTCTTTTAATTGTTTCAGAAAATTCGATACGGCAGAAATCGGGTGAAGCCGTTTAAATTCAGACATCATCTTCCGCCACCCTTGCAAGTAACGATATCGAATGTCTTAATTCATCGGCTTCCCCGGTCTCAAGTGCAGGAATTTCATGAACCGTGGCTGCCGTCGAAATCGTAATCGTAGATAAATTATATCTCTTTAAAATCGGTCCCTGCACTGTATCGACATGCTGCACCCTCACCATCGGAACCAGCGTCCGTTTCACTATCAAAAGCCCTCTTTGAAGCTCAATTTCCTGCTCACGCACTTCATATCTCCATCGCTTCCAGCGAACCGACGGAAGGAAAAAGATCATTAAATAAGTAAATAAGAGCAATACACCAATGGCCCCTGCCATAATCCAGACTGGCCAATCAAATATTGTCGCCAACACGACGATCCCGGCGACCAGAACAGCCAGCACCAATGTCTGAATTACGCCATGCAGCCTCCACACCTTCAGCGCCTTCGGCGAAATCCGTTTCTGCGGCTCTCCTCTCATATCCATCCTCCTCTATTGCTTTCTCATCATGTATGTTTTTGTAACTTTGGCGCTTCTTGGACATTCAATCCTAAATCGCAAATGAATAGGCGAAAGAAGCCATAATGAAAATACACTCTGTATAAATCTTACAGTATGTTTGCGTTTGAAGATAGGATAGGTTTCATTTTTGGGGGTGAAAAGTTTCTGGAACAGGCTCATTCTCGATGTGCAGTTTTATTTTATCCCTACGGAGCTCTGCAAAAAAAATGCCTGCAGACACCTTTCTGGGCGGGTTCAGGCACAGTTTAATGAATGATAAAAGAAGAGGGATCGACCCATTCAATTTCCTGGACCGACTTTAGATCTTCGACCAATTTGAACAGGGCGTCATCTTTTTTCTTCGCTTCAATCATGCAGTCAATCTGGTCGACGGAACCCCTGATTCCTTTTAGGAAATCCATGAACATCGAGGGTTCTATGTAATCAGCGTGCGCCTTGTAATCCCTATCAGAACGCGGACTGGAAATATGCATTTTCACAGGCAGCGGCGACTGGCTCCACGTCGATACGATTCGTTCCCAATCCGACTGCCAATCCTTTTCATGATAGGCAAGATGATGATGATAATCGAACACTTGAGGAATGCCAAGTTTTTCACAAAGATATAAAGCATCCGAGGCACTAAATACAGTATCATCATTCTCGATTATGATCATTTCCTGAAGAGGTGCCGGCGTGAGCCCCCAATTATGGATAAACTGTTCAAGCGCCTTTTCTTTATCATCATAAGCTCCGCCAATATGTAAAACACATCGATGAACCGGGTCGATTCCCATTCCTTTAAGCAAGTCCCTGTGCATTTTGAGCGTATTGAAGGTATTTTTGAGAATGTCCACGTCACTGGTATTCAGAAGGACAAAATGATCCGGATGGAAATCAACCCGCATTGGATGAGCGAGTAAATATTCTTTAATATGCTGCAGTTCGGCTTTAAGCGGCGAGATGAAATCCCACCCTTTCAATTCAGGGTGATTGGCAAGAGGAATCAGCTTGGAGCTGAACCGAAAAAAGTGGATGTCATGAAGTACATTATGCTTCAGCAGCCGCAGGCAATTTTCAAGATTGGAACGGGCAATCCGCTCAAGCCTGGCAATCGCCGCTTCCCTGTCCTTTATCGCGGAAAACTGCTTGAACGTCATAGTCTGGGAAGGCGATGCATTTTGAAGGTTCATGCTCATGGCAACGTATCCGAGTCTGATGAGAGTCATATTGGGTTGAGGCTCCTTTTTTTGTGGTTAGTATGTGCGGGGATGGGTGGAAAATGCAGATTCTATTTATAATAATAAATGCCCTTGCCTGATCCTGAGGATTTTAAGTTTAGGGATTTAAGCATATAGGTTGCTGTGTTCCGGGAAGGGATATGAAGAAATTCCCTTAGGGTTCTGTTTGTAATACGGTCATCCATGAGTAAAAAGTAATCGTCAAGAGCTTGAATATGTGCCGTTTTTGATTTATAGGAACACTGAAAACACGTCCAATAATTACTTATCCGAGTTAGTGGGGAAACATTATTACAACGTTCACATAGTACACCTGTTAATATTTCATTCCTAGTCAAGCCGTAAATATCAAGAATATTTGAAAGTAGTACAGAGTGTTTCTTTAATAACATCTTCTTAAGTTTCTGGACTTCTTTACTGGTCATAACTTCATTATTATATTTATTGTTTAATGTTGTAACATACTGAAGAATATTTTGGGAATGAATTATTTTGGTGTATTGAGAATGTGGCGCCGGCCTCATTGTGTAGTCGATTGTTGTTTGGGGATTGCTTATTACTACGAGGAATTCGATCGAAGTAGTTTGAAACCCATGTTGAGAAAGCCATTTTTTAAACAGAAGTGTTGATTTTTCCACCTGGGAAATAGGGTCTATGAAACCTTCTTGAGTATCATTAAGTATGCGTGTACACTGTCTTATTTGAGGATCAATTCTTATGATACCAGCCAAGTTTTTCACTTCGATTATGACAATATAACAAGTAGTGATTATTAAGGTATCAATTTGAAAGTACTGTGAACCGACTTGCAATCTAATGTTATGGAAAATGGAGTATTTTTTGTCTTCCAGGTAACCAAGATGATAATCTACAGTCTTTTCCCCCTTGTATCCAGCTGCAATATTCTTTAAATCTGACTCCACGCGAGGTCTCACCTCGTGATTTTTCCTAATTCTCTTTAATAACGCATTGTTTTGATGAATTCTTATCGGAAATTCTCTTTCTTTTACAGCCAAGCTATCACTCCTTATATTTTTACTATTTAATAAGTTCGGCTTAAGGAGCAAAAAACCTTTATTATTAGGATAATTTTATTGACCGAAGATTTATGCTGACTTTTCTGGATATATGCTGAATTATTGCGATTTATGCTGACAAATTTGATTTTATGCTGACGAATTTTAATATATGCTGACTTTGATAATAAATGGAAATTATTGCACCTCCCCGGCCAAACCGCCGCCTAAACAAAAAAACACGACAACCCCCAAAAGGTCATCGTGTTCCACTAAATACGTTTAGTTATTGTTATATGACTTGCGTCGGCCGGAAGATTGTGGTCTGCCGCCGCCTCGACGGTCGCCTCCGCGTGATGATCCACCGCGTGAACCGCCGCCGCGCGGGCCGCCGCTTCCACCGCGTCCGCCGCCTTTGCCGCTGCGGGATCCGCCTTTGTAGCCGCCGCGGTTACCACCGCCGCCTCTTGATGGCAATGGACGCTCTTCAGTAATGTCTACTGGAGTTGTATCCGGTTCTTTTGTCAATACACGGATCGCCGCTGCTACTGCTTGAACAGGATCTTGATCTCCAAGGAACTCTTCAGCTAATTGATAATAATCTTTAATATCATTTTCTTTTGCTGCTTCGGCTAATTTTTCTAGAGCCAGGCGTTGTTGACCTTCTAGGGCTTCGTTTAAGCTAGGTGGCTTAAGGGCCGTCATTTTCTTCTTCGTTGTTTGTTCAACGATTTTCAGGTAACCCATTTCTCTTGGTGTTACAAACGTGATGGACATACCTTTCTTACCTGCACGACCTGTACGTCCGATACGGTGAACGTAGCTTTCAGGATCTTGAGGAATATCAAAGTTATAAACATGCGTTACACCAGAAATGTCTAATCCACGAGCAGCAACGTCTGTTGCGATCAGGATATCGATACGGCCTTCTTTGAATTTCTTAAGAACCGTCATACGACGGGCTTGAGAAAGATCTCCGTGGATTCCTTCAGCCAGGTAGCCTCGGATGCTAAGAGCTCTTGCCAATTCATCTACTCTACGTTTTGTACGACCGAACACGATCGCAAGCTCTGGTGATTGAACGTCGATTAAACGGGAAAGAGTATCGAATTTTTCTTTTTCACTTACTTTTGTGAAGAATTGTTCGATGTTCGAAACCGTTACTTCTTTTGATTTCACCTTGATTACTTCCGGATCTGTCATGAAACGTTCAGCTATGCGGCGGATCGGATCCGGCATTGTTGCAGAGAATAGAAGTGTCTGTCTTGTGCTTGGAACGGTTTCAAGGATGCTTTCAATGTCATCGATGAAGCCCATGTTCAGCATTTCGTCCGCTTCGTCGAGTACCAGTGTTTCAACGTTATCAAGCTTCAGCGTGCGGCGCTTGATGTGGTCAAGTAAACGTCCCGGTGTACCAACGATGATATGCGGGTTCTTTTTCATCGCGCGGATTTGGCGCTGGATATCCTGTCCGCCGTATACAGACAATACGCGTGCACGCTTATCTGAACCGATGCGGTATAATTCTTCCGAAACCTGAATTGCAAGCTCACGGGTAGGAGCGATTACAAGAGCCTGAACGTTCGGGTTCTTCATATCGATCTTCTCGATCATCGGGATACCAAATGCTGTCGTTTTACCTGTTCCGGTTTGTGCCTGGCCGATGATGTCCTTGCCTTCCAGACCTGCTGGAATTGTACTTGCCTGGATTGGGGTTGCTTCTTCAAAGCCCATACGTTTAACTGATTTCAACGTTGATGCGCTTAAATTTAAATCTGAAAACTTTGTCAATGCTATTCATTCTCCTTTTGATTTACATCTTTTATAACTAATCAAATGTGCTGATTATATTTTTAAATCGGAACGAAATCTTACACACCGAAAGACTTCGGTATCTAATCTAAAATCGTCTATGCGAGATGTTTATTTTTAAATTATAGTGCAATCCATTGGAATGTTTGCTGCTATGTGTATTACATCTTATTGTAAGGTGTGCTGCGGATTTTGCAAGGTTCTATGCAAAAAAATACACTCTTCTAAATTGAAGAGCTGACACGTCCAACAAATAGAACAATGTTGTAGTTATGTTACCACTTATGAAGATGAATTTCAATCTATTGTAAAATAGTCGCTCTATTCACTCTGCAAAAAATGGTAGATCTCTCCAAATAATTCGTGATTATCTTCACTATGACATATTAAATGAGCTGCTTTCGAGGAAAAATATAGGTTTTTTTCTTCAGATGAAATGGTCTCATATATATATTTTGCACTTCTTGGCGGGACTATTCCATCATTTTCGCCTTGAGCAATAAATGTTGGGATCCGTACGTTTTTCAGGATTGGACGAGCAACACGAACGACCTTTTTGAACTCGTATGCAGAAAGGAACGGGGTATTCGATACTTTATATTTATATCGATTGTAAAGCTCGTTTTCAAGAATTTTCCCCTGCAGCCCTTCCTTAATTAAATTCCCAATATCTTTTGTAAGCTGTTTGAAATTTAAATAGTAGACAGCCGCACTCAATAAGACAAGTTTGTCCACATTGTATTTGACAGACAGGTAGGAGGCAATCAGACCGCCCATGGAAAATCCAATGACATAGACAATGTCACATGTCGATATAAGGTGCTTCAATTCTTCCTCTGCATGCTCGATCCATTCGGCATGTTTGATCCCTTTTAAAGAAAGGGTTTCCCCATGACCTGGAAGAGTAGGCACGATGATTTCCCACTCGGTCTTTTCACTCAAATACTCTGCCAGAGGCTCCACTTCATAAGGACCGCCTGTGAATCCATGAATAAGTAAACATCCAATCATTATGATCCCCACTTACTTGAAGTCTGATTTCTCTTTATGAGAAGAGGAACTGCTAATAAGAAGAGGGAGATTGGCCCCCCTCTTCCTGCCCATTCTCATTCTGTACACTTATTTAACATTCTAACCGCTGTCCTGCTTAAGACAATGCATCAATGACTTCTTCCAGCTTCATTCCCCTGGAAGCTTTGAACAGTATCAGTTCTCCGCCATGTGTGTAGTCTTTCAACTTTTGGGCAAGTTCATTCTTATCCTGGAAAGCGTGAACATTTTCAAGTGAAAATCTTTCGAGTGCACCTTTTGCGATGAATTTCCCAAGCTCGCCGTAAGTATAGACGCGCTGGATCTTCTCGGGGTCGATCATTCTTCCGATTTCAAGGTGGAACTCCTCTTCGTTGTCACCAAGCTCAAGCATATCTCCCAGTACAAGCATTTTGGTGTTGAACCCTTCAAGTTCTGAAACAAGCCGGACCGCTGCTTTCATGGAAGTGGGACTTGCGTTATAGGCATCGTTGATGATTTTCTCGCCTTTTTGTCCTTCTGTCATTTCCATCCGCATCCCGGTAAGCTTTAGCGAATTCAGTCCTTTCTTCATCTCTTCGACTGTGACACCAAATTCTTTGGCAATCAAAATGGCGGCCAGGGCATTATGGATATTGTGCTGCCCCAGTACAGGAAGGAAGAATGCTTCTCCTTCATAACATGAGGTTTCAAACCGGCTTCCCTCATTGTTCATATCGATTTTCACTGGGTAAATGGTATTCGCTTCGCTTCGTCCGAACGTTTCCACATGGTTAAGAGATAAGTCCTTTACCTGTTCCTTCAACAGGGGCTCGTCTCCGTAGTAGGCGAATAATCCGCCTTCTTTTAATCCCTGGACGATTTCAAGCTTGGCTTTTGTGATGCCTTCACGCGACCCAAGATCCTGAAGATGTGATTCTCCGATATTTGTAATGATCGCTGCATCGGGCTGGGAGATCTCAGATAATAATTCAATTTCACCGAACCCGCTCATTCCCATTTCTAACACAGCCACTTCTGCGTCATGCGGGAGCGCCAGGATAGTTAATGGCAGACCGATATGGTTATTGTAGTTTCCTTGTGTCTTATGAACATTGTATTTTGTGCCCAGCAGACTGGCGACCATATCCTTGGTCGTTGTCTTTCCGTTACTGCCTGTGATGCCGACCACTTTCAGATCAAGCTGATGGCGGTATTGATTTGCCAGTGACTGCAGCGCAAGCAGCGGGTCGTCTACGACCAGGACAGGGATATCTTCAGGAGGATTCGGAACGTTTTTATCCCAGAGAGCTGCAGATGCTCCCTTTTCAACCGCCTGTCTTACGAATCGGTGACCGTCCACATTTTCACCTTTGAAAGGGACAAATAAGTTTCCTTTTTCGATTTTACGTGTGTCAATGCTTACGCCCTTTATGATAAGGTCTTCAAATTGAGCAAGGTCATTTTGGACATGAAGCATTTCACACGTTTCTTTTAAACTCTTTTCAAACATTTTCTTTCTCCTTTACGGGTTACTATAAGAAAAGCGGAAGGGCTTTGACAAAGAGGCGGGACTGCTAGTAGATGATCATCCTCCAGTCAGTCCCTTCCTAGTTCAGTTATTACATCGTATGTTTGATTGTCTGTTTTTCTTCATAGCGCTCCAACCCGAGCTCGACTAATTTCCCGATCAGTGTCGGATAGTCGACGCCTGTATGTTTCCACAGCAGCGGGAACATACTGAATGGCGTGAAGCCCGGCATTGTATTCACTTCGTTCATGTAAATCCGCCCGTCTTCAGTCAGGAAGAAATCTGCACGGACCAGACCGGAGCAGTCAAGGGCCTTGAAGGATTGAATCGCGATCTCTTTCATGTTGGCGTATGTTTCCTGATCGACCTCTGCAGGGATGATGAGTGCCGTATCGCCGTCTTCATATTTTGCCTTATAATCATAGAAATCCTTCTTCGGAACGATTTCACCTGCAACAGAGCATTCAGGCTGATCGTTTCCCAGCACTCCCAGTTCAATTTCGCGCGCCTTTACGCCTTCTTCAATGATGATCTTGCGGTCGAATTGGAATGCTTCATTGAATGCCGCCGCCAACTCATCACGGGATGTACATTTACTGATTCCAACGGATGAACCAAGGTTCGCCGGTTTTACGAAACATGGATATCCGATTTCCTCTTCCACTTGTTTATATGCATTCTCAGGGTTTCCTTTCCACGTGCTGCGGATGAACCAAGTGTAATTCACTTGAGGGATCCCCGCCTGTGCGAAAAGATTCTTCATGATCACTTTATCCATTCCTGCTGATGACGCAAGGACACCATTCCCCACATAAGGAAGGTTCAGTAATTCAAGCATCCCTTGAACGGTTCCGTCTTCTCCATTAGGACCGTGAAGCAGCGGAAAGATCATATCGTATCCTTCACTTTCTTTGGATTCAGCTGGAGTGATTGCCGTGCTTAACGCGTTGGGAGAAATCTCTTCCCCGTTATTGAATTGCAATGCTTTTACATCGTCAACAGGAGCATCAAGCTGGGGGCCTTTGACCCACCGGCCCTCTGTTGAGATGAATACAGGGTGAATTTCATATTTATTTAAGTCTAAGGCTCCGATGACAGCCTTAGCTGTTTGCAAGGATACGTTATGTTCGGCTGACTTGCCGCCGTACAATAAACAAAGCTTGGTTTTCATGTATGAGTACCTCCAATATTAACAATAGATGTTTCTATTTTATCACTTTCAACTAAAAGGGAAAGAATGATTAGTTGGAAAAATAAAATCACCACCATTGTCCTTGATTCAACAGCTCTTTCCCGTTGGAGTTCCGTCTTTATATATGTATGTTTACCCAGCCTGGTCCCGCTACAGGGTTATGGGCTTTATTTTATCTGAATACACTTAAGATTCCGCCTTTTCAATTTCCTCTTAAAATATTCTTCTCCCGGGTGTATAATCCTCCTATCGAAAACAATTGTACATTCAAGGAGGACATCAAGATGAGAAAGCTTGGTTTACTGCCTAAGATCCTGTTGGGGATTGCGTTAGGTATAGTGATTGGTTCAATTGCACCAGAATGGGTCGTGAAATTATTCGCTACGTTTAATGGACTTTTCGGTAATTTCCTTGGGTTCGCGATCCCATTGATTATCATAGGATTCATTGCACCTGGAATCGGTTCGATGGGAAAAGGGGCAGGAAAACTCCTGGGACTGACCACAGGGCTTGCTTACGGGTCCACAGTTCTTGCGGGACTGCTGACATATTCCGTCGCTAAGAGTATTTACCCTTCCCTATTGGCAAATCAAACTTCTCAATCATTTGAAAATCCTGAAGAAGCTCTCTTAAAAGGGTTCTTCACGGTGGACATGCCTCCTGTCATGGGAGTAATGACGGCGCTCCTGATCGCCTTCACTATCGGACTTGGAATGGCTGCAATCAAAGGCGGCTCCCTCCAAAAAGGAATGGATGAATTCAGGCAGATCGTTGAATTGGTCATTGAGAAAATCATCATCCCGCTGCTTCCTGTTCATATTCTGGGGATATTCGCGAATATGACTCAGGGCGGACAAGTCAGTGCGATCATGTCTGTGTTTGCGAAAGTGTTTGTGATGATTATCTTATTGCATGTGATTTTCCTGGCCTTCCAATACACGGCGGCCGGTACGATGCGCAAACAAAATCCGTTCGTGATGATGAAGGGCATGCTGCCTGCTTACTTTACTGCATTGGGTACACAGTCATCCGCTTCAACCATCCCGGTAACATTGGAACGCACTAAGAAACTTGGAGTGAAAGAACGCATTTCTGACTTCTCCGTTCCGTTGCTGGCTACGATCCACTTATCCGGGAGCACGATTACGCTTGTGAGCTGTGCAATGGCGGTTATGTTCATTCAGGGCGAAGCTTTGTCATTCACTCAGTTATTCCCATTCATCCTGATGCTCGGGATCACCATGATTGCAGCACCCGGGGTTCCGGGCGGCGCGGTAATGGCTGCACTCGGTTTGCTTGAATCGATGTTAGGATTCGGTCCTACGATGACTTCCCTCATGATCGCTCTCTACCTGGCACAGGACAGCTTTGGAACTGCCTGCAATGTCACTGGTGACGGAGCCATCACGTCCATCGTCGACAAGCTGACAAATAAGAAAAAAGCTGCTGTCTCAAGTGCAAAAGCTAGCTGATACCGAAGACCCGACCTGCTTTTTAGCGGATCGGGTCTTGTTTATTTCAGCCATTGCCGACGTCCTCCCTGGTGGGCATACCGCCTTGCGCCCCGAACTTGGAGACGGAAATGGAAGCCGCTTTATTGGCGAATTGAAGGCTTTTTTCGACTCCTTTCCCTTCAGATAAAGCGACGGCAAAGGCTGCGTTGAACGTATCCCCCGCTCCGGTTGTATCGACGACATTCACCGGATAGGAAGGGACGACCACTTCCTTCTTCCCGTCAAAGTAACGAACCCCCTGCATTCCTTGTGTCACAAACAGTTTACCAGGATACTTCCTGATTGCCTCCTGTATACCCATGCCATCAAATAACAGGGAAGCCTCATGTTCATTCGGTGTCAGGAACCTGGCAGCTTCAATCACTTCTTGTTCCGTTTTTCTGGCCGGAGCTGGATTCAGTATGAGCGGAACGTTCAGTTTTTTGCACAGTCTGCTCACATAGCGGACGGTTTCAACGGGTATTTCCTGCTGGATCAGCACCATATCAGATTCCGAAAGAACTTCTCCGGCCCTCGATACCAGTTCAGGTGTCACATGCCTATTGGCGCCTTGAACGACAATAATGCTATTATCATCTTCTGCTATCACAATATGTGCAGTCCCGCTCTCTCCATTAATAACTTCAACAAAATCTGTGTTCACACCATTTTGCTGAAGGTTCTTTACGATCTCTTCTCCGTATCGATCGGTTCCGACACATCCAACCATATATACTTCAGCACCCAGGCGGGAAGCGGCCACTGCCTGGTTCGCCCCTTTTCCGCCCGGCACGGTCTTAAACGAATCTCCAAGGAGTGTTTCTCCCGCCAGCGGCCTCTTTGGCGCAGTCACTACAAGATCCATCGAACTGCTGCCAATCACCATTATTTTTGTCATTTCTCTTCCCCCTTATTTTTAATAGGCACCAAACATCTGTATAATGGAATTAACAGGAAATATCCTTTCCCTGATTATGTACTTAAGCCAACTAATATCACAAGGAGCGGACATAATTGAATTCAACCAGTAAAAGAGTGACCCTCAGACAAATAGAAGAAGATGATTTAGAAATACTTTGGAAATACATCCATAAAGAACCTTCACCTCAATGGAAGAATTGGGATGCCCCTTATTTTGAACATAAACAAATGTCATTTGAAGAATATAAGCAATCTTTCCTGAACACTGTCGAGAAAACCAATGATCATCAACGGATCATTGAAGTACAGGGAAACATCATCGGAACGGTAAGCTACTACTGGGAGTATGAACCAACGAGATGGCTTGAGGCGGGTATTGTGATTTATGACCCCGGCTATTGGAACGGGGGTTATGGGACCGATGCGCTATCTCAATGGATTGATCATCTATTTGAAACAAAGGAAATCGGCAGGGTCGGTATCACTACCTGGTCGGGTAATGAACGAATGATGAAGGCAGCAGAAAAAATCGGCATGAAGCTTGAAGGCAGGATGAGGAAATGCCGTTATTATAATGGTGTCTATTACGATTCCATTCGAATGGGCATGATTCGGGAAGAGTGGGAATCCAAACGAGTCAGGGTTCAATAGAAGAAAGGGGATGAAGCTCCGTCCCCTACTCTTCCATATTAGTCATCTTTAGAGTCACCGAACCAAAACTTCAATTTCTTTCTGGTGAAAATGACAAGCAGGGAGAGGAACACGAACATTCCGATTGCCACATAGAGATGCATCCGGTCTTCCCCGCTTAAACCAGAACCAAAGAAGACGAATCCGATCGTCCCCGGGATGATCCCTATGGCTGTAGCAGCAATATAAGGAAGAAATCGCACTTTCGCTGCTCCCGCTAAATAACTCACAAGATCGAAATTCAGAAACGGCACCAATCGGAGCATCAATATATAGAAAAAACCATTTTCAGCCATTTTATCCCGGATGATGGTCACCTTGGGAGAAGATTTCTTCCAAAGCCTCAATCCAAGGAAACTGGAGGCAGCATATGCAACACTTGCCCCTCCAAGTGCACCGGCGAGAGTAACCACTAGGCCAATGTAAGGGCCAAATGCCAATCCAGCCGCAATGGAAAAAATTGTAGTCGGAATTAAAACGACTGGACGGATCGTCAGCATGATAATGAAGACGATAGGTGCTCCCCACCCAAACGGCATGATCCAGTCTCTGATATCATGCGGCCGTATCTCCCAGAAGCCGCGGCTATACCAGAGGAAGATGAGGAGGAGGGCAGAGAAGCCGGCCATCTTTAGGATATCTATTTTCTTCAACGCCTTCCCTCCTCTTTACCTGATTTTGATTTTTATTTTTACATTTCTTCTTCCATTGTACTGACCACTCCTGAGAAAACCAAACTATATCGCTTTTCTATTTTTTCTGGGTGATTGGTCTTACTTTGATAATGAGGAACAAAGTCTTGAAACTTTTCTGCTGTTTTTAAGTCTAATAAACTAGAGGTGATGGGACATGATGAAATTGATCATCGCATTGACCGGCGCTCTCGTGGTCGGGGGCTTGACCGGTTGCGGAACTTCCGACGACCCCAAACAGGAGGATGTTGGACAGGAGACCAGCGGCACCGCTGACACAAATCAAACAGAGAAAGGAATTGTTGCAGGCAGTATGGAACCTTCTTTAATCGAGCAGGATGCAAAAAATGGACAAGCGGTCTACGAGTTTAAAATCAAAAACCAAACGGAAAAAGAAAAAACCTTCGTCTTTTCATCCGGTCAAAAGATCGACTTCACGTTGAAAGACAAGGATGGAAACGTGGTATACCGCGAATCCGAAAACAAAATGTATACACAGGCCATACAGGAAATCCCGCTTAAACAAGGGGAGGCATTTACCCAGCAGCTGGTGCTGCCAAAGCTTGACAGCGGCACTTATACATTGACAGTGTGGCTGACAGCAAAGGGAGAAAATGATTACAAAGTGGAGAAAGACATACTCATTCCATAATCAAAAGGATTAATCCCTGTAAAGAAGTTCATTCAACTTAGAATGTTGATGAAGTCCTGTACACTGATTAATCCTTCTTATCTTTTTTATAAACTGAGTAAAAGGGGTAGCGGATCCATCCCTACACTCTATTCTCCATTTTGCTGTTTGTGCCTGCCTAACGGATCGATGAACTCCAGTTCTTTGTTTTACGGTCGAAAATAAGCAGACCATTAGCAGGTGATTTACTGAATTGCTGATAATCTTCCATCATTTCATCCATATTGAAGTAGTCCCCAATGACCCAGATCGGAATCTCGATCTTCCCTCTGCTCACAATGGCTTTTTCTATGGAAATGATCATTCCTTCCTTTATCTTCTCTTTAAAAGAAGTGATGATCTGAGGACCGATCACGGGAAACTGCTTTTCCTTTTTCATGCCGAATAATCCTTTACCGCCTTTTACGCTTCCCAATTTCGAAGCAACCGTTGAACCTAACAGCTCGTAAAAGTCATCAAAGTCACGGTAATAAATTTTATTAAACCACCCATCATCATGAGAGAGGTACGCGAAACGGTTGTTCAATTTGGAGTAAAACGGTGCGCTCAGCGGCTGCTTCAGATGCCCCATGTAGAGCAGCTCTGCGATTTCCTGCCCGTTCAATTCATTGACACCTGCTTCTTCGTCAAAATCGATCCAGCAGAAGTCACCGTAGCCCGCTACGTTGTCATTTATGATCTTGTCCGTTTCTTCCTGTTCAACATATTCCAGATGAGTGTGAATATTAAATGCCCCATGCTCATACTGATGTTTGATCAAGAGCAAATTTCTTAGAGGCTGCGGTGTATGTAAAGCAAATTCCTGAAAGTTAATTCCGTAAGAAACTACATATTGCCGATCTATATTTTTATGCACATAGATGATATCTTTGATTTGCTTGTTTGACTTCAAAACATTCCCTCCATCTGATTTACACGATGCGTATCTACTAGTATCTATATTAGCAAAGAAACATGGATATCGTTCTTTTCTATTTCATTTCAAAATGATGACAAAAGTCGCAGGAAACTGTCGGAAAAAGTCATTCGACAGGGTCGGCTGCTTATTGCGCCCGCAAATATCGGTTTGAATCCGATAGTACAGAAGGCTTGCTGCCTTCATTTGAAAGGATTTTGATTCGTTTCAACCAGCCTTAAGCTTTCTAGCTAATTAGTATAGGAAATGTTACATTTGTACTCGGGAGTTTTACTTTTGGATTCCCAGTGCATTCATGTAATATATGGAAAAGGAAATACTGCATACCCTGACAAATTCTTCTTTACCTGCAGTCTGCTGTCTTTTCATCTTGCCTCCTGGTATAAACAGGTGAAAAATAAGCTTGTCGTCAATGACAGCCAGTAGAAATTTTCCTCCGTTTCTATTAGACTAGGAATGTGAAATCTTACGAAATTCAGGTGAAATGATTATGGAAACTCGCCAGCGATTTGCTGATAAATTTGACTGGGGACTTGCGTTTTTATTGATGATGTTCTTTATCGTCAGTGCTCTTGGCATAAGCAGCGCACAGACCTCCAGTGTATATGAAACAAACTTCGTCATCCGACAGGCCTTCTGGTATGTGGTTGGAGGTATCATTATCGGAGGAGCACTATTCTTTGACCCGGAGCAATACAAACGGCTTTCCTGGTATCTTTATGGTCTTGGTATAGCCCTGCTCCTCGTGCTGCTCATTTCTCCGGAAAGTATTGCACCTTACCGGAATGGAGCGAAGAGCTGGTTCATGCTCGGACCTTTGGGATCGATTCAGCCTTCCGAATTCATGAAAACTTTCTTGATCCTTGTCCTTGCCAGGATCATTACAATTCATCATGAAATGAATCCGAGAAAGACGATCGAAACAGATTTCAAGCTGCTGTTGAAAATCGGCGCAGCCACCTTTTTGCCGCTCGCCTTCATTATGCAGCAGCCTGACTTGGGTACATCTCTTGTCATTCTCGCAATCATGACAGGAATCATCCTCGTCTCGGGGATAACGTGGAAGATTATCGTTCCTATTTATGCTTCGATCACGTTCCTTGGCGGAATTGTCATTTCCCTTGTCATATGGGCTCCGGATATATTGGAAAAATACTTAAATGTAAAGCCTTATCAATTCGGGCGGATCTATGCATGGCTCGACCCTTATAACTATTCCAAACTGGAAGGATTCCATTTGATCAATTCATTGAATGCGATCGGATCCGGGCAGATTTTCGGAAAGGGCTATAACGATGGAGAGGTATATATCCCTGAAAACCATACTGACTTTATCTTCAGTGTCATCGGTGAGGAATACGGGTTTATCGGTGCAAGTGTCGTCATCAGTCTCTACTTCCTGTTAATCTATCATTTGACTAAGACAGCGCTGGACACGAAAGAACAGTTCAATGCCTACGTATGCGCAGGAATCATTTCGATGATCACATTCCACGTCTTTCAGAACATTGGAATGACGATTCAATTATTGCCGATCACAGGGATCCCGCTTCCGTTCATCAGTTACGGGGGGAGTTCCCTGATGGGGAACATGCTGGCACTGGGAATTGTATTCAGTATGAGATACCATCATAAAACGTATATGTTCTCTTCAGAAGATTCTTAACAATATATGTTGTATTTATCTCCAAATTGTGTAAAATAATATCTAACTATATACAAGATATTCCATGATGAAGAGAGTAATTCTGACGCAGATCCATTAGCGAACCAGGGATGGTGCAAGCCTGGTGTGAAGCCCGGAATGAAGCGCACTTCTGAGAAGTCTTTCTTGAAAGCAGTAGAGAAAGACCGGTTTGCACCGTTAACCTATGAGCGCCCTTCGGGAAAAAGAGTGGTACCGCGAGCATAAACTCGTCTCTATAACAAATAGAGACGGGTTTTTTTATTTTATTTGGAGGTGGAAATGATGGATTTAAAGTCAGTATTAGCGACAGAAATGAAGTCCCAGGTTCTTTCTTCCTGGCCTGAAGAAGATATTTGCAAGTTAATCGAAATACCGAAGCACGCCCATCTGGGAGACCTGGCTTTCCCGTGCTTCAGATTAGCCAAAGAATGGAGAAAATCCCCTGGAGTGATTGCTGCAGAAATAGCCCAGACATTTCATTCCCCAACATTCAAAAATGTGGAGGCAGTGGGTCCTTATGTGAATGTACGTTTTGATCCCGCACTCACCGGGAAGGAGATTGTCTCCTCGATTCTTAAGCAAGGAGTTCAATACGGTTCCCATCCATTCGGGAATGGCAAGACGATCGTGCTGGATATGTCTTCTCCTAATATTGCTAAACCCTTCTCGATGGGGCACCTCCGTTCCACTGTAATTGGCAATGCCCTCGCCAATTTAGCAGAAAAATGCGGATATGAAACCGTCAAAATCAACTATATCGGGGATTGGGGCACACAATTCGGGAAACTGATCGTCGCCTTCAAAAAATGGGGCGATGAAGAGAAGGTAAAAGAAAACCCGATTGCCGAATTATTTACCCTTTATAAGAAATTCCATGAAGAGGCTGTTCAGGACCCTGCGCTTGAAGAAGAAGGCCGTAAAGCATTCAAGCTTCTCGAAGACGGCGATGAAGAAATCACCGGGTTATGGAAATGGTTCAAGTGTGAATCATTCGAAGCATTTAAAACCATCTATACACTACTTGGAGTGAACTTCGATTCCTACAATGGCGAGGCATTCTTTAACGATAAAATGGAAGAGGTAGTACAACTGCTGCAGGAGAAGGCTCTCCTTGAAACGTCACAGGGTGCCCGCGTCGTGTGGCTGGAGGACGAGACACTGCCTCCATGTTTAATCAAAAAAACAGATGGCGCAACCCTCTATGCTACAAGGGATCTGGCAGCCGCCCTTTATCGCCAACGCGAATATTCCTTCGATGAAGCGCTGTACGTTGTCGGCCAGGAGCAGACCGTCCACTTCAAACAAGTCAAGGGGGTGCTTGAGAAATTGGAATTTGATTGGGCAAGAAGCATGAAGCATATACCTTTTGGCCTTTACTTGAAGGACGGAAAGAAAATGTCGACTCGTAAAGGACGCGTCATTCTACTGGAAGAAGTGCTTGCCGAAGCGGTCGCGATGGCAGATGAAAATATCAAAAAGAAAAACCCGCATCTTAAAGGAGCAGAAGCTGTTGCCCGGGATGTCGGAGTCGGGGCGGTCATTTTCCATGATTTAAAAAATGACCGTTTGAACGATATTGAGTTTTCCCTTGAACACATGCTTACCTTCGAAGGGGAAACCGGCCCCTATCTGCAATACACTCATGCGAGAGCCCAATCGATCCTGAGAAAAGCCGGAGTCGCTTCACCTTACACGTTTAATGGACTGAAAGACTCAGCCAGCTGGGAAGTAATCAAGCAGCTTCGACTATTTCCTGAAACAGTCGAAAGAGCTTGGAAGGGCTGCGCACCTTCCATCCTGGCAAAATACCTGCTGGAGCTCGCAAAGTCGTTTAACAGCTACTATGGAAATACAAAAATCATTAACCCGGACCCGGAGCAGGAATCCCGTTTGGCACTCGTCTTCGCAGCAGCGTCTCTGTTATCACAAGGTTTGAGCCTGTTAGGCATCAAATCACCGGACGAAATGTAGAATTGCCAGACATCCTGTCACTATTTCCCGAGAAATGACTTATTTTTTCACTCCACTCAGCCCTCTTCTTTATGGATCACTCTATTTACTCAATTGTGATCTATACTGAGCGGGGTCTTTTCTATGACTGCTTCCTCTCTTCTAATATAGTCCAATCAGATATTCCATGACGCTCCCCTTAAAAAGTGATATACTTTCTTATGTTATTTCAAAAACCGACAATACGTTTGACAATAATTGCATGATAATAAAGGAGATATCTTATGTCTGAACTACTTCACGCTTTTGAAGCCTGGTTGCTCGATTACGGGATTTGGGGACTGATTCTTGTATCCTTTGCAGATTCGTCTTTCTTTCCGATTCCACCAGATGTCCTGTTAATCCCGCTGGCGATCGCCAACCCTGAAAATGCTTTGCTCTATGCTTTATATACAACGGCTGCGTCAGTCATCGGTGCGTTATTCGGCTGGTGGATCGGTAAAAAACTCGGTCGGCCGATACTGGTATACCTATTCTCAGAAGCAAGAATTCAGAAGGTGGAAGAATACTTTATGAAATACGGTCCCATGGCCCTGCTTATTGCCGGCCTCACACCCGTTCCATATAAAATCTTCACCATCTTTGCCGGTGTTTCCGGAGTAAAAATCAGAGTACTCGTCATATGGTCGATCATCGGACGGGGCATCCGCTTCTTTCTTGAAGGAGCAATCATATTGGCCCTTGGAGCAAAAGCAAAACCGTTTATCGAAGAAAACTTCACCATGCTGACACTCGCAGCAGGCGGTATCTTACTACTGGCCTACATTATCTACCTTGTCATCAGAAAGAAAAGACATACTGTATAAACTAAATTGATTCAACCAGATTCAGTAAAAAAGAGAGTATTGGAGGACCACTCCAATACTCTCTTATTCATTCTCCCCTACAATAAACCGCAGATGATGCTTCAAGACTACCAAGGTATGGTTCTGTTCTTCATAGAGCTCTCCGTCCATATCCACTTTCTCATCTTCCTCTATATGAATCGTAGCCTCCGAAGCCCGGATATGAATGATATCATTTGACGGATCGTTTACTTCTCCTGTGCTTCTTATCATGAAAAATTCCTTCAATAATGGGAATCCTGTTTTTTTAACCATATATATATCGATCAGGCCATCTTCAAGATCAATATTGGCTGGCAGCGGGTTTGTGCCAATTGAGCGCCCGTTCGCCGCCAGGAGCATCACCACTTGTTCCTTGTATACTTTCCCGTTAGCCGAAATGACTGCCCGCAACAGCGGCGGATCCTGGATGGATTGAAATGCGCTGATATAATAACTGAGCTTTCCGAGAACACTTTTAGATCCCATGTCGATATTATCACTTGTTTTAGAAACCAGGCCTGTCCCCCAGAAATTACTGAAATAGCGGTCGCCTGCTTTGACGATATCGATATCCTTTTCCAGGGGTGAGTCCGTAATGGTTTTGACGGCTTGTCCCAAATTCACGGGTATATTCAGGGAACGTGCAAAGTCGTTACAGGTTCCCCCTGGAAGGATGGCGGCCTTTGGCTTCGATGCAAGACTGGCTAACCCGTTAACCGCTTCATGTACAGTACCGTCCCCGCCCATGATGACAACCAGATCATATTCTTGCCCGGTGTTTCTGCATATTTTTTCTGCATCGCCCTTGTCTTTCGTTTTATGAACAGTCAATGTATCACAAATATCCAAAAGCTCCGGGGTGACTTCCATCAATTGAGTTTCCAATTCCCCCTGACCTGCTTTCCCATTACAAACCAACAATATCTTTGGATAGATAATAGTCATCACGTCACCTGCCTTTACAAATATCCTTACAAAAAAAGAGGCTGACCCAAAAAGATGAAGTGATCACCCTTAAAGGATCAGTCCTTAATGAGCCAATCGTCTAATGATTCAAATCTCTAGACATTCGTTATTCTTGGGTCAACCTCTTTATTAAGCTGTGTTCGAGTCTTCTTGAGGGCTTTGAAGGATTGTTCTGTACGCCAACCGCAGACGACCATTAATATAGCTTTGTCCGTCACAGGCGATATGCGTGTTTTGCATCCGGTGGATTTCCATTTCTGCAAACATGGATAATGCCCGGGAAACCTGATCCAATGCCAAGTTGACACTGTAAGGATCGGCTGGCTGAGAGGCGCTCATGCAGCGGTATGAAATTTCATCTGCCCTCTTTCTTATTTCCTTTAGCGTTTGGACATCAAACAACACTCTTTCCATGCCATTCCCTCCTTTTCACTATTTCTTATTATATCGTGAAAAAAAGAGAAATATGCCTTGCAAACCGTTATGAATCCTGAGTTAACGTCTTAGGTAATGGTTGATATTGCTTTAGTGAATGAAGGATCTCCCGTCTGGACTTTGTTTTAGAAATATTGACGCCGACTTTCGATAAACTGGTTATCACCTTTTTAAAGCGATCGTTCTCCTTTACCACGTTATTCACCTCTTCGATTAAATTCGTTACCTATTTGTACGTATGAAATAAAAAAAGGTTTCACTTTATTCTAGATGGTTTTCCTATTCCCTATAAATGAAACAATAATCCTATTTTTTGTTTTTCTTTATAAGAATATTTCACATTTAAATACACAATTTATACGTATGAAAACAAAATTAGCGATGATAATGGTCACAATGTCCCTTGCCTTTGGTCTTACAGGAATCACCGGTGCCCAGGCAGCACAAACTTATCACGTAAAGAAAGGAGACACTCTTTGGAAAATTTCCAAAAAGTTTCAAATCGGGTTATCTGAAATGATTGATGCAAACCCTCAAATTCCAAATCCGGATTTAATATATCCTACTCAAAAAATCAATATTCCAATCATCAAATCAACAAAGTCTGTTGAAAGCCAGGTGATTGATCTTACAAACCAGGAAAGGCAGAAAGCCGGACTCGCTCCTCTTCAATTAGACTGGCAGCTGTCCAGAGTGGCACGATATAAATCCCGGGATATGAGAGATACAGGATATTTTGCTCACCGAAGCCCTCAATATGGCTCACCTTTTGATATGATGAAAAGATTTAATATCCAGTACACTTCAGCAGGTGAAAATATTGCAGTCGGACAAACAAGTCCGGAACAAGTTGTTAAAGAATGGATGAGCAGCCCCGGACATCGTAAAAACATCCTCAATGACACCTACACCTATATCGGGGTCGGATACGCGAAGGGCGGTTCATACGGCACCTATTGGACGCAGATGTTCATTTCAAAATAGAAGGATCTACGGATTTTCTGTAGATCCTTCTATTTTATCAGCCAAAACCATATCAAATTCATTTTAAGATTGATTTATTTTCAACTTTCGACTGTTTATTTTCAACTTCCCTGCATTTATTTTCAACTAAGCTTATATCCACCTTTTCAATTAACTTCCTCCAGATCGAAAGAATATTGCAAGCAAATATTCAAATAATAAAGATTGTACTGCCACAACAATTGAGGGGGAATTTAAATGAAAGTACGCGATCTAATGTCGACAAATGTTGAAGCTGCATCCAATCAGGATTCTTTACAAAATGTTGCATCTAAAATGCAATCGAAGAATGTTGGTTCTGTACCTGTAGTGGAAAACGGACAAGTTGTCGGAATGGTAACGGACCGCGACATCGCCACTCGCGGACTGACGAATGGTACTCAGGATACTGCGTCTCAGGTTATGACCCAAAACGTTGTGACGATCTCACCGGATGCTTCCGCCGAAGAAGCTGCGTCGTTAATGTCACAGCATCAGGTCCGCCGCCTTCCAGTAGTCGAAAACGGAAACCTGGTCGGAATGCTTGCATTGGGCGATCTAGCAGTACAACAAAAGTCTGATCAAAGCGCTGGCGGCGCTCTTAGTCAGATCTCAGAAAATCAAACAAGATAGATGATTCCCTGTAATACCTTAGAGGCCGAATTCATTCGGCCTCTTGTTTTACCTCCCCCCGATACGACAATTTTTTCACATACAGGCAGGATTTTCTTGTTTTTTCGAGAATATCTTTAGTTATGGAATGGTTATGAATGTGAAGATTGGAGGTATTGGGATGAGTCGTTCAGCTTATTATCGAAAAGAAGTAAAGAATTTTAAGCGGGAAAGCCGTAAAAAGGTTTTTGTAGACGGAATACTTGATTTCTTATTTATGATATTTGGCATTTCCATGATTACGGGAGTACTTTTATTTGTATTAGGCTACTGGAACTACTACTGATCCCTCGACAGATTATTTATGACGCGTTCTCATTTATATGTCCAAGTGACAAACCAGCCTTCCAGATGCCATAGAACATTTCTGTGGCATTTTTATTTTTAAAAAAATTATTATTTTATATTCTATTTTTCATTATTTCAGAATAATTTTCCCTCCCCTCGTCTATCCTTCCTTACCTCTTTAAAAACTTTAAAATCCCTTATTTACTATGACAACATATTTTGAAACCCTAAATAGTCACTTGGTAAAAATTTAATATTCAGATAATTACTTGACTTCTGATTCTAATTTTCAGATAATAATAAACGTAACCGATTCAAATTTTCGAGGGGGTTATCATGGAGATTTTAAACAACTTAGTCAGCGAAGCAAATTCATATTTATGGGGTTATATCTTAATCGGATTACTAATTATTTTAGGTGTATACTTTACAGTCGGTTCGAAATTCGTCCAAATTCGACATATTGGGGAAATGTTCCGATTACTAGGCGATAAAGATGTTCAGAAGGCAGAAGGCGAGAAGCAGATTTCTTCCCTGCAGGCATTCTTTATCGGAGCAGGTACTCGAATTGGTACAGGTAATTTAGCGGGAGTAGCCATTGCCTTAGCACTTGGAGGTCCTGGAGCTGTGTTCTGGATGTGGGTCGTAGCGGTCCTCGGAGGAGCCAGTGCTTTTGTGGAAAGTACGCTTGCCCAAATTTATAAAGTGAAAGATAAGGTTGGTTTCAAAGGCGGTCCTGGCTACTACATGGAGAAACAATTAGGGAAACGCTGGATGAGTTCGATCTTTGCAGTGACAATCCTGCTATCTTTCGGTACAACATTCAATGCTGTACAGAGTAATACCATCTCGGTTGCATTTAATAATTCTTTCGGTATTAACTCGCTATTAATCGGAATTGTTCTCGCAGGATTAACCGCACTCGTTATTTTTGGCGGAGTGCAGCGAATTGCCAATTTCTCATCCGCGATCGTGCCGTTAATGGCAGGTTTTTATATCATTCTTGCATTGTTTGTCGTCATCACAAACATTACGGAAATGCCGCAAGTGTTTGCTCTCATTTTCAAAAGTGCGTTCGGGTTTGAACAGGTAGTCGGCGGTGGTATCGGTGCTGCCATCATGAACGGTGTGAAACGCGGACTATTCTCAAATGAAGCGGGTATGGGTAGTGCGCCAAATGCTGCAGCGACAGCATCCGTGTCCCACCCGGTAAAACAAGGTTTCATTCAGGCACTGGGTGTTTTCTTCGATACCTTGCTGGTATGTTCTGCAACCGCTTTCATCATCCTGACTTCTGATGCTTACTCCTCGGGAGTGACGGGTATTGAGCTTTCTCAAGCTGCGATGTCAGAACACTTCCAATCATGGGCTGGTATCTTTCTTGCCATTGCGATCTTTACGTTTGCTTTCAGTTCGATCATTGGAAGCTATTACTACGGTGAAGCGAACCTGCCATTCATCAGTAAGAGTAAAACAGGTCTTCTGGTTTACCGCTTCATCGCATTAGGAATGGTCGTATTCGGTTCTGTGGCGAGCCTTGATATTGTATGGAGTCTGGCCGATTTCTCAATGGCGCTCATGGCCATCACAAACTTGATTGCCATCGGGATTCTTGCCCCTATTGCCTTTAAGGCGCTCGACAATTATATGGTACAGCGCCGTCAAGGATTGGATCCTGTGTTCTACGCAGACGATATTCCCGGCTTAAAAGGAGTGGAAAGCTGGCCGAAACGAGAAGAAGTACGTAAGAAGGCGGCCAATGAGTAAATCCGTTTATAAAGGTAAAAAACAGGCACCCTCAACAGGTGCCTGTTCTTTTGTCATTCTTTAAGAGGAACGTTTTCACTCTCACCTAAATATGCCGCTTCTCCATAAAGTTAATCCCGATTCCCATCATGAGAACGCCCATAAGTACTAAGACAGAAACAGGCAGCATCAATTGCTCCAATCCCCACCCATTGATGGTCGCTCCCTTTAAGGCTTCCATTCCATAGGTGAGCGGCACTACTTTAGACAACGCCAGCAGTACCGGTGATTCAACGATTTCCAGCGGCCAGTAAGCACCTCCTATCATCGCCATGCTTACCGCAACGAGCGGGATGACAGCATTGAAATGCTGTACCTTTTTAACAAGTCCCGTGATCAGCATGGAAAGAGCGACGATGGCAAATACATAAGGGACCAGCAACAGTAAGACGGTATGGAATCCACCGTAAAATTTCACTTCCGTCAGATAGCGGAAGACGAAAAATATCAATGCCAGCTGGATATAACCGAGGATAAAGCTGTATATCAGATTACCTGCATACATTTCCCATTTACGTATCGGTGAAAGGATCATGCGGTCCCATACTCCCTCCCTCTTTTCATAGAGAATGGAGGCAACGTTATAAGCGATCGTATAGATGACGAAGAACAGCGAAAAGCCAAAGAGTGACTGCAGTTTAGGATCATATACAAACGTATCACTGCCCTTGAATGATGTTTGCTTTATTGAAAAGACGGGCGACGTTTCTGCTGCTGAATACCAGGACTCCACTTCTTGTTCTTGTATCCCTTTGGATGCTGCAGCTTCCTTCAACGCTTCTTTTTGTCCAACCTCCCCATATGCTTTACCAGCCACCTGCTGCAGTAAGGAAGTCGTACCTGTGCGTGAGGAAATAATGATATTGAACTCACCTTCCTTTATGATCAGCCCGCCTTCCCTCTTTCCTTCACTCACCAGCTCATTCAATTCATCCTGTGTGACTTCATGAAAATGGAACGCCTCTGCTTGTGACAACTCTTCTACAATCAGATCCGTCTGATCAGATGAAGCGGCCACACTATAGGGGATGGGTATCTTATTTACTCCGCCCTGACTTGTAAAGAAAGCGAACATGACACAGACAGCTGTCATGATGACAAACAGCCAGGGTTTACGAAGGAACATTTTCATTTTCGCAAAGAGGATTCCCTTCATTTCGCTGTTCCCCCTTCCTTTGGAAATAGTAAGACAGCCAGAATGAGAATAATGATACTGAACAGTACCAACATGAGAAGCTCAGACTGTACACTTGATAAAGGATAGCCTTGAAATAGTTTGAAATAGGCTGTCATCCCTGCACCGTTCGGAGTGAGATTCCCGATCTTCCGGATGAAATCAGATGAAAACATTTCACCAAAGCTTCCTCCCACAAATGCAAATACCGTTACAATCACCGTGGAGAAAAAGTTAGAAAAAGTCTCAGAGTGTGCACGGTAGTTCAATGATGTGAGCAATGCGCCTATGCTGCCCACTGCCAGACTGAGTGCAATGGTCACCAGTAAAAACGAACCTAAAGCCGGCCACGTCACACCGTAAAATAGGGCGCAGACCCCAAACAGGATACCCAGTTGAAGGGCAGCGAGAATAATAGTTGTCAGCAGAATGCTGGTGAAGTATTTCCAGATTGAAACATTCGCCAGGATCATACGGTCAAACACATGGTCTTCTTTTTCCTGGTAAGCAAATGAACCCATATTGGAAGCAATATATAAAACAAACATGACACTCATTCCTACTGCATAATAAGCGGTTGAAGTGAGGGGTTCGCGGTCCTCCACATTCGATACTTTTCCTATCACTTCGGTATCCATGGAGTCAGCACTCAGAATGCTTTCATCAGATTCACCAATTTTAGCTGCAAGGGAATATTGTTCTTGAAAACTTGTGAGTAAATCTTCTGTGAGATTGGATGTCAATTCTTTTCCTTCATTCCGGTAAAGTTTGAGCTGCGGACGTTCTTCTTCTTTGAGGAACATCGAAGAAAGAATCTGTTCGGAGAAGCCTTCAGGTATTTCAATGATGACCGAATAGGAGTCATCGTCCTTTGTTTCTTTCAGAGCTTCAGGCTCTATCTCATGAACGGAAATGTATTTTTTCAGTTCTGGATTTTTCAACACTTCACTCTTCAACTGTTCGACCGGTAACAGTTGTTTGGCGGATTGAGAGATTGCAGACTTTGCTTCCTGCGGAAGTTTGGAAGACTCCAGTTTTTTCAGAAAATGGTTTAATTCCTGATCGCTGTCCCCATGTTCGATGATGGCAACCTTCGCTTTCACACTTACTTCTCCCCCATTCATAACACTCCCGAGGGCAAAACCGAGGATCGTAATCAGGATGAGCGGCATCCCGATCAAAATGAGGAGAATTTGCGGATTCCGAATAATCAGGAGGAGCTGTTTCTTTATAAATTGGACAATCATTCTGACCCCTCCTAATCTCTGAGTGCTCTGCCTGTGAGGTGAAGGAATACATCCTCAAGGGTAGGCGTCTGCCGGTCGATTGTTACGATGGCTGCATCGGTTTCTTCTGCTAGTTGAAAGATCTGGTTGAACGGATGCACTTCTTTAGGGATTACGATGGTGACCGTCTTCTCATGGGAGGTGACCGTTTTGATAAATGCGAGCTCCTTTAATTTCTCCGTAAATGCCGGTGAGCTCTTATCCAGCTTTATGAGGATGGTTGATTCAGAAGAGAGGATACTTTTGATTTCATCTTTTGTTCCTGAAGCAATGATATGCCCTTTATCCATGATATAAATGCGGTCACAGAGGAATTCCACCTCTTCCATGTAATGGCTGGTATACAAAATTGTCATGTTCTTTTCCCTGTTCAACCTTTTGACCCCTTCAAGAATATAGTTTCTGGATTGCGGGTCGATCCCGACAGTAGGTTCATCCATAATGAGGATTTCAGGGTCATGAAGTAATGCAACACCTATATTCAGCCGTCTTTTCATCCCGCCTGAGAATGTTTTCACTACATCATTCTGCCTTTCTGCCAGGCCGATCTGCTCAAGGATTCCCTCTATTCTTTCCTTTAGTTTCTTTCCTTTTAAACGGTGGATCTTCCCGAAGAATTCCAGATTCTCTTTAGCTGTCAGATCCGTGTATAAAGCAATTTCCTGAGGAACCACTCCCAGGACTTTCCTCAGCTTCCCGGGAGATGTAAGGATGCTGTTATTGTTCAGCCTCACATCGCCTTCAGACGGGGAAATAAGAGATGAAATCATGGATATGATCGTAGATTTCCCGGCTCCATTGGGTCCGAGCAGCCCGACCGTTTCTCCTTTTTCAAGAAAAATATTCACCCCGTCCACTGCCTTGTTCTTCTTGTAACGCTTCGACAGGCTTACCACTTCGAGCATCCATTCCGCCTCCTCTTCAATCTATATTCCTATTGTATTTCGCATTCATGATATCTCCTACTTACCTCTGTCACATCTTCACCTGAAAATGACGTGACCTCCGTCACATATTTCGGTTGGACAGTCCACAAAAATAACTGACCTAATGAACAGGTCAGTCAGGCGATGTCATTTTTGACAGCATATATGGCCAGCTGGGTCCGGTCGCGGAGCTCTAATTTCTGAAGGATCTGCGTCAGGTGATTTTTTACTGTGCCGATGGATAAATGCAATTCACCGGCTATTTCTTTATTGGTCCTTCCCTTTCCCACCAATTGGGTGATCGACAATTCTCTCTCTGTTAAGGGAGGGATTTGCTGAGGGTCCTTTTGATGAGACAGCAATTTCGGCACTACTTTGGCTGCTACTTCGTCCTGAAGACTCATGCCTCCTTTTAAACAGCTGTGAATCGATTGAATAAGCTTCTCTCCTTGAGAAGTCTTCAGCAGGAATCCGTTCGCTCCTTCCTTCAATGCTTGTAAAGCGTATTCATCATCATTAAAGGTAGTCAGGATCAGAATTTTTACGAGTGGCCACTGTTTTTTAATGATTCTAGTCGCTTCAAGGCCATTCATTTCCGGCATGCGGATATCCATGATAATCACATCAATGGCATGAGACTGCATTTGATTGATCGCCTGAAGCCCATTTTCCGCTTCCGCTGACACGTTTAGCGTTTTGTCTTGTTCAATCATCATTTTAAGTCCCTGCCGCACAATCCCCTGGTCTTCAACTAACAGGATATTCTTCATGCAATAACCCCCTCTTCCACTGGAAACGATCCACTGAGAACGAACTCTTTTTCGGTTTGATTGATTTCGAGCTTACCATAAATTTCCTCCACCCGTTCTTTCATATTGGTTAAACCGAACCCCATTCGAAATGGAAGGCACCCTTCGATGTTGTTGGTGATTTTAAAATGGAGATGGCCGAGTGCTGTCTTTCCCAGTATCACTTTCACTTCCCTGACCGAACTATGCTTCATCGCATTCGTGATCCCTTCCTGTATACTCCGGTAAACTGCGATACTCTGTTTATTCGATAGACGTGTGGAAAGCACACCCTGCTGCGTCGTCAACTCAACCATGATTCCGCTCTCTGATTCCAGTTTCCTTATTAGTTGGATGACAGACTGAATCCCTTCCACTTCTCCTTCTTTCAAAGCTTTAACCGCTTCTCTTGTTTCTTCCAGGCTATCTGCTGCAAGCTCTTTTAAGTCTTTGAAGTGGTGCTCTCCATACTGGATGGATAACATCTCGATTTTCATCAGAAGCGCTGTAAGATTGTGACCGACAGCGTCATGGATATCCCTCGCAATCCTTGTTCTTTCTTCTGCTCTTGAATTCCGTTCTGTGACATAAAGAACCCTTTTCAGCTTTCTGTATTCCCCTAAAAGCTGATCATAAAGGTGCCTTTGTTCCTTCATATCGGCATTTATCTCATTTAATTTCATTGTAATGAAAAAGAACATGGCAAAAACGGACAGAGCTGCGATTGAAAAGGATTCCCCAAAAAGGAATGCTTCGATCCCAAAGAATATGAGCGTACTGCAAAGAAAAAGCCGATACTTCGCGGGCTGAAGAATAATGCATGCTTCAATGTGGAAATAGAATAAGACACTCCAGGCTAAAGCCGGTGTCGAGCCTGCCAGAGTCGACACCAAGAGAAGAATGGCCTGACATATAAAGATAAAAAGAGGGTTTCCAGTAATAGGAGTAATAAAAAAGAGTGCAAAAGAAAGAGAGCAGATCAACAGCTGTATGATAAGCGAGAGTAAATCATCCGAAGAATTGTATATGTATGCGCCCCAAAGTACGCTTAAAAAACTTGTACGAATCAATGCGTATTTCACCCATTTCACTCCATTCCTGCAGCTTACTTTGAAACTACTAAAATAGAACGTTCAAGTCAACATAATAATTGGCATATTTTAGTATTCATTCAGCACTTTTAACATTCAATGTAAACTCCGGGCGGGGTCTACTTGTGAATCAGGATGAATTAATAAAGGAGCATTGCCATTTCATCAATAAAAAAGCATAATAAAGACAGAGAATATTCCGGACGGAGAGGATTGAGGACATGAGTGTACATAAGGCCATTACCAAACATTCCACTAAACAAAATCATCTTGTACAACAATTCATGAGGTTAGACGAAGAAAGAGAACAGGCAATCGACGAAGCAGTGAAACTTTGTCAGGCAGACGAGATTTTTTCAACTGGAAGAATAAACGACGCCACACAGAAGATCAATGCCCTTGCACGTCAGGGAGTTGTGCCGCAGCGGAAATTAGTGACCAAAGAAATGATCGAAGAGTATGTGGGAAGGCTGAATAAAAAATAAGAAATGCGGAGGCGGATCGTTCAGACCCGACAAGCATAAGATGAATGGGCCTGGAAGGCGGTTTTTATGCCTTCTTGGACCATTTAGCTTATGACCTCGAGGTCCTAGCCGCCGGAGCTGGATAATTAGAAATGCGAAGGCGGATCGATCAGCCGATAATCGTTGCAGCTGGACATAGAAAAAGGCTGACACCCCATTTGGTTGGGAGGTCAGCCTTTTAAGTTCTATGCTTTTAATGCACTGTTCCAGCCGTCATACACGAAGACCGGCTGTGTTTCTGCACCCGCCCGTTCCACGATGACATAGTTTTTGTGGGAAACTACTGTCTGATGATCGGGAAGGTCCAGTTTTTTCGCATCATCATTTTCCACGCTGACGATGACTGTATTTTCTCTTAACGAAGTCACCACACCGTTCACGATATGCTTCTTTCGTTTAAATTCAATCTTATCTCCAAGATTTGCATTGTTTTTTGAGTATAGAAAGTTGTTATCCATGTGATCGAACTCCTTTTCGATTAGTTAGCATTTTTATCATTTAAATAATTTATTTTATGGCAGTTTGTTGATTGATTTGTTTTACTTATTTCTTTTTGTACCTCTTTTTGAGAAAATTCAAACCTTTAATGGGAAAATTATTTTGAGAAAATATCTTCCTTTACTACCGCTAATGATTTCCGTGCAAGATTTCGTTTTCCCGCTGCTGGCTGTGTATTAAAATATTGAACAAAAAACTGCCTGAAAATTTCTTAACGGTTTCGGATCTCGAATTTAAAAACTAAATTAGCACACCGATTAGCAGTCCTATTCGCAACTGAATTAGACTGCTTCTTTTTGTTGATATATATAGCGGTTGAAATAAGTAAATCTGCCCTTTGAACCCCTTTTAACAGGGTCATAAGCTTATTTATGTAGCATGAAAATTCACATGCGAATTGTTATCCCACTTGGTGTGCTGCGGATGCTATTTAACTAGCAGGAGGTGGGTGCTGATTTCTAGAGGCAGATAAAAGAGGCAGATTTTTTCATCCTTTATTGTGAGTAACGTCTTTGATTGTTTAAATAAGGGAAGTTTTTTCCGTTATCCATCAGAATAGGGTTAGGTTCGAGGGATATAAGGGCAGTTTTTCCCGTTAAGGCAAAGAAGAACGTTCCATTTTCATGCTTTTGAAGTAATTAGAGGAAATTTTCACCTCTATTTACTCTGTTTTTCGTGCTGTTTCCTCAATAAGAGGAGTTTCTTCCCTTATTTTAGTAGCTTATTTTCTGGATATTCTTGTAGATTTGGAAATCGCCAACCAATGCGAATCTTAGGATGAAAAAATGCTTGGAGCATATTAATATGTCTCCAAGCATTTTCCATTTTAATTCCGGTGCGAATTACTATACGATAAGCACTGGTCATTCATGTTTTGTACTTCAAAACAGAACCACTTTAAAAATTTCTCATTCAGCTTTTACGCAGTTAATAGGCAAGAACTTCTTTCTTCTCTTCTTTCATCAATACAAAGCAAAGGACAATGCCGATTAATGAGAGGAGTGCAAAAAATAAATAGACTGCATAGATGGAGAATGTTTCGAGAATGAACCCGCCGATAAAGGTACTGAACCAGTTTCCCAGACCATTTCCGATTGCCGAATAAATGGTGACCGCTGTAGCTGTGATATGAGCTGGGGTGATTTCCCTTATATAACGCAGTCCTGCCGGAACGAATAGACCGATTGCGAGACCCTGCATGACAGCTGAGCTGTACACAAGCCAAAGACTTGGTTCCGTGAAGTAGAACAGCCAGCGGATCAAGGACGCAGCTCCTGCCAAAGCCGCTACCGTCAATAAACCAAAGCGGTCAATCCAGCTGCCTGCCACTCTCATGAAAGGCACTTCGGATAGTACGGCGATCAAGAATGCAAGACCGATTCCGGCATATGTTCCGCCGGAGTCTTCAACGAATAATCCGAAGTACGTATTATTCGCGAGATTCGGACCGAACACCATGAACGTGACGGCCAAAAAGATCAAAAATTTCTTCAGTGCGAATAGTTCCTTCATCCCAGCTTTCAAATCAAGCTTTGCCGCAGCCCGTTCCTTCGGGAAACGGAAAGCCAGTACGGCTGAAAACACAAGACAGATGAAGAAGGCGTAGAAAATGATGGTCGGTCCTATGAAACCTTCCGATAATCTTCCCATCACATACACGGCAACACCGAACCCCAATGAACCAAACAAACGAATATTTCCATAATTGTAACGGACTTTACTCGTATATTTCAGACTGATACTATCTGAAACCGGGATAATCGCACTCTGAAAAACTGCAACGAGTATTGCAATCAGAAGCAGTCCGTAATAAAGATCGGTTATAAGATACCCGAGGGCAAATATGCCGGCAACCAATGAAGTAAAGGCCAGCACCTGTGTAGGCCGGTTGGTCGCGTCACTTACCATCCCCCAGACCGGCTGAAAGAATATCATCATGATCGGCCCGATCGACATGATTGTCCCGATCTGGTATCCATTCAATCCCACACTTTCACTCAGATATACACTTAACAGCGGATATAAACTCCCCACTCCAAAAAAGGTTAAAAAGTAAAAACCTTGCAGTGTAAAAACTTGATTTCGTATCGTTCTTTCCACTTCCGTATCCCCCAGATGTTTTTTTATCCCTATAATACTAGTCCTATTCAAGGTAATTGTAAATAAAATCATTCCTTTTTCTGGATACATCTTTTCACCTGTTGAACGGCTGATTTGATGGAAAAATCCCATAGTAATCAACTTGCCAGATTCCCATTCAACAATGACGGATGCACTGATTTCGCTGTCCCTTAGAAAAGGAAAACAAATTCCCGTTTGACTTTTTTTCTTAAACGTCTTAAAGTATGTAAGTATAATTTCACAAATGAATAGGATAATTCTTCTTATCCAGAGAGACGGAGGGACTGGCCCTGTGATGTCTCGGCAGCGGACTCAATTCGAGTGCTGTGCCACATCCAGCAAGCAGAGATGCTTGAAAGATAAGGAGAGTGTTTCTCATATTGGAAACCTCTTCTTAATTTGAAGAGGTTTTTTATTTTTATCGTTACTATTTTATCGGCCCGGATAATGAAAGGTCGTTGAAATTGGTACCGATAGGACAGGCTTGCTGGCCGCCGTCAACATTCGTCGCCTGAAGTAGTATTGCCGGTAAATGTCCATCCCATAAAAATTCATCACGAAAGCCAATTGTCAAAAGGAGTTGTTCGAATGTTTGAAGAAAAAGGTAAACTGTCGGCATTATTGCCATTACTCATATTTGTTTCACTCTTTCTGGGTGCGGGAATCCTTTCAGGAGATTTTTACGCTTTCCCAGTATTAGTTTCCATTATTATCGCTGCTGTTGCGGCGCTTCTCATGAATCGAAAGGAATCTCTGAATGCTAAAGTGGAACGCTTTGCTAAAGGTGCAGGACACCCTGATATTATGATCATGGTCTTCATCTTCCTTTTAGCCGGTGCGTTCTCGGGAGTAGCAGAAAAAATGGGCGCCGTTGATTCAACGGTGAACCTTGCCCTATCTGTACTTCCAGAAAATCTACTGATTGTTGGATTATTTTTAATTGCAGCGTTCGTTTCACTATCCATGGGTACTTCAATGGGTACGATCGCGGCACTTGCCCCAATCGGTGTCGGGATCAGTTCAGGTACTGACATCGCCATGCCTATTGCGATGGCTACTGTCATCGGAGGAGCGATGTTCGGTGACAATCTATCGTTCATTTCTGATACAACGATAGCAGCCGTGCGTACACAGAAAACGGAGATGAAAGATAAATTCAAGGTGAATTTCTTTATTGTTCTTCCTGCAGCGATTCTTACGATGGTGATCTTATTCTTTATAACCGCAGGAAATCATTCAACTGTAGACGCACAGACCTATAATTGGGTGAAAATCCTTCCTTACCTGGGAGTCATCATCGGTGCATTGGCAGGTTTGAATGTGTTCGTGGTTTTATTTGGAGGAATTGTCTTTTCCGGAATCATCGGATTTATTGATGGAAGCTTTACACCTGCCAGTTATTTCGGAAGCATTGCCGATGGAATGACCGGCATGGCGGAAATCGTCATTCTGACTGTGCTGATCGGCGGCGTGGTTGAACTTATCCGCTATAACGGGGGCATCCAGGCGCTGCTTTATCTTGCCACCCGCAGGATCAGATCACCGCAGGGAGCACAATTGGCAACAGCAGGACTTGTCAGTTCAACGAATCTTTGCACGGCGAACAATACGATTTCTATTATCATTGCAGGTCCGCTGGCAAAAGAGATCGGTGACAATTATGGAGTAGACGCCCGTAAGTCTGCTAGTATTCTGGATATATTCTCTTGCTCCGTTCAAGGCCTGATCCCTTATGGAGCACAGGCATTATTGGTTGCAGAAACGGCAGGAATATCACCAGTAAGCGTTATTCCATATGCTTTCTATCCAATCCTGACAGCAGTATGCGGTCTGGTGGCGATCCGATTCGCACTGCCGAAGTTCACACGATCCAAAGCAGCCGAACCGAGCACAGTACGCTCGTAAAAAGAAGAGACAAATCTCATTTAATTGAGATTTGTCTCTTTCTTTGTATTGTCAATACAGAATTACAATAAATCATTCACATGATAAAGCTTGCCTGATTCGATTTCTGTTTCGGTTACAAGCTTCACCAGGACCTCTGCGACTGTATCCGTGTCTCTCAGCATGCCCTGCTCTTTGTATCTCTTAAAGTTTTCTACATCTGCAAATGATTCTTCCGAAGAGGAACGGATTGTACCCTGCATATCGGTATCCATTACCCCTGGACTGAAAGCAATGGCTTTATGCCGGCTCCCGTTCTTTGAAAGCTCCAGGCTCACGGTTTCTGTCAGCATATTGATTCCCGCTTTCGTGGAACAGTACGTACTCCAGCCGTAAACAGGTCTGCTCCCTGCCCCTGAGCTGACGTTGACCATGATCAGCTGACTACTGGATCCTTGCGAAGCCATCAGCATTTCATTCGTCACAATCATGGGCGACAGCAGGTTCACATGGACGCTCTTCTTGAGATCGCTGTTATCCACCTGCCCCGAAGGATTGATCGGCGTCACTACCCCTGCGTTTTGCACGAGGTAGATTCGGTCTGCATTCAAGCTGAATACATGACTTCCCGCTTCCCTCATCATTTCCTCTGTTTCCTGCGGATCAGACAGGTCGCATTGGAAGAACTGATAGGATACGCTTCTTTCTTCACAAAGCTCTCTTAACGAAGCATTATCCGACCTAGAAACATTGATGAGTGAAATCCCTTTCTCAATGAAACGTTTCGCGATTGACTCGCCAAGCCCCCTTGTGGCTCCAGTAATCATTGCATAATCCATGTGACCCTCTCCTTTCTTATTCTTTGATTATATAGGAGACATAATGAATCACAAAAACTTTTGATCCTCTCATCCAAAAGAGCTTCATCGTTGAGTAAGGGAAGCTCCTTGGTTACTGATATTTACTTAACGCGCATCCCACGCTTTTGTCGGACGGTCAGACGGGTAGCCGTGCTTGTTTCTGTATGCTTTTCTCTCTTCGGTAAAGTCCCACCAGTTCTTACTGCTGTCCGGGTTACGGGCATGGTGTACAACACACCTCAGGGAATCTTCCACGCAAGGGTCCATCCACACTCCGTATTTCTTCTCGAGCGTCAGGGTGAGGTCTTCCCCTTTTTCATTCTTAATCTCTTCATATGAATAGTATTGAAGATCTTCCACTACATTATGGGCCATGTTCGGACCGATTGAGGGGATTCTCTGAAAAATGGCCATCCCGACTAAATAACGCGCTCTCTCGAACGATAGATTCAATCTGTCACTCAATTCTTCAGGAGTAAGCTCATAAAGGTCGCTCAGTTTAATCTTTTCCCGGCGCAATGATTTTCTCTCTTCGTCTGTCAAGGGCAGCTTCGGTCTTGTACCACTCATATCCATTTCCCCCTTCTATCCTTTAAGATTATGCTGCTGAGTAAACTGGAAATCCTCCAATACAGGCTGGTATGTTTTCTTTTTCACCAGCTTGTGCTTTGTTTGGATAGGGGTATTGTCAACCAGTACCCCGACTTTCTGCTGCTGGATCTCCTTCACACCCTGTACGATGAGCTGCATGGCGATGATGGCGAGCATAAACGCAACAAGCGGAGCAACCGCAATCCAATATTTTCCGGTCATCAGTGAATACCTGGCAGAACTGATCAATCCCGCCCATTCGAATGTCCCCGATTTTGGCGGGTCAGGCATGTCGCCCCCGGTGATGATGGTTCCGCCCAGGAACAGATGGAATAATCCCATATGCACCAGTATAAGAAGGGTCTGAATGAATTGATTGCCGAATATAATGAATAATCTCGGTGCAAGATGAGGGAAGAGATGCGTCCAGAGTAAGTGCTTGTTACTGCCTCCAAGCAATTTCGCCGACAGCACAAAATCTTTCCTTCCTATCAGTTTCAGTTCATTCCCGATTAATACGGTCGTTAATGGCAAGACGAGGATAGTGAGTATGATGGCTTCATACATAAGACGCTCAAACATTGAATTATCCCATCCGAGCACTGGCAATCCCCATAAAACAGGTCTCAGCAATAAGTAAGCAATCAGGCTTAAAGGGAGGAAATGAATGGAGTCGACCATCCGATTGAGCCAATTCTTCTTGTTTTCTTTCAAGTAAAAGTGATAGACAACCCCTAAATAAAATCCTCCGACCACCCGTAATAAAGCGACAACCAGTGCAAATACTAATGTATACTTTGCACCGACAATCAACTGATCCAGAATGCTGTATCCATAAATATCCGAACCAAGGATCATTTCACCAAACGGCTTATGAGGAGGAGCAGAAATGATCCTTCCCTCTTCGTTTTGCATAAATTGAATGAATTTGATCGGCTTTTCTTTTAATATTGAATGACCAAAACTATATAGAATCATAATGATAAGCGCACTGCAGCCTACAGCAAACTTAGGGTTGTGCATATGCTGCCACCACAACCTTCTTAGCGTACCGAGCCACCCCCAGATCTTCCATTCAGTCCATTTCTTCTTATCTTTCTTATACTTCGTTTCATCTTCCATGCTTCCACCATTTACCCAAAGGTAGACCCCTTGATATAGAACAAAGAACGGGGTGAAAATAAGCATAAGGGAAATGGCAATCACCATCGGTCTGAAATCCTGGACAATGTAATATGTAATTCCTCTCATATTGAAGATTGTTTCAATCACAAACAAACTTGATAGCATTCCCCAGATAATGATTTTTCCGTGGTAGAAAAAGCTCGGTGATATGTTTTTCAGAACATGGGAGAACAAGATTCTCCCTTTGGACATCCCTTTACTCTGTGCAAATTCAATATGCGGTTTGATCAGTTCTTCCTCTGTAATCAATAATAGGATACGAAAGAATGAAATCATGGGAATGACCGAGAGTGTAATCATGGGGGCCAAATAGATTTTTTCCTCTCCCAATTCTGTAAATTGCATCAGCTCAAACCCGAATTTCTGAAAGATATATACGATAAGCAACTGGAGCAAGAAAGCAAACAACAGATCAGGAACTGTTTCCAGCATGTTCAGGAGCTTCTTAAGTGACGATGACAGCCAGCGGGGGAGAAATACTGTGATGACGGTTAACACAAATGCCAATAGAAGTCCTATTGCCAAGGCACCGCCTAATACCTGCAAGGAATACAGATACGGCTCCCAGAGCATCTCCATGAAATGTACAGTATATCCTTTATAAGAATAACTCCAGCTGTCTATATCCATAAATGCATAGATGAATCGGATGATTTCCTCGAAGTACCCGATAAAGTTATACAGCCCTCTCTCCCTGACAGCTTGAGGAGCTACGCTTATCGCCATGATTCCGAGAAGACCGAGAATGTAATAGAAAACCAATTTCATCGGAAACCTCATATACTTCATCTTCATTCCCCTTTTTTCTTTTTTCTACAGTCTAATCCATTTTTTGAATTATTTCAATTTTATTTCAATTATAACAATTCCTTACAAATGTTTGCCGCTATCCAATCATTCAGCTTTTTCAGTAAAAAGGAGACCGGGTTTTCAGTCCATCTATAACTGAAAATCCGGTCTTCTCCATCGTTAAGCAAGAAGCTGCTTACTGGGCCTTCCCAAGTAGTACCCCTGTCCAAGAGTGATTCCCAGCTCTTTGGCCACCAGCATATCTTCCTCCTGTTCAATGCCTTCCAATATGATCAGGGTATCGTTTCCATAAAATTGATTAAAGAAAGAGAGGAACCGCTGCTTCCTTTCACTTTCAGCCAGGTTTTTCGCAAAGTACCGATCGAGCTTGATAATATCAGGTTCAAATTCTATGGATTTTTTGATGGATGCTGTACCTTGACCGAAGTCATCAATCGCGTATAAAACGTCATAGTGCCTTAGGCTTTTCAATGTTTTCGCTAATAATGGGTTCTGCCAGAGCTCGTCCGGGGTGGACTCATTCAGCTCAAGAACAAGCCTCCCCCGCAGAGTGGGAAATGCGTCCATAAGATAATCAAAATACTTGTGAAAACTGGGATGTAAGATCGTTGTGACATACACATTCACGAACAGCTTCCCAATCTGATTTCGATTATGGAAGAATCCCTCGATTGCTTTGGAAATGGAGAGGGTATCCAGTTTATATAATATATTTGCCTTTATTGCAGACTGAAAAAGCTTTTCGGGATTCATCTTATGCGTATTCCGAAGCAGCGCTTCATATCCGTAAAGCGATTGAGTCTGTTCAATTGTGTATAAAGGCTGGTAATCATGATAGATAAAGTCATCTTGGAAAATCGAAAATATATTCATATAACCCCTGTACTCTCTTTATGGTAGGTTTTTGGAACGGTATAAGAAAAAAGACCACATGAAAGAACGAGGATACGTCCGTATGTGGTCGGTTGCGCTACTAGCTCCCCTGAATGTAAGCGCCCATCTATCATGTCAGGTTCACAGCTCCCAATGCGAAATTTATCATGTTATGTAGAATTAGGTTGCATTAAGTAAAATATACCATAAAACTAGTCCATTTGGTGTGTTTTTTCTTTATTTTTTAGAAAATTTAAAATACACAGTCTCACCTGGAGATATACGGGCTGCCCTTGACCCAGAAACGGTACGGATAATCCCTAGCTTCTCCCGTATTATCAATGCCGATTCTCTTGCCGCAAGCAATCTCATCTGGAGTATATCCCTCTGCGATGATAAGCGGAGGTTCTGTATAAAAACTTCCATAGTCCTCCATGGTGATTCCTAAGGCTTTCGTCAGTTTACCCGGGCCGCTCGTCCAATTTTTCATCGGCTGCCCTTTCCTTCGCTGCTCCATTAAACCAAGTCCCTCCAACGGTTCAACGGCACGTATCAGAATTGCATTCGGCACCCCGGGCGCTGCAGCTACGACATTGACGAGGCAGTGGGTATGCATGACATACGTATAAACACGGCCGGCTTCATGAAACATGATTTCCGTCCGTTTCGTACGACGGTTACCGAAGCTGTGGGCTGCCCTGTCTTCAGGTCCGAGATAAGCTTCTGTTTCAACAATGTAGCCTGAAGCGGTCCCTTCCTCTGTTTCTTTTACCAGCACACAGCCTAAAAGTGACTGGGAGAGTTCTAACGTCGGCTGATTGTAGAAAGAAAGAGGCAATGGTGTATAGTTCATCGTTTCACATCCTTTCCTTGTATCCTATCCTTATACTTCCACAATGCTTTCAGGAGAAAACAATATTTTTTCCATTATGTCTTTAACCCGGTCAGCACCTCCAACGGAATGGCTTCCACTCTCCTGCCACTTCTTCCTGACGTCGTTTCTGCCTTCGCCAGGGCATTCCATATTGCTTCCTCGACACAATCGACTGCCATTTCGAATAGCGTGGAGATCATCTCCCCATCTTCTTTAATGAACGAGTATGTCATCGTATTTTCTTCAGAAGGTTGATGTGGAATCTTGTGGGCAGTAGAAAAAGCAAGGACGATATCACCGCTTCCGTGCGCTGCATAAGAGCCGGTTCTGGAAAGACCGAATGACGCCCGTTTCGCCAGCCTCTTGAGCTGCCTTTCGTTCATAGGGGCATCCGTGGCCAAAATAATCATGATCGATCCATCCGGGATTTCCCGTTCTTCTTCCTTCTCAACAGGGAAGCGCAGGTCAGACCGACGTCCGAAATTCGTCACTACAAGGGCACCGACTGAGTAATGCTCATCATTAAATTTGTGTTTCCTGGAACTAGTACCGATACCACCCTTGTATCCTAAACAGAGCATCCCGGTCCCGGCACCGACGCACCCCTCTTCAATGAATTCTGAGTGAGCATGCAGAATGGCTTTCACGGCATCATTCGGGGCTACATGAAGTCCCCTGATGTCATTCAGATACCCGTCATTGCATTCCCCCACGAATACATTGACCGTTCCTGCCGTGTCGCCGATCTCCGGGTTTTCCTCCATCATATATTGAATCGTTCCCCTCATGACATCTCCGACAGAAAGGGTATTTGTAAGCATGACCGGACTTTCAAGCACACCCAATTCCTCGATTTGAATGGTTCCCGCCGTCTTGCCGAATCCGTTGATGATATGGGTGGCTGCGAAGACTTTTTCTCTGAAGACATTACCTTCATGAGGCAAAATAGCTGTCACACCCGTGCGTACAGCTTTCCCATCTCTATCCTGATAAAGTGTTTGATGCCCCACTTTGACACCTTCTATATCGGTAATGCTATTAGCTGGCCCCGCAGGATAAGAACCGATCTTCACTCCAAGGTCACGCAGTCTTTTTCTCTCCATGAAACTGGACACTCCTTTATAATCTACTCCTTTTATTATTCGGTTTTAAATGGGGTATTACCTTTTTCTCTTTATTATTCGGTGCCTGGCTCGATCCAGCCTTTGAGCCAGGCACCATTTTTTAACACATAAATTAACCACATCGTTCCATAGCCTGGCACTTGCACTCCCACATATTTCTCAGAATATCGCACTTGGAAGGTGCAAATATTAATAACTGTGGCAGCAATCCATAGCCATTCAGCCCGTGATAATAAATCATATGGAGGAAAGCAATTTGAAAAAACATCTTAGATTGATAAGCATATGTGCGATGGTCCCTTTGATGCTTTTAACAGCATGTAACAATAATGACGGCAATGAGAACCTTACAGGGACGCGAGACGTCAACTATGACCCTGTAAGCTACGGCAACGCAGATTATCCCAACGGAAATTCAGATCGCGGCAGAGCGGCGGATATGGGCGGTGCTAATGTAAATGACGGCAACCAGAATGCCCTTCACCGGTTCATGGCGCCGATTGATCCCAATGGAGAATTACGTGAGTTCACACATTTAGATCCTGGAGAAGATTTCAATCAGAACGGGGAAAAGAAAGCTCAACAGCCAAATAATGGACAGCCTGAGCCCCCGGCAAAACAGCCCCAGAAAAAAGCTCAAACCCCAGATGCAAGCGGTTTTGTGAAACAAGTCGTTGATTTAACCAACCAGGAACGCAAAAAGAATGGATTGGGTGCACTTAAGACAGACGGTGAATTATCAAATGTTGCTGAAATGAAATCAGAGGATATGAAAGATAAGGATTATTTTTCCCATACCTCACCGACTTACGGCTCTCCATTTGAGATGATGCAAAACTTCGGAGTTGATTATTCTTCTGCTGCAGAAAACATAGCTGTCGGGCAAGAATCTCCACAATCAGTTGTAAATGCCTGGATGAACAGCCCAGGTCACCGCAAAAACATTCTAAACGGCCAACTAACACATATCGGAGTTGGAATCGCTAAAGACAACAGCCAGGGTATTTACTGGACCCAAATGTTCATATCAAAATAATAGAAGCAAAAAGAAGGGCTGATTGCAATCGGTCCTTCTTTTTGCTTCTACTTACTTTTTTCAAATTAAGGTCCATTACTCACCGTCCTGTACGTCTTAAGACCGAGTAGAAATTAATTCTGTGGCGTCATTGTTGTGAAAGACGGCATCCATTACAATAAACTTATGATTTGGAAATACAAACCAAAGCGAGGGATTGGGATGAAGAATATTTTTGCCGTGATTATTGCATTGTTGGCTTTAGGTGCACTCTACATCATTTTAAATGATCAAACTTCACTGTTCGCGAAAGAAAATACATCAGGAGATTCCGTCAAGGTTACAAATGAGATCGATCGAATTGAACTGTTTCTCGAAAGCGGCGAGACGGAAATCATTCCGACTGATGATAATGAAGTAAAAGTTGAAATTGACGGTAAAGGAAAACTTACTTTGAAAGAAAAAGGAGATACAATCGAAGTTGTAGTGAAACATAAGTGGTATCAATGGATTGCCTTCAATCGCAAATCCGATGTCACCGTTTATCTTCCAAAAAAGTACGACCGTAATATGACAATTGAGCTCGGATCGGGAGAAGCTGTATTTAACGGCGGCTCTCAATCGAAACCCATGCAATTGGATGAACTGACGGTTAAGATGGGTTCTGGTGATTTGGAGCTTGCTCACTTCGATACAAATGTATTCCGTCATCATGGTTCTTCAGGAGATTTCACCCTTAATCATGTGAAGACAAAAGACGGGAAAGTCGAACTCAGTTCGGGAGATGTGGAAATTTCAAACTACGAAGGTCCGCTTAGCGGAGACGTTTCTTCAGGAGATCTATCTGTCATGATGCAGAAGATGGCAGGAGACATCGACCTTGATGTCAGCTCGGGTGAAGTCAATCTCGACCTCCCGGATGATGCAGGCTTCACACTGGATGGACGTGTGAGCAGCGGGGACGTCTCAACCAACTTTTCATTAACAGATAGGAAAGAAGACGATGGGGACCTCAGCGGAAAGGCAGGTTCAGGGGAATATCAAGTGAAAGCTTCTGTATCAAGCGGGAGTGTGGATATATACTAATGAAAAAGTGACAAACCTTTTGTATTGAGGTTTGTCACTTTTTTCATATTACCCTTTATGATGAAATGGACATTTCCCTTTAATCGGTTCGACATCATCACCGATGAAGTACTGCTTCCATTCGCGGTGTTCAGGATCGCCATAATGGCTGATATTCGGGTGTTTCGAAAGACCATCCCATTTCTCCACCCGTTCCCTTACTTTTTCACGGGACATGATGCCGCCTTTAGACGTGCCTTCGAGTCCTTCAAATATTCTTCTCGGCTGAAATCCCAGTACGAGGCTGTTTCCGAGGTCCCTTGTTTTACGCTGCTTATAGGCAGGAGTGTTTCCGAAAACAAAATATGGTTCTTCAGCGAACGAAAATGCCCATAAATGATGGTCGGGATCCTCAGGATAATCCGCTGGCCAAGGCTTGTCATCCCTCTCATGAAGGTACTGAAGGATATTCCAGAAATAGTTGCGATAATATGGAATATCCTTTTCTTCTTTCTCAGGTTCTACAAATAGAAAGAATCCATGCCGAATGAGGCGCTGCCCTTCCGGAATATCAAATAATCCGTTGAACTCCTGAAGGGTCCGGGGGAGGTGCTCCCAATCATCATGGCTTATATATGAGTAACGAAGTTCACCTTTTTTCTCTCCGGTCATTCCAAAGTAGCACGGGAACGTTTTATCGGTCACCACTTCATGAAATCTTTCATATTCTTCTGTCACCCATTGCGGAACCAAATCAGGGTTTTTCATATCTTCTTTTGTAAACAAATAACTTCTCATGTCTGACACGACTGCCACCTCACTATCATACTGATGTAAGTGTTTACCCTTAGAGAAGCAGCTTAAAACAACCGGTTGTTCAACTTTTAAAAAAAAGCGAAGACCGGCCATCCGTCTTCGCCTTACTCTTCTATGATTTCCGCTCCGATTTCCTTACCGATTGCAACGATTGATTGGTTGATGCGCCAGACGTAATAAAGATGATGAATGACATCTATTTGGGAGTGCATCCTGCTCGGGGCAAGCTTCTCGATTTGGGAACGCTCCTCACTTAAGCTCCAAAGAGAAATCCGGCTTTCTTCTCCATTCAGGAACGTACGCAGAGCTTCGATATTTTGTGAAAGTTTACCTTCTGTTTCTGCAAATAACTCATATAACTGATCAGATATCTTCCCGTCCGCCTTTCTGTTAGCAGATGCGAGAAGATGTTTCGCGTAATAATTGATGGCTGTCGTGACCGTGATCCATCTGCCGATTCCGGAGCGTGTGAGTGCGCCCGGTCTTTGAAGGAGGGATGCCGATTCGTCCTTTACCGCCTGCAGTTTTTGATCGAGGTCGAATGCCTGATCCGTAAACGAACCGCGATCTGTCCTCATAAAGCTCTTCAAATAAACCGAAACGTAGCTTTGCAATTCATTGAAGAACTCATCAAGCGAGTCCCCCACCTTATCTTTCGTTTTTTTCGGGAGGACAAGGGCGGACACACTAAGGGCGATCACCGCTCCTGCAATCGTATCCAGCACTCTCGCCCCCATCAATTCAAAACTGATCCCGCCTAATAATAAATCATACATGAACGCAATGAGCATCGTGATAAAGAGACTCATTAATGTGTAAGAGACGGTGAACAAATACAGGGCAAGGAATAATACAAGAAACAACAGAAAGACTTCAAGCTCGGACTGGCCAGAAACAAGCTTGGCAGCTGCAAACCCGATAACAGCACCAATGACTGTACCCACCGAACGTTGAAAACCTTTCATATACGTTCTCCCTACAGACTCAGTGCCGATCTGGATGATGAAAGTCGTCAGCAACACCCAGTAAGGCTGTGTCGGAGAAATCAATTCACCCACAATGATGGCCAAAGATCCGGCTACCAGGGCTTGAATCCCTTTTCTTGTCTGCGGCTTCAGGGACGAATCTTGAGATGTATCCTCTTCTTCCTCATCCGCTTTGCCTTCTGCCTCAGCTTCGACTGCAACGGTTTCCCGTCCTGTCACTTTAAGCGATTCCTGGATTGTCAGGGCTGCTTCAAGTACATGGTTAGCAATTGATTCTATTCTTCGTAAGAGGTACACTCCTTTAGGTTTTTCCTCTTGATTCAGGAGCTCGGTCAGAAGCAGGCGGAGACCTTGAATTGCTTTTTCCGCCTCCTCTAAATAATGGGGATCGTAATTATGTGCCAGGACTTCCGCATCCCTTAACGAGCGGATGACCCACACCAATAAACGTCTCACTTCCACAGATTCAAGTGTATCCAGATCTTTCAGCTTTTTAAGTGAGTCCGTCAACGTCTGCACAAGCATTTCAGTATCGAACACATAGAGTCTCAATTGGGACGATTCAATACCGGGCCACAGCTTTTTCAAATCCTCCTGATTGATCTCGGAAGAAACGATTCTAGCATAATCGTTTAAGCGGTTCACATTTTTATAAAGAAGCTTCCTTCTTTTATGACTGCTGTTCGGATCTTCAATCATTTTCATCAAAATCGTAAACGTCACATTCGACTGGATATGGAACGAGCGCATACTTCTCCGCAGCACATGGACAGAACCCTTAAAGAGCAGATAATTATAAACGTAAGCAAATAATGCGCCAACAGCGATGCCGATATAAAACCACGTGAGGTGAGCAGCACTTAGTTGCAGAATAAACGAAATATAAAGGGCCATAAAACCTGCCATTCCCATTGAAAAATAGCGGATCTCAAACCGTGAGAAATAAAATGCCGAGAAAATCACCAGCACCATCAGTCCATTCACAAGAAGGCTGTAATGGGCCAATAAAGATCCCACTGTAATTCCACAGGCAACCGACACACCGATCAATAGAGTCGTCACCTTCTTTTTCCCCTCGGTATCATCCATCACGACCATGACCCCGAGCATACCGACCATCCCCGAAACAATAGCCGGAGTGATCGCCGGATACTCCCATAACTCCAGTAGGAAAATCATGGTAAACACAGCAGAAATCAAACTGATCGTTGCCTTCCCTGCCTGCTGAAACCTCTTCCGTCCGGGGTCAGACGCCAGAAACCTCCCCAGCCAAACATGTTGTCTATGTAAATGCTTCATACACTCATCATACCTTTACCGTTACTCTCGATTTCTTATATCGTACCCTTCTCATGAAAAAAGTAACCTGAACTGTCGATGCAGCAGGTTACTTCCGTTGTTGGTGCAACTAAGAGAAACAGGTTGTTTATCTATTTTTACGATTATACGGGTTTTGATTGTGGAGGTAAAGGAATGTGCATTTGTGTTGGGTTTCTCGTGAAGAGGGGATCCCGGCTGCACATACAGGTAAAATTTAAAGCAGCGGCAATCAGCCGCTGCTTTCATCAGATTCACTTCACTTCATACCTTCTAGTTTTCTATAAACCGTCTCCACCTGCAAAATAATCGGATGATTCGGATCCAGGCCTGTAATCTCACTTAGAGTATTCGCAGCCCCCGAAGCTTCGATCTTATTGTTCAATTCGAACGCTTCTCCGTCTTCTTTCACATCAAAAAGCAGAGCCGCAGCAATTACTTGTGTAAGGTTACTGGGTACTTCTTTAAATAACTCGTAGAAGCTTAAAGCCGGACCCAATAAGCGGTCGTTCTTTCCAAGTTTTCTTATTGGGGAACGGCCTACCCTTGTCACATCGTCGATAATGAATGGATTTTCGAAACGGCTCAGGATTTTGTTGATGTAATCCAGGTGATCTTTCTGGTCAAATCCGTACTTCTCAACAATGACCTCCCCTGTTTCTTTAAGTGCCCCTGACACGACTTCGCTGATTTCTTCATTCTTGATTGCTTTGTCGATTTCATGGAATCCGTAGACATTACCCAAATAGGCAATAGAAGCGTGACCAGTGTTGACCGTAAATAATTTACGTTCGATATAAGGTGCCAGGTCCTCTACAAACTTTACTCCGCCGATATCAGGTACTCCCCCTGTCATGGCTGAAGCGTCGACGACCCATTCATAGAAAGGTTCCACTACGACCATTAACGGATCATCATTCGTTTGATTAGGCACAATCCGGTCCACCGCTGCATTCGGGAATGCAAATTGCTTATCGAATTTGGCTTTCTCTTCCGCGGCTGCTTTCTCGTAGACTTTTTCCTTTAAGAATGCACTGCCGCCGATCATGTTTTCACAGGCTATGATGTTGAGCGGGGCATCTCCTGCCTCACTTCTCTTCTTCAAGCCTTCGTAAACAAGGCCGGCAATGATACCAAGGATGTTTGGTCCAACCGCTGTAGTGACTAAATCAGCACCGGCAATCATTTCAATGACTTTCTCAGGGTCCTCCATACTATTCAAAGCGGATACACCTGTAATGAGTTGTTCATCCTTCTCCTGATTTGCCAGTACAATCTTGTATTCTTTTTTCTCATTTAACAGATTCACGATCTCCGTATTTACATCGACAAAGCAAACCTCGTATCCTTCGTCATGCAGAAGTCCGCCTATGAATCCTCTGCCAATGTTACCTGCTCCGAAATGGACTGCTAACATGATCAGTTCACCTCTTCGAATAGATCAAGGATGGTTTGTGCATCTTTCGCTTCCACGATTTTTTCAATGTTTTCTTCCTCGGAACAAACGATCGCAATTTGAGAGAGAATATCGAGATGTTCATTGTTCTTTCCTGCAATGCCGATCAATACTTTGACCATGTTACCATCACCGAAGTCCACTCCTGCCGGTACCTGAATGATTGAAAGACCTGATTCTTTCACCAATTCCTTGGCATCCTCCGTACCGTGCGGGATTGCAACGAAATTCCCCATATAAGTGGAAGTGAGTTCTTCTCTTTCAAGCATTTTCTCAATATAATCAGCTGCCACGTAGCCTTTCTCCACCAGGATTTCACCTGTTTTACGGATCGCTTCTTCTTTATTGGCAAGTTGTACATTTAATTGGATGTTTTCTTTCGTTAGTATCGTAGACATGTTGTCAACACTCCTATTGGTTGTATTTTTTGTGAAAGAACTCTTCCAGTTCCTTCGTTAAATAATCAAGAACTGTCTCCTGACTGCCTTCTTCGAATCGTTTCATTGACTCTTCATCCCGAATGACGAGTGTACTGATATGGCTCAGTACTTCAAGTGTTTCTTCTTCCGCCGTCTCAGCTGAAAGCATGAGCAGGATCGTGTCGATCTTCATTTCCTCTCCATCCATTCCATCCACCATTATGCTCTCGCGTAAACGAATCATTGTAAATGAAGGGGTTAAAATGGCATCGCTTCTCGTATGGTAAAGGGCCATTGACGTATGAGGGATGCCGAGACCGCCTGACTTCTCCCGTTTCATTAAGTGAGAGATGACAGATGCAGCATCCCTTACCATCCCTTTTCCCTCTAATTCTGTACATGCACGTGTCAGAACTTGTTCAATCGACGATGCTTCTCTCTGCTCTGTGATCACAAAACCGGTTAATAGCTCAAAGATGGCAGAAGAGCAGTTTCTTACTGACTTCATTTCGTTTATAAAACCCATCCCGCCGCTCCGTTGACTGGTCTGTGATTTCGACAAAGGGTTCTTCTTTCTTACCGCCTCGTTCTTTGAGTTCGTCTTTTCCTTGATCCTGTCGATTTCTTCATGGGTCAGGAAAGGGCTCACCAGAATGTATTCACCTGTGAAGTTTTTCAAAGGAATGGTGGATATGATGAGATCGTAATCCTCCTGATCCAGTCCATCCAAATCAAACAGTGATGCATTCTCCGTCTCCAATCCCGGCAGTTCCTGATGAAGCTTGGTCGACAGCATCTTGGAAGTCCCTATTCCGCTTGAACAAACGATCAATGCTTTTTGCTTCGTACCTTCTTCCCTGTTCAACAGCGCGGAAGCAAAGTGCATGACGAGGTAGCCGATTTCTTCCTTAGGGATTCTAAGCTCAGGGAACGTTCTATTCGCCCCTGCTTTGATAATACCGAATAGCTCCCGGTAATCGTCTTCAATCCGCGTCAGCAGCGGGTTATCGATGCGCATGTTCTGTTTCATCCGATAAAGCGCCGGTCTCAAATGGGCAACGAGTCCTTGAAAAAGGTCCACATTCCTCGTTAAATCAATGCTGAGTGCTTTTCCTACGAATTGAATGAGTTCCTGTGCTTTAATCCCGACTTGAAGGCTTGCGTCTTCCAGCAGATGATCCTGATTGGTTCTGAGTTTCGCTCCCATCAGATGCATCGTGATATAGCCGATTTCGCCGTAAGAGATGGACAGCCCGAATGCTTCCTCAAGTCCGTGCACGATGTCGGCAGCTACTTTGAATTCCCACGAGTTCTCGATCGATTCCAGATATTGCTGATCAAAGTTGATCTCTTCGCCCTGCTGAATCCTCTCGATGGCTAAGGCAAGATGAACGACCAGACCTATATACGCACTGTCAGCAATCGTGTAGGGCAGTTTGTCTTTCATCTCTTCTATCTTTCTTTCAATCACGAGAAGTTTATTCTTATCGACTAGCCCCAGCAGCCTGTCTGTAACGGTCCTCATATCAGCAGTAGATTTCCTCTGGATATTCTCCTTGATGATAGAAATGAATTCGAATTCATCAAGGTTATTCAGGATCAGGCTGCTCATGACTTTCCGTTTCGACGACTCTTCTCCTTGAAGTTCGACGCCATAACCCCTTTTCCTTATTAACATCAGTCCAAACGGAGTTAACCGTTCTTCCACTTTGTTAAGGTCATTGCTGATTGTGGCAATCGTGACATTAAGATCATTCGCCAGCGACAGCAGCTTAACAGGCTCTGCTGCGTCCAGTAAAACCGACAGGATCAGCGTTTGTCTTTCGTCCGGAGTGTATTCACTGTGAGATACGTTAAAGAGGAAAGCCTGCAGTTTGCTTTTACTTCTCTCTTCCCCTATTATCTCGATTCCTACACCCGATTTTTTATTAAGCTGCAGTCCGTATTCTTTCAGGATATCTTCTATTCCCTTTAAGTCCCTGTGTACGGTCCTCGGGCTGACTTCCAATTCTGATGCCAGGTCGTGGACCGTGGTCGTTTTTTCTTTTACCAGTAAAACTTCCAGTATTCTTCGTTCTCTAGCGGATATATACATGATTTCACCACCAAATGAGGAAATGGGCAAATGGGATTACTTGTTGCCATTATTAAAATTGAGTTCCTCTTATTATTAATCATAAAGGGAGTTTTCCCTTATCTCAATAAAACATTATTGTGATTTCGTCAATCTCATTGTTGCCATCTTTTAATTGATGTAGTCGAAAATAAGAGCCTGGCACTTTTTGCACCAGGCTCTTTTCGTTGATTTATGATTTGATGTCTTCCACCAGCTGATCGTATTTAGGGCTGTTCAGGAAGTTATCGACTGAGATGTGGTGGGCACCCGGCAGTTTTTCTTTTGCACGCGGTGTCAGGTCTTTGTGAGTAATGACGACATCTGCATCGCTTGGGATGTTGCTGATCGATGTGTTTGTTACTTCGATGCCTTCAATTTCAGCTTTCTTGACTTTGTTTTTCATGATGGATGCACCCATGGCGCTAGAACCCATTCCTGCATCACAAGCAAAGATGATTTTCTTTACATTTTTAGGGTCGAAACCTGCTTCAGAAGTTGGAGCCGGAGTTTCTTCTGCCGCTTTCTGAGCTCCGAAAGAATCCGCAACTGAACTCTTCTTCCCTTTCATTTCCTGCATTTTGTCTGCCGCTTCTGTTATATCCTCACCTTTGTCTTTGCTTGCTTTCAAGATGATAGAGGCAATGGCGAACGAAACAGCCGTTGCGATTAGTACCCCGAGGATGACTCCCAGGTGATTTCCTCCCTTAGGTGTCATTCCCATAAGTGCGATGATGCTACCTGGGGACGGCGGTGCCACCAGACCTACATTTAGAAGACTGAATGTAAATACGCCGCTGATTCCGCCTGCGATCGCCGCCAGAATGAGAGCAGGCTTCATCAGGATATACGGGAAGTAAATTTCGTGAATCCCGCCAAAGAAGTGAATGATAGCCGCACCCGGTGACGTTTGTTTCGCTGTTCCTTTTCCGAAGAACATAAACGCCAGCAGGATCCCTAAACCAGGTCCAGGGTTTGATTCCAGTAGAAATAGAATCGATTTACCCGTCTCTGCTGCTTGCTCAGCACCAAGCGGACTTAAGATTCCGTGATTGATCGCATTGTTTAGGAACAACACTTTGGCAGGCTCGATAAAAATACTTGCCAGGGGCAATAATCCCGCGTCTACAATCGCTTCAACACCGGATGCCAATACTTTGTTCAGCCCTTCCACTACAGGTCCGATTGCTTTAAAAGCCAAGATCGTTAAAATACCTGCTAAAATACCTGCAGAGAAGTTATTCACGAGCATTTCAAAACCTTGCTTCACTCTTGGCTGGATGACCTCGTCAATTTTCTTGATTAAGTATCCCCCAAGCGGCCCCATAATCATGGCTCCAAGGAACATCGGGATGTCGGAACCGACAATCACACCGATCGTCGCAGTGGCACCGACCACTCCGCCTCGTCCTTCATATACAATCTTACCGCCTGTGTACCCGATCAATAATGGCAGCAAGTACGTGATCATCGGACCTACCAGCTGAGCGAGGTCCTCATTTGGCCACCATCCTGTAGGAATAAATAATGCTGTAATGATCCCCCATGCGATGAACGCCCCGATATTCGGCATGATCATACCGCTCAGGTAACTGCCGAAACGCTGCACTTTCACACGAAAGTCAGATTTATTTTGATTTGACATGTTGTCATAACTCCTTTCTTCATAAGGTAATTCATTTTGTTATACCTTCATGATAAAGCGGTTACAAACCGTTATCAATTTAAAGAAAGTGCTATTTTGTCACGGGGGTTGTTGTCAGGATTAAACTAACTCATATAAATCCCCCGGCAATCACATCCGTTGAAAAAAATTCGGAACCGACACGACATGCAATCAACCAAGAAAGTATCCGGCTGCAAGGTAAAGCGCTGCCGTGATGCCAACCCCAATTGAGACGATTTTTAATTTATAGCGGGCATATTCAACAAGGGGGACATCCAGAATGGATGCAGTTGTAATCGTTGTGTCACCAAGCGGGGATGTCATCGCACCGAATGAACCGCTGGCAAACACAGCACCGACTGTCATAGGAAGCGATGCGCCAGTTGAAGTCGCCATTGCTATTCCAAGCGGCATGAAAATCCCCCATGTTCCAAAAGAAGAACCAATGAAATAACTGACAACTGAACTGACTAAAAAGACAATGGCTGGAATGGTGAAACCTGGAAGGAAGGAACCAAGGGTTGCCTCGATAAATCGGGAAAATCCAAGATCTTCTGCCACAAGGGATAATGACCATACAAGTACAAGAAGAATGATCGGTTCCATCAGTTGATTTCCACCATCATAAAAATGATACATTGTCTCACCAAGTTTTTGCTTCCTAAGCATATAGAAAATGAAAGTGAGAATCAGGGTAACAAATACAGCAAGAAGAATGACAAAAGTAGCATCCGCTTGCGCAAGTGCATTAAATATCCCCGTGGCTCCTTTTTCCATACCATCCTGCCACAACAGGAATAATGTCAGTCCAAGCAGTAAAAACAGAGGGACGATTAAGTTCCACGGTTGTGCTTTCACCATGGACAATTCTTTTTTAATTCCTATTCGGTGAAACTTCTCCTCACCTTTGTTTTTATTTACGTCCTTCTTTTTAGGTTTTGACCAGAATGTCCAAACCAATCCAAAAATCAACATAACAATTGCAAAGAAGTTAAAAGGAATACTGGACAGAAATATTTGATAGGCATCTGCCTCCAGGTTGTGTTTTTGAATCCCACCTTCGATTAGTGAAACCATGAATCCGACAAATGCGGTTGCTGCTGGTAACAGAACAATCACTGAACCTGTCGAAACGTCCATCGTAAAGCCGACTTTCCAGCTTGATATGTTGACCTTTTTCAGCAATATCTTTACAACCGGACCAATCATCATGATTCGGAACATCGGCATCATAAATGTAAAAGGAAGTGTAAGCCAGATTACTGACAGGAGCCCGCGTTCAGAGCTTATTTTGTCGCCTGCCCACTCCGAAAAACCTTTGACCCCTCCGGATATTTGCATCATACCTATCAGTCCGCCAAACAAGTATAGAAAAGCGATGATATTTATATTTCCCGGCTCTGATAGTGTCGTTACGATATAGTTGACCGTTTCTTTTGATCCATCAAGCAAGCTGAAATCCACTAGAAATGCTCCAACAAGCAGCCCCAGCACGAGTCCTGGAAGTATTTGTTTTAACCAGATCGAAAACCCAATCACGATAATGAAAGGAATTAAAGAAAGCCATGTCTGTTCTATAGTACTCACCTCTCCCAAACGTCTTAGTGTTACCTTGTTCAGCATTTACGAATTTCATACAAGGAGTTACATGGGCAGCAATAAGAACAATGTTCAATATCTCAATTTTAGTTATGTAATGGATACTTCAACTTCAAGTGAAGTTTGTAGTATACGCCGTCAATGTATTTCATAGATTGCTGTTATAAGGGCTTATAGCAAGTTTCTGTTAAGAAAAAAACCTGTTGCTTATCAGGCAACAAGATTACCTTATCCGCGTTTATAATCATCCAACAAAAAACACGAGTGAAAATTGGAATAGGATCCCGATTTTCACTCGTGTTATTTTTTCAAGTACATTTCACAATGCTTTTATCTATATCCTTACTCAACCGTAACTGATTTTGCCAAGTTACGCGGCTTATCTACATCACAGTCGCGGTGCAGAGCAGCATAGTAAGAAATTAATTGTAACGGAATGACAGAGATAAGAGGTGTTAACATTGGGTTAACCTCCGGGATGACGAAGCGGTCTTCTTCGTCTTCCAAGCCTTTCATGGAGATGATGCAAGGGTTTGCTCCGCGAGCCACTACCTCTTTCACATTACCACGAATGCTCAGGTTTACAGCTTCCTGGGTTGCAAGAGCGACAACAGGTGTTCCTTCTTCGATCAGAGCGATTGTACCGTGCTTGAGCTCTCCTCCTGCAAATCCTTCAGCTTGGATGTAAGAGATTTCTTTCAGCTTAAGTGAACCTTCAAGTCCTACATAAAAGTCGAGTGAACGTCCAATGAAGAAGCAGTTGCGCGTTGTTGACAGATATTCGCGGGCGATTTCCTCGAACTCTTCCTTCGTATCACATAGCGCTTCCATAGCTGTTGCTACAATTCCAAGCTCCTGGATCAGATCGAAGTCCTGAACCGTTCCGCAAGATTGACCCGTAACATGAGCCAGAATCGCCAATACAGCCAGTTGAGCTGTATATGCTTTCGTTGAAGCTACTGCGATTTCAGGTCCTGCATGAAGAAGAAGCGTGTAATCTGCTTCACGGGAAAGAGTGGATCCTGCCACGTTTGTCACCGTTAATGCTTTGTGGCCCATCTCTTTGATTTGAACAAGAACGGCACGGCTGTCAGCTGTTTCACCGCTTTGAGAAATGAAGATGAATAATGGCTTCTCAGACAGAAGCGGCATGTTATAGTTGAATTCACTCGCAACATGGACTTCTACAGGAATTCCAGCATTCTTCTCGATGAATTGCTTACCAACAAGTCCTGCATGGTAGCTTGTTCCGGCAGCAATGATGTAGATACGGTCTGCTTCTTTCATTGCTCCGACAATCGGCTCATCGATGTGAAGCTCGTTGTTTTCATTTTGGTAAGCTTGAATGATCTTACGCATCACTAATGGCTGCTCATCGATTTCTTTCAGCATGTAATGTGGATATGTTCCTTTTTCAATATCACTGGCATCAATTTCAGCAGTGTAAGGAGCACGTTCCATTACTTCTCCGATCAGGTTTTGGATTTCAACCTTCTCTTTTGTTACGATGACCATTTCTTTATCCATCAGTTCAACGAATTGATCCGTCACTTGGATCATGGCCATTGCATCACTTGCCACGACGTTGAAGTCATCACCAAGACCTACAAGTAACGGACTCTTGTTTTTCCCAACAAAGATTGTCTCGTCATTTTCAGCATCTAACAGGGCGATGGCATAAGATCCTTTAAGCAGCATTAATGTTTGACGGAATGCTTCTTCTACAGCATTTCCTTCGTCAACAAGCTTTTGGATCAACTGAACGATTACTTCCGTGTCCGTTTCACTTTTAAACTCAACATCAGTAAGATATTGACGCTTTAGCTGGGAGTAGTTTTCGATTACTCCGTTATGAACAATTGTAAAACGGCCGGACGTGCTTTGATGAGGGTGTGCATTCACCTGGCTTGGTACTCCGTGAGTCGCCCAGCGGGTGTGCCCGATACCAGTGTTGCTTGCCACGTTCTCATCCACGATTCCGCGAAGATCCGCAATACGTCCTTTTTCTTTGAACACATGGATGCCATCCGCATTCTGAACGGCGATTCCTGCAGAATCATAACCGCGGTACTCAAGCTTCTCCAGACCTTTTAATAAAATTTCCTTTGTATCCGAATTTCCTATATATCCTACGATACCACACATAATTAAATATCCTCCCTGATGGAAAAGGGGGCAAGATATCTTCAGGGGACGTCCTGCCCCCTTATCTCAATTGTCATTAGATTTAGTATGTCTCTCTTCATCTTCCCTTTGTCCATCAAGTTGCCTCAATGTTTTAAAGAAGAATCTTACGGCTCCGTGACATTCAGAACCGGGAGGCATCCGCCGAACCATCGATCGAACCTCCACCTCGTCAACTAAACATAGCGGTCATGTCTAGTCCTGGCGCTTTAGAAAAATTGATTTATGAACGATCCACCTTTCCATTCTTGAATCGAAATGCGTTGTTTCCAGATTTTTTGAAAATCAAAAACAAAATCATCATACACCAGCAGGAACTCCTGCGTCAATAAAAATCTGAACACCGGATGCAGTTGTTACCACATTGTTATCTTCCCGAAATAATCCATAAACGCGTAAATAAAATAAACTCACACTATTAAATATGCATAAGGGGTCATTGTGGTACCCCTCATGCATAAGAATAGTTATTCGTTTAATCCCATTTGTTCTTTCACGACTTCCGCAATTTCATCTACGTATTTTGCACATAATTCTTCAGTAGGAGCTTCGGCCATGACACGGACAAGAGGTTCCGTACCGGATGGACGAACAAGAATGCGTCCATTTCCGTTCATTTCCTCTTCCACTTTACCGATTACGGTTTTCACCTTTTCATTATCGGTCACATGGTGCTTGTCTGTTACACGGACGTTCACAAGCTTCTGGGGGAACTTCTTCATTTCTCCCGCTAACTCGGAAAGGGATTTGCCTGTCATTTTCATGATGTTCACAAGCTGGATACCTGTTAACAGTCCATCTCCCGTCGTGTTGTAATCAAGGAAAATGATATGACCTGATTGTTCGCCGCCCAGGTTGTAGCCGTTTGTTTTCATTTCTTCCACTACATAGCGGTCGCCGACTGCAGTCTGGATGCTTTGAATCCCATGCTCTTCAAGTCCTTTATGGAAACCGAGATTACTCATCACCGTCGATACAACGGTAGATTGTTTCAGTCTGCCTTCCGATTTCAAGTACTTACCGCAAATGTACATGATCTGATCGCCGTCTACAATATTTCCGTGTTCGTCAACAGCGATGATGCGGTCTCCGTCTCCATCAAAGGCAAGTCCTACATCCGCATCTTTTTCCTTCACCATTTCAGCAAGTGTTTCTGGATGGGTGGAGCCGACTCCTTCATTGATATTCAACCCATCCGGAGATGCTCCCATCGTGGAAATATCCGCATCCAAATCGGCAAATAAGTGGGTCGCAAGTGCGGAAGTGGCACCATGTGCGCAGTCCAATGCAATATGTAAACCATCGAAATCTTCGTCTACAGTCTGTTTTAAGTATTGAAGGTACTTCTGTCCACCTTCGAAATAATCACTTACTTGTCCCAAATCAGCACCGATAGGACGGGGCAGGCTGTCCTCCGTTCGATCCAGCAGCTCTTCAATCTCATGCTCCTGATCGTCTGATAATTTGAACCCGTCCGGTCCGAAGAATTTGATTCCGTTATCTCCGACAGGGTTGTGAGAAGCAGAGATCATGACACCCGCCTGGGCACCAAGCGCTTTTGTCAAATAAGAGACTCCCGGAGTCGAAATGACACCAAGACGCATCACTTCCGCTCCAATGGAGAGCAAGCCGGCAACCAATGCCCCTTCAAGCATATGACCTGAAATACGGGTATCCCTTCCGATCAGGATTTTAGGACGCGTTGCATCCTTTGTCAGGACATAACCGCCGAAACGGCCAAGCTTAAATGCCAACTCCGGTGTTAATTCAGTATTTGCTACACCTCTTACACCATCTGTTCCAAAATACTTACCCATTCTAAATCTCTCCTTTTCACAGCTCTTATGCTGATGTGTTCTTTTCTTTTATCTGTATTTTCACTGTCTGTTCAGATAGCGTCCAGTCAACATTTTCCGGACCTTCGGCATTGATCTCGACCTCATGCTCACCCGGTTCCAGACCTGTCAGATCGAGGGCTAAGTTGAAATCATCCTTGGTTATTGCATCAATTGCCCCATTTTCACCTTTTAGCGTCGCATCGACCGCTCCGTCTTTTGGCGTGATAATGGAAACTTCGTACTCTTCATCCAAGCCCTCCGGCTTCAATTCCAATCCTGATATCTCTCTCTCGGTTGTCGTACTTACGTCTAATTTGACCTTCACTTTCTCGGGAGCCACTTTGTTCAAACCATCTTTCAGCGACAACGGCACTGTGACGGTCGTATCTTTCGTGATTTTACTCAAATCGACTTCTGCTGCAAGTTCTTCGATCGTGTCCAGAACTTCTTGTCTGCCGAATACGTTGACCGTCTCAGGCTCAACAGATATCGACTCGAGTGTCGTCCCTTCCGGCAATGAACCTTTTTGTTTAACAGTTACCGGGACTTCCTTGCTGGGGTTCACCACCGAGACGGTGACATCGACATTTTCAGGCTCGACTTGGACGTTAAGCTTGTTGTAGTCGCGATCCAACACCTGAACTGTTGCTTCCCTCGTGACATTTTCACTTATTTCGCCCTCGATATCCAGGGTTGCTTTCACATATGCAATCTGTTCAATCTGGTCCTTGGCCCCTGTGACCTTGACCGTCTTCGGATCAACGGACAACCCTTCCGCTTCGAATCCATTGGATAAAAGCCCGCTATTGAATTCGGGTTCAACCGTGAATTCTTCCGTGACTTTCTCCTGTACGGTCACATTCACGAACTCCGGATTCATCTTCACTGTCAATTTATCCGAAATATTATCGATTTCAATCGGGATGCGATGCTCCCCGATCCCTATATCATTAAGGTCTGCATACACTTGAAAATCCCTGATGATCTTTGCCTGCTGAACGATGGACTTGGGACCATCCACCGTCACATTCACCGTTTCCGGAAGTCCTGTGACGACTAGATTCTCGGAATCATAAAACACTTCGAGCGGGACATTCTGGATGGTGTCAAAGGACGTTTGGGAATTACCATTATTGGTGGCTGTCTTCTGGATATTATCAAAATTCACTGATAAATAAAGGATGAATGCCAGAAGTAATCCAACCACTCGCATGAACCATTTGGATTCCATGAATTTATCCATTTTCTTTCTTCCCCCTCCAGCTCCATTTTGATGAGGAAGCACTTGTCTTATCGCCTATAAGCTCCACCGTAAGGATTTCCTTGAATCGCTCTAAAGACAGGTCGCGATGCAGCTCCCCGTTCTTCGTGATGGAGATTGCTCCCGTTTCTTCCGACACAACAACCGTGATACTGTCCGTGACTTCACTTACCCCAAGGGCAGCTCTATGTCTTGTTCCAAGCTCTTTCGAAATAAATGGACTTTCAGAAAGAGGCAGATAACAGGCAGCTGCAGCAATTTGCCGTTTCTGGATGATCACCGCTCCATCATGAAGCGGAGTATTCGGGATGAAAATATTGATGAGCAATTGAGATGTGATCTTGGCATCAATCGCGATACCCGTTTCTATGTAGTCACTCATCCCTGTCTCTCTTTCAATCGAAAGGAGAGCACCAATCCGGCGTTTCGCCATATAACTGACCGCCTTCGTCATCGACTCGATCATTTGCTCCTGTTCCTCTTCCTCCTGCATGCCGGTTCTTGAGAATAAATGTCCCCTTCCCAGCTGCTCGAGGGCCCGGCGAAGTTCAGGCTGGAAAATGATGATGATCGCGAGGAACCCCCAAGTGAGAGCCTGCTCCATCATCCATCCGAGCGTATCCAATCCGAAGATACTGCTCAGTCCTCTTACAATGATGATGACAAAGATCCCTTTTAATAATTGAACTGCCTTGGTGCCTTTTATAAGCATGATTAATTTATAAATAACGAACCATACCACAAGAATGTCTACAATATCCGAGACATAATCCAGGGCAGAGTATTCTGAGAATAAATCGATAAACGGCATATTACATCCTCCAATAGCTTAATCGAAAGCGTAAGCCGCCATGTGGCTTCTTTTTTCGTAACCTGTCTATTATAGCACATTGTCTCACTGTTACAGGAAAGAACCCCATGGCTCTCTATATAAATAATTTCCAATAAACTAAGTATTCCTCATTTAAAGTATTCCGCAAAAAAACTGACATGAAACATGTCAGTCTTCAGGGACGAACATGTTTCGTTTCATCCCTTTTATCATATCCTACTTTTCATCAAGTTGCGAATTTCCCCATTCAACCAAATCTTCAGCACCGCTTTTGATCTGGTACCAAAGCCATTCAAACGCCGCATCGATTTCTTTGATTTCCCCGGTCACCGTCCCTGCAGAAGCAAGATATTGATTCCCATTGATCACAGTGACGTCCCCTGTGACCTTTCCTTCTATCTTCACATCGCCATTTCGGACCGTCAGATCTCCCTTCACCACTTTCCCTTCAGGAACCACGACCGTGTGATCCTCCACTACCAGGCTTTCATTCTTGGTAAAAGAAAAATCCTGATGGTCATTCCAGTTGGCAAACACGCTTCCAGTCATAAAAAATATGAATAGAGCTGCAGCCGTCAGCAGCGGATGGTGGCGGAGCCATCTCTGCATACCCACCTTCTTCTTTTCCTTCGGTAATCTGTCCATGATCCTATTTGTAAAATCATCCGGCGCGCTGATGTGTGAAGTGCTCTGGACAAACGCGATCGCTTTCTTCAACTCATGAAAGTGATGCTGGCAATCTTCACATTGCTGCAGGTGACTCTTTAATTTCTGTTCACTGTCACTAATGATGTCTCCGTCTAAATAGTCGTGCATATAGTCGATCATTTCTTCAGGACAAGTTTTCACTTCTACTCACCCTTTCTATAAAGATTTTAATTGTTTACGAAGAGCTTCCCGCCCTCTATGTACCCTTGTTTTGACAGTACCCAAAGGCATATCAAGTATTTCACTGATCTCCTGAAGCGGCAGTTCCTCGATATATTTTAACACGATGACCGATCGGTATTTCTCCGGCAGCTTGGATATCTCCTTCTGTATCGTTTCCTGAAGCTCCATATTCTCCACTTCATCTTCAGGCATCTTCACATCGGCTGCTACCTGTGAATACATCGTCAATCCATCTGTACCAGCCACCTCGGCATCCAGATAATAATCAGGTTTCTTCTTTCGGATCCGGTCGATACAAAGATTGGTAGCGATTCGGAACAGCCATGTCGAGAACTTTCTCTTCTGATTGAAGGTTTCGATGTTCACATAAGCCCTGATGAAGGCTTCCTGCGAGATATCTTCTGCTTCATGCCGATTCCCGAGCATCCGATAACATATCTGAAACACTTTATCCTTATACAACTCGACCAATTCGGCAAAGGCACTTTGATCGCCTTTTAACACTTGTTTTATCCGCTTTTTCACTAATGCTTCCATTTCTGCTATACCCCCGCTCTATGCGGCTATATTTATATACGTTTCATCCTCTGGAAAGGTTTCATTTTTTTCAAAGCTCTTTTCACAAATTTTGTTATCTCCCACAAGAAAAAGATCACGTTCAGGCACTCTATTCAACACTCTTAAACAATAGATGATAACAACAATTTTAAAAAGCAGTTTTTTTCATAATATTATCCTAACAAATTTTCGGATAAAAATGTTTACAAATTATTGAAAAGGGGTATAAAAGGACTAATATTTATTAGTACAGGGGGATTCACCATGAGTGGAAGGGTTCGAAACGAATTGCTGTTTCAAATTGAAGACTGCCGGCGTCAAATGGTAGAGCTTGCAAAAGAGTCATCATACGCAGACGAGAAAGTCGTACATTTGAGCACGAGATTGGACAATCTCTTAAATCAATACCAAGTAGTCAAACAAAATTGAAAGAAGATAGAAAAAGGCTGAAAACCTGTATGGGTTTTCAGCCTTATTTGCTTATTTAAGTTCATTCCAATTTAGAATACTTATTCCTCGCCGGGGTTTCTGTATATCATCTACACCGGCAACAGGTCGTTCGCCTGTTACAGTAATTTTTCCCCGAAAAGGGATCCCATAAGGGCAACGGCTACGGTTGCCGTTTTATTCTTTTCATCCAGGATCGGATTGACCTCTACAAATTCCGCAGAAGTAATGATTTTTGCTTCCTCAAGCATTTCCATCGCCAGATGACTTTCACGGTAGCTGATTCCACCGAGGACCGGAGTACCGACTCCAGGAGCATCGCTTGGATCCAAACCGTCAAGATCAAGGGACAGATGAACACCATCCGTTTTATCCTTCAAGTATCCAATTGATTCTTCCATCACCTTTGCCATACCCATGCGGTCGATCTCATGCATGGTGTAGACCTTGATGCCTTTTTCTTTAATCAGCTCTCTTTCCCCTTCATCCAATGAACGGGCACCGATGATCACGATATTCTCAGGTTTGATTTTCGGTGTATTGCCTCCGATGCTTGTCAGGGTCTCATGACCGATACCCAGGCTGACCGCAAGCGGCATACCATGGATGTTTCCAGATGGCGATGTCTCACCCGTATTCAAATCCCCATGTGCATCATACCAGATGACCCCAAGATTTTCGTATTGTTTGGAAACACCGGCCAATGTACCGATGGCAATACTATGATCGCCCCCAAAAATCAGTGGGAAATCACCGCTTGTAATCACTTCATCCACAGTAGATGCGAGCTTCCCGCTGGCTTCAGCAACCGCTTTCAAATTTCTCAAATTTGTATCCGGATTATTATGTACACGTTCCGCCTGTCCGATTTCTATATCTCCAAGGTCATTAATTTCATAACCAATGTTTTCCAGACGCTCAACCACCCCTGCATAACGGATCGCACTTGGTCCCATATCGACCCCGCGTCTCATCTGTCCTAAATCCATTGGTACCCCGATAATTGAAATGTTTTTGTTCATGATAATTCCTCCTATCCCAATTGTCTTACTCTCCCTCTATTGTAGCCTTTAAGTGAGCGATGACTCAACTGGACAGGATTGTGTATATATATGCGGTTGGAGATGGGTTGGGGAGGGGTTGGGTGTAATATTATGAGCGAGTGTTGGGAGGCTGTTTACAATAGACGGGTAGTTGCAGGGGGGACAGTTCACGGTGCGGTATGGGGTTAGGCATATGACAAACTGCTTGCGGTACAGGTAACAAGTAGAGATTTTTCGACAAGTTGCTCAATTATCGATGAAAGGTGCGCAATTAATGAAAATGAAGAGCAATTATCCCCAAAGTGGCTCAATTAATGATAAACCGGCGCAATTCTTACCTACACCCTTTATTCTAAAACTTGTTCTCCTCTATATTTCTGTTAAAAATAACAGTCAATCACAAATTTATGGCCATAAACTCTCATAACTGAACAATAATAGTTCAAACCCACCAATTTCTGACCCGATTGGCAGCTCAATTTGAATTTCACAAAAAAAGGTAACACTCCAATAGTCCATTTATTAAGCTGCCTCACCACACATCACAATAAAAAAACCTCAACTCTTAATAAGAATTGAGGTTCTTCATGTCGTATGTATGGTGGAGCCTAGCGGGATCGAACCGCTGACCTCCTGCGTGCAAAGCAGGCGCTCTCCCAGCTGAGCTAAGGCCCCGTTAAGATATAAGAAATTCTCACATCCATGGGTAAGATGTGAGAAAGAGTGA
>NZ_JBAJHU010000014.1:0-73195 GCF_036867415.1 Mangrovibacillus sp. Mu-81
ATCGCGACGAGGAGGCTCACCGGCCGCCCGCGGAAAGCGGAGTCTTGCACGGAAATCAAAAGCGGTGTAAACAGCTACAAATAAAGTTTTAACCTGATATTATTCGTCTTTAGAATATAGTATTTTAGTTTTGTACCAGCTTTTTTTCATTCAGGTTACAGGTGCTTACCTTCTGAAGGCACCCTTCTAGGCACCTCTTCAATGATTTCCCCTTGCTTGTTCCACTTCAAGGCTCTGTAGACGGCATCGTGATAGAACAGGAACCAATATTCATTTTCTATCGCCTGATTGATCCACTTATCTTTCGCCTGGATGGACGTCATCGGATAATCGTCATAAGCAAGAACCCAGAGCGGGTTTTTATGAGCATGGGTCGGCATGATGTCCGCCATATGAATGAACGTTTCGCCTTCATGCTCAAGAACAATGATCGAGTGCCCATCGCTGTGACCGCCTGTATGAATCATCCGAAGTCCGGGGAGCACTTCCAATTCCTCGTCAAACGTCTGGACCTGATGACCGATGCTTTCCCAATTCTCTTTCCAGTATGTATTCCGGGAGCGGATATTCGGTTCTCTCATTTCGTCCCATTCAATTTTTGACGTGTAGATCGATGCATTCGGGAATACCGGTACGAGCTTTTCACCTTTATATTGGGTCAAGCCGCACGCATGATCGAAATGCATATGAGTCATCAGGATAATATCGATATCTGATGTGGTCATCCCGAGCTTCTCCAGAGAAGCTTCTATGGTGGATTCTTCGTGAACACCGTAATTTCGTTTCTGTTTTTCATTTAATTTGCCTTTTCCCATACCGGATTCGATTAAGACATTTTTCCCTTGATACTGAAAAAAGAGGGGATCAGTTCTCAATTCAATCTGATTCAGTTCATTGACTGCGTATTTTTTTGACCAAAGAGGTTTCGGAACCACTCCGAACATTGCTCCCCCATCCATGTGGGTGACGCCCCCATTCAGCCAATGGATCGTTAACTCTCCTACTTTCAATGATTCCATTCTCCTTGATTCCTCCTTTGTTCGTACATTTTAATTTTATCAGAATTTCGAGACAACTTATATAAATAAGCATGAGGTGCTGCTGAGAGTAGATTTGTTAACGATGTATCGAGGCAGTGATAACCCGGGGTTTATTACTAAATCAAGTTGCCGGTCACCGGTCAAAATCCAAAGAAAATTCGACAAGTGGCTCAATTAATAGTATTCTGGCGCAATTATTATGAATGCGGCACGATTATTTAAAAAGTAGATCAATTAATTGGAAACAGGCTCAATTATTGTTGAATGATCGAAGGAGGGAGGCATTTAAGCATGAAACTGACCATTCCCCCTTACTAAACATGAATGCAAAGTGTTATATTTTCAAAAACCATCCACTTTTTTCAAAAATCCAATATTTTTAATAACCCTTTCCTCACTACCCAACAAAAAAAGCATCCCAAAAAACTTATCGGGATGCTTTCCAATCACTATCCATTCTGAAACTGCGCTTCCACACGGTAGATCCGCTGACCCTTCGCTGAAAATTTTTCTTCGTATTCGGTCCTGATATTACCTTCGAATTCGCTGTTGTGTAGATCCAGGCTCAGGAACTTCAAGTGCAGGCCGTACCATGAAAAGCTTTGCAGGGAATACTCGAACAAACCTTGGTTGTCGGTTTTAAAATGGATTTCTCCGCGTTTGATCAAGATATCTTCATAAAGCTTGAGGAAGCTTTTGAATGTCAGGCGGCGCTTTTCGTGACGGTTCTTCGGCCACGGGTCTGAGAAGTTAAGGTACACTCTTCCTACTTCGCCTTCAGCAAAGTATTCCGTCAAATTTCCGGCATCCACATTCAACAGTTTAACATTCGGCAGCCCGGCTTCGATCAATCTGTCCAAAGCCGTTACAATGACACTTTCATACAATTCAATTCCGATATAATTGACGTCCGGATTCGCTCTTGCCATTTCCGTGACGAATTGACCTTTTCCAGTTCCAACTTCTATATGAATCGGATTGTCATTTCCAAATTCCTTATTCCATTTCCCTTTTTTCTCTTCTGGCTGGGCAACCACATATTGGGGGTATTCCCCGATTTTTTCAGAAGCCCATGGTTTATATCTTAAACGCATGCTGTGACACCTCATTTATTAATTTGGCCCATTCAATACCGCTATTGATTAACGTTAAAAAAACAAAATAACAAAGCCACATATTTTTATTGAAAAGCGGTTTTTATTTAGGACGTTTCCTCATAAAAGTAATTCAAGAACAGCTCTACCGAAAAAAACAATAACAGATGTAGGAACTCTCTGCAACAACAAATTAATGAAGTACGGTTTCCGATGAAAAACCACGAATAAATAAAAAAGGAATTCACACACTAAAAGTGAATTCCTTTTTTGTTTTCAACAAAGAAAACAATGAACGATTCTATATGAAAGGGTGTACGGTATGCCTTTAGATTCTCATTATCAATTGCAGTTGTTGAAAGATATTTTATCAAATCATCAAACAGATTGCTGCGGGTCAGTATCTGAATGTGAGCAAGTTGAACGATTGGTTAAATCATTGATGGTCAATGCAGATATTAATGAAAATATGAAACCGGTCCTGCAGGAAATTTATCAATACAGCCAAAACGGTGCAGGAAGTCCTGACCTCGGCGCCCATATTACGAGCCATAAACAAAACCTGTCCCAATGGGTGACAGATATGGATCAGTTCTCCTGATTAAACGACCTTGTGTAAATATTCAATCCAGTGGTTCATCTCATGAAAACGTCCTTTTCCTTTATGCCATTGGATGGAAAGGATCGTTTGAGCCACTACATACCACTTCATTCTCAGTCTTAAATTTTCTGTTAATCCGACCCCGTATTGGGTGAGCCATGCAGGCCACTCTTCTTCGGGAATGTACCAGTATAACAGCATGCCGACATCGAATGCAGGATCGGCTATCATTGCTCCGTCCCAATCAATTAAATACAGCTGGTTGTCATCCGACAGCAGCCAGTTGTTATGATTGACATCCCCGTGGCAGACCACGTACTCATCCTGCTGAACCTCTTCCAGTTCTTTCTGCAGAAACAATAACGCCTGCCTGACCACCGGAAGGGATAGAAGATCAAATTCCAGCCCGGTTTCTACATCCGTCAGCATATGCTCAGGCAAAAAAGGCTCCTGCCCCAATCTCTCCAGCATCGTGGACAAGGGCTTTGAAGAGTGAATTTTCTTGAGCAGCCTGGCTACCCGTTCATTTTTCATTTCTTCTGGATCTAGTTCTCTTCCATTTAACCAGTGTTGTGCAGTAATCACGTCCCCATTTTCCATTCGCTTTGTCCATACCAGCTTCGGTACGATGCCTTCTGCTGATAACACGGCTACAAATGGAGAAGAGTTTCGTTTAAGAAACAGCCTCTGCTCTTGATACTGAGCAAAAAAAGCTTCTCCGGTTGCACCGCCTGCGGGGACTATTTCCCAATCTTGGTCAAATAAGTGTTCCAATATATTCACCTTCTATTGGTCCTTAGTCATGTTCATTTCTATCATACGTCTTTTCGATACATAATCATTATCTTCTTTAAAAAATCATTTTAGTCGGTTAAAACTCTTCATAAAACAAAAAAGACAGCTATTGGGCAGATCAATCAATAGCCATCTGTTTTTGATTTTATCGTCATCTTCTCAATTCGTCAAGCATTGGAACGATGTGTCAGCGAACAAACAAATAGGATGATAGTCCTTCTACGTCGATTGAACCGCCCTTTAATTCACCTAATCCGTTCATATTCGCCCTGTTTCCGTCTGCAAGGAGTGTCCATACTTTTCCTTTTGGTAAGGCAAATTGCATGAGATTGCTGCTGCCGGAATGGAAGAGCAGCAATAACTCATTCCAGGGGCCATAGGGATGGACGTCGCGATAATGGACCGTTACCAGATTTTCTGCCGGATAGGAGACCGAAGCATACTTTCTGATAAGGTCCGATCGCCGGAACCGGAATGCCCCGTGACTTTTCCTAATGGCGATCAAGCCCCTGACATATGCGATATCCCGATCATGACGTTCCCTTTCCAGCCAATCAAGCCGGTTTATCTCCACAGGTGATCGATAGCTGTTTTCGATCCCCTGTTTTGTCCGGAAAAATTCCTGTCCCGCATGGATGAACGGGATTCCTTGGGAAAGCAGCACCATCGAAGTGGCAAGCTTCTGCCTTCTCTTCAGGATTACTTCCTCTTCTTCAAGACATGCTTTCATCTTATCCCACAGAGTATGATTGTCATGCGATTCTACATAGTTGACGGATTGTGCCGGCTCTTTAAAGATACCCTTTTCGCTGTCAGGAATGCCGATACTGCCTGTCAGAACCTGTGCCACTTTTCCTTCCAGCTTTCCGTGCCCGAGGGCAAATCCTTTATCATGCAGATTAAACGTACTCCCTTTGATCGTATCCCTGAAACCATCATTAAATTGGCCGATTCCCTTAAGGCTGTTTGCATTTCTGAGATTGGCTTTCCTGCCCGCGGGAAGAGGGGTGTTCAGATCCCACCCTTCACCGATCAAGATGGCATCGGGAAGGATTCGGTCTGCTTCCTGGCGGATTTCGTTCATCGTCGTGACATCAAGGATCCCCATCAGGTCGAATCTGAATCCATCCACCCCGTATGTTTTCATCCAATACCGGATCGAATCCTTAATGAATTTTCTTGCCATGGAGCGCTCTGAAGCAAAATCATTCCCGACTCCCGTCCCATTGGAAGGAAGTCCGTTTTCGTCATGCCGGAAAAAATAACCCGGAACGAGTTTCTCAAAGGATGAAGTCTCTTTAACATATACATGATTGTACACAACATCAAGAATGACCCGGATATTCTCTTCATGCATTGAATGGATCGCAGACTTCAGTTCGCGTATCCTTTCTGCCGGGTCATCCGGTTTCATGCTGTAGCTCCCTTCAGGAGCGTTAAAGAAAAGCGGGTTGTATCCCCAATTATAACGTTTGTCTTCGGGGTCATCCGATACACCATCGAAGTCGTTAACCGGTAGCAATTCAATATGTGTGATCCCCAATTCCTTTAAGTACTGTATGCCGCTTGAAAACCCATTCGGAGTACGGGCATCTTTCTCGGTAAACGCAAGATATTTGCCTTTGAACTTCATTCCGCTCTCTTTTGCGCTTGAAAAATCCCTTACGTTCAATTCATAGATGACTGCATCCACTGGGGATGGCAACGGTTCGAGTGAAGTACAGCTCGGTCCGATCCGGTCCGGATCCACCGCACACCCCCATTCACTGTTATAGGAAACGGCTTTCGCGTAAGGATCGATAAGCTCATTCCAGACTAAATTAATACAGGTCATAAATGTATAATAATACCCTTCGATATTCTCCCTGATTGTCAGCTCCCAGACACCGTTTTCCTTTCGATCAAGGGGATACTGAACGGCTTCTTCTTCTTGTGGCGCCTTTAATTTCAGCTTTACTTCCGTAGAAGTGGGGGACCACACTTTGAAAACAGCAGTTCCCTCATGAAATGTGACCCCCAGGTCATCCCCATCATAAAAAAAATGACGGTCGAACTCTTCCGTACGAATGACTGCACCGATTTGAAGATCGGTTTCCGTCTTATGTTCATCCACGATTTTATAGGTTTTCCCGAGTTCCAGTTCCTCGGTCAGTGATGCAGTATATTTCATCGCATCCCCCAAAGGAATCTTCTCCTTTATTTGAAGCGGGTTTTCATTTCCGTCTTTTAAGAGTGAAAAACATTCAGATTGTCCTCCGTGATACGAATAAGGGAGAATGAATGTAATCGTTTGGAATGTATCCAGGAATGCTTCGTACTGCCGACTAATGACTAACACTTCTGCCACCTGCTTCTATTTAACATTTTCCAACTGTCATGAAATAAAGTCATACAATCCTACTCCTATACTATTCACGTGTTACCTTTTGGTCTCCCGCCAATCGGGTAATGTTCCAGGATGACAGGAAATGGTCATTCCCGGGTGGAAGGATTGACGATGAATATCGTCTTCACTGTGTATCCTCTTTCGCTGCTGAATTCCAATCCTTCAATGTCTCCTGTTGATAATGCATCCGTTTAAAGGATGTCGTCTGACAATAGTCCAAAATGGCTTTCGCTGCTTTCAATTGCGCACTTTTAATCGGTGAACGGCTCGACCGCTGCTGATTGAACCAGCTGTCATGATCCCGCTTGTCAATGAATCGATAACCTGAAGGTGCCTGGGGATAATCAATATACCCGTTTCTGCTGATAACACCTTTAAGTACCGGTATTTCGATTCCGGCATAATCAATGATTTGTTCGATGATTCGTTCCATCCTTTTTAACGATATCAGCGGGTTCAGCACTCTTGTTTCGGTATCTCCCCATTTCTTCAGCCAGAATCGCTCACCTGATCCGATATAAGCTGTCCCGTCCTCGAATTCAAGGAAGGAAAGGCACCACACAGCCGTCGGCGTGATCAGGATCACTTCCAACTCCACAGGGGCATTCTTAATCTTGAGAACGGGGAAATATAATACAAGGGTATTATCCGGAAACCTCTGGAGCAAGTATTTCAGTCGCTCATCATAGCAGTAGCTGTTATCCACATAGGATTTTTCCGATATCGTTGAGCTTGCCCATCTCAACTGAAAGTCAAAGATGGAATCCAGGAAGTGTTTCTTCAACTCATCCTCAGTGGATATATCAGAGTGAGAGCTCATTTCCAGTTCGATTTCATCATCAGCCTGCTGCTTGAAGATTTCAATTTCTTCAGGTTCATCCTCTTCCTTTTTCTTAAAGAAAGACATGAATTTCCTGGCTGTGGACGGCCTCTCTTTCTCCATTTCTTCTTGATCAATAGAAGAAAACACCGCTCCGCTTTCCCAGTGAAATTTCATTTTTTCCCATTGCTGCTTTTTTAATCGTACAAATTGGGAAGGATATCTATATAAATCGGTTTCATACCTTGAAACATAATCTTGGAGTTTAATCAGCTGCGCCATCAGGAGTCCTTCCTTTCAAGTGTTTTAGGACGGGTCTTTCAATTGGATTGCATGCACCGCTTCATATTTCGGTGTACGATCCATATGCGTCTTATATAAAACCACTTCTTTGATATGATGGAAACCCGTGTCTTCTGTGTTGAATCCACTCAGCCATTCCTTTAAAAAGGAAGTTGGCAGATTCCACTTGCGCCCGATGGTGATGTGAGGAGCAAACGGTCTCGTATCCAATTGAAATCCGGCTTCTTCGCAGGCACCGTATACTTCTTCGCGAATTTGATGAAGACCTGAACAAGGATTCACACCCATCCACAGGATCCTCGGCTGATCTTCCTTGCCGAACGTCCCAAATCTATTGCAGGATAAAGTAAAACCTTCCCGGTTACATAAAGTACTCTCTGCCTTATCAATTGCCGATTCCAGATCATCCTGCGGGGCATTCCCTAAAAAAGCAAGAGTAATATGGTAATCATCGGGATGAACCCATTTTTTAAATGCTTCCCTCTTCCTCATCGGGGCCGTCATTTCATGAATGACTTCTTTCATATCGTCCGGTAATGATAATGCAAAAAAGTAGTGGGTATCTAACATAACATTCCATCCTTATTGTTTATTATCTCTATTTTAGCAAAATGTGCTAAGAGAAAGAATCTCCTAAGGAAAATGCAACAAAAATGAAATACAAAGCCTATTTAGTTGATAAGATTTATATGAATGAGTACCATAGAAATAGATTGTGAAGGAAAGGAAGTTGACAATGAAAGTAGTACAGAATATTGCTGAATTGATCGGGGATACGCCCCTTGTTAAATTAAATCGTCTGAATCCTTCTGATGGTGCGGATGTATATGTTAAACTCGAATTTTATAATCCGAGCAAGAGTGTAAAAGACCGTGCAGCTTTCCAGATGCTCCTCGAAGCTGAAAAAGAGGGCTTGCTGAAGGAAGGTTCCACGATCATAGAGCCGACGAGCGGTAATACCGGTATCGGACTTGCCATGAACGCTGCAGCAAGAGGGTACCGCTCCATTCTGGTCATGCCTGACACAATGACACAGGAACGGATTAACCTTCTAAAGGCTTACGGGGCAGAAGTCGTCTTGACGCCGGGGGATGAAAAGATGCCTGGAGCGATCGAGAAAGCGAAAGAGCTCACTGGGCAAATCCCAAACAGCTTCATGCCGATGCAATTTGAAAATGAAGCCAATCCGAATGCCCATCGTAAAACAACGGCACCAGAAATCATGGAGGCCATGGAGCAGATCGGCAAGCCCCTTTCAGCGTTCGTCGCAACTGCCGGAACAGGCGGCACGATTACAGGGACCGGCGAAATCCTGAAGGAGCATTATCCCGATATCCAGGTGCATGTCGTAGAACCTGCAGGGTCCGCTGTCCTTTCTGGCGGAAAACCAGGAAAGCATAAGCTGGTCGGAACCAGCCCGGGATTCGTCCCAGACACACTGAACACAGAAGTGTACGATAAAATCCATAAAATCGAAGACGAACAGGCATATGATATTGCAAGAAGAATGGCAAGCGAAGAAGGAATCCTTGTCGGACCCTCTTCAGGAGCCGCTTGCTACGCAGCCATCGAGGTTGCCAAGACACTTTCCCCCGATGATGTTGTTGTCTGCATCGCTTGTGACACGGGAGAAAGATACCTCTCAAGTGACCTGTTCCGATTCTAACCAATGAAGGCCCTTCCCGCAGTGCATTAAAGCATTGCAGGACGGGCCTTCTATCTGTCTTCCTTGATTTTGCGGTAGTGGGAGATGAAATGATCCGGTGAAGACTTCACTACGAACGTCAGCACGCCTTCAATGGTGTGAAGGTAAAGGAATATATACCGTGCGGAAAGATGCTTTTTCGTGACATCCATCACCTGATGCAGTGAAAAGCTTCGTTTAGGCGTCACGATTTTATCACGATACAAATACAGAAATTCTTCCGTTTCGACCGTAAACTGCTGGTTGTCTTCAATCATCCGTTCTTTCTTCATATAAGCTTGAGAACAAATCAACTCCATCCGCGTGCCTCCATTAAACAACCTGGACCTTACAATCTTCCTTGATTCTTCCGGTAAATAACGCTTGCAGTTTCGACGTTATCGGTCCCGGAACCCCTTGCCCGATCGTCACATCGTCAACCTTCACGACAGGCATCACTTCTGAGGTCGTACTCGCAATGAAGATTTCTTCTGCCGAAAGCAGCTCATCCACCGTGAACGTCTTTTCGACAAAGGGCATCCCGTTCTGATCGGCCAACTCTTTGATGACCCTTCTCGTAATCCCGTTTAGAATAAGGTTCGTAGCGGGATGTGTCAGGATCGTACCGTCTTTTACGATAAATGCATTTGAAGATGAACCTTCCGTCACTGTCTCACCGCGATGCTGGATCGCTTCGAAATGCCCTCTCGAAGCTGCTTCTTCTTTTGCTAGCAGATTTCCTAAGAGGTTCAGACTCTTGATATCACATCGGAGCCATCTGATATCCTCACAAAGCATGGCTGTCACGCCTTCTTTCATTTGTTTCTCCGGACGGGGTACCTCTTTAGTATAAGCAACTAAACTCGCAGGTACCTCTTCAGCCGGAAAGTGATGCTGTCTTTGTGAAATCCCCCTTGAAACCTGCATATAGACGATTCCATCTTTCAAGTGATTGTCTTTCATCAACTTGAAGACAATGGAAGAAATCTCTTTTAATTCATAAGGAATGGTGATCTTCATCTTTTCCGCACTCTGATACAGCCTCTCCATATGTTCATCCATTGTGAACACTTCGCCGTTGTAGACCCTGATGACTTCATAAATACCGTCCCCGAATTGATAGCCCCTGTCTTCGATATCGACTTTTGCATCGCTTCTCTTTACATATTCCCCATTAAGAAAAACCGTTTCAACACACATATTCCACTCTCCTCCCGATCTTATGATTTACAAGCTAATTCATAAATTGCCTGAGCATAAATGGCTGTCGCCTTGAGGAGATCCTCAATATACATATACTCATCTTTCTGGTGGGCGATATCCTCTCTCCCCGGGAATAATGGACCGAATGCCACGCCCGCTTCAAGACTCCTTGCATACGTTCCGCCGCCGATCGTGATGAGCTCTCCCTTTTCCCCGGTCTGCTCCTCATACACTTTCTTCAGTGTCTGTACAAGTTCATCATCCGCTGAAACATGATGCGGCTTGCTGTCTGTGAACTTCTCGACCGTGTAGCCTTCAATGCCGTGAAGAATCTCTTTCGCACGTTCCATGTCGTAATCGACTCCGTAGCGCATATTCAGCCCCAGCCTGCCGCCTTTCTCTTGGGAATATCGGAGCGTACCGACGTTGATGGTCAAGTCCCCCGTGATTTCATCCCGGTGGCTCACCCCAAGCTTAACACCTCTTGATTCTTTAAAGAAGTTCTCTTTTGTAAAAGCAAAGAAGGTTTCCGCATGGGAGTCAAGCGGCAGTTCAGTAAGAAACGCAGCAAGGAAAAGGCCAGCATTCTTCCCGTTATCCGGTTCCATACCGTGCGCGGACACGCCTTCGATTTCAAAGACCACCTCCCCGTTCTCAATATAGTAATTCCCTTTGATCTCCTCTTTTTTCGAGAAAATTTCAAACTGCTGCACCCATTTCGTGTGATCATCATCCAGATGGACGACAGCCTTGGCATAGTCAGGTACCATATTGTAGCGGCGGCCAGATTCGAATGAAACCACTTTGTTGACTGATCCGTTATCTTCCATGTCCATTTTTTGAACGAGATCGTAATCTGCAATTCCCTTTTCAGCATAGATGATCGGGAAGTCGGCATCAGGTGCAAAGCCCATTGAAGGCATCTCTTCCTCCTTGAAATAGTGATCTACACATCTCCAATCACTCTCTTCATCCGTGCCGATGATCATCCGGACACGCTTTGTAAAATCGGGCTTCAATTCCTTAACGATTTTCATGGCATAATAGGCTGCCATCGTCGGACCTTTATCATCGATCGCTCCGCGTGCGAAGATCTTCCCATCCTTGATCTCCCCTCCGAATGGATCCACGCTCCAGCCATCGCCCTCAGGAACGACATCGACATGACAGAGAATGCCGAGCAGTTCCTCTCCTTCACCGAACTCAAGGTGTCCGGCAAGATTACCGGAATTCTTAGGGGTGAAGCCGTCCTTTTCACCGAGCATCAATAGATAATCAAGCGCTTCCTTCACCCCTTTTCCGAGCGGGGCTTCCTCCGTGGCATTCTCTTCATCTAAAACACTTTTAATTTGTAAGAAGTTTTGTAAATCTTTCAGTAAATCATCTTTTCGTTTCTCTACTTCCTGCGTCCAGTTCATCTTTAACACCTGCTCATTATGTATTTAAACGATTCACCTCCCATTTTATACTGTTTGAGCCCGAAATCCAAACAGGGAGAAATGCCCATAAGAAAAAGATTGCAAGGTTAATTTTCAGAATTATTCATCTTTTAAAGATAAACCTCATAAGATGGGGATAACAACGGTACTCATCGTTAATTGTTTGTAAATTTGGACAATATTTATAGAATTTTTCTAGATTTAGGGGTACAATATAATTGTCAGACATCTTATGAGTACACTATAAAAGGAAAAGGGGTTGTCTAAAGCGCATAGTACATAGGTAGCACTTTGAGGTGCACAAATGACGATGTAGTCTTTGACTTTGGAAAACTGATGAGGGAGTGGTTCTTTGAAACCTTCAACCAATCGTATGCTAACAAGAATTAAGGCTGTATACATGTACATCAACAAGAAAGGTACTGTAACAACTCAAGATCTCGTTGACGAATTTGGCATTACTCCTCGCACCATTCAAAGAGATCTCAATGTGTTAGCGTATAACGACTTGGTACAAAGCCCAAGTCGAGGCCAATGGACAACAACACAGAAGAAAGTAAAGATGTCTTCATAGAAAGCGGAAGGGCTTTGCCCAGAGGCGACAAGCATAAGACGAAAACCCCAGAAAGGCGCTTTTTGCCTTTTTGGGGTTTTTGACTTATGACCTCGAGCCTCTAAGCCCTGGAGCTGGACAATAGAGAAAAGCGGAAGGGCTTTGCCCAGAGGCGACAAGCATAAGACGAAAACCCCAGAAAGGCGTTTTTTGCCTTTTTGGGGTTTTTGACTTATGACCTCGAGCCTCTAAGCCCTGGAGCTGGACAATAGAGAAAAGCGGAAGGGCTTTGCTCAGAGGCGACAAGCATAAGACGAAAACCCCAGAAAGGCGTTTTTTGCCTTTTTGGGGTTTTTGACTTATGACCTCGAGCCTCTAAGCCCTGGAGCTGGACAATAGAGAAAAACCCAGCCCCTGAAGCGTATACCACTTGAGGGGCTGGACTTTTTTCATATTCAGGGTCAAATCATGGACGAAACTCTTTCAGCATCTCCACTTCTTCATCAGTCAGCTCACGATATTCACCAAGCTCGAGGTCCTCATCCAGCTTCAATGGCCCCATGGACAGACGCTTCAAGTAAACAACGCGTTTCCCAACGCTTTCAAACATCCGCTTCACCTGATGGAACTTGCCTTCCGTGATCGTCAATTCGATATCCGAAGTGAGACCTGATTTTAAAATTACAAGGTCTCCAGGCTTCGTATGATAACCGTCCTCCAGTGTCACACCCTCTTTGAATGCTTCCACATCCCGGTCAGCGACTTCTCCTTCAATCACGGCGAAATACGTTTTCGGTACATGCCGTTTTGGAGAGAGAAGCTGATGGGATAATTGTCCGTCATTCGTGATGAGGAGCAGGCCTTCCGTATCCTTATCAAGTCTTCCAACCGGAAAAGGATTAAAGATCTGGTCATCCATCTGCAGTATATCTATGACGGTTTCTTCATTGGCATCCTCTGTGGCAGAAATCAATCCAGGCGGCTTGTTCATCAATAAGTAGATGAATTCACGATATTCGACCTTATCCCCGTACAGCATGACGGTATCCTTTTCCGCATCAACGTGTACTTTCCCGTCCTTGATGACCTCACCGTTCACCTGGAGACCGCCATCCTTCAACAGCTTCTTCACTTCTTTGCGGCTTCCATAACCCATGTTGGCAAGCAATTTATCGATTCTCATATTGACACTCCTACTCTATTTAATAAACATTCATTTCCAGTTAGTCAAAAGCCCATTCATAATCCTATTTTACACATAGGCTATTAACGATAAGCATAAGACCCAAATTAATCGAGGTGACAAGTATGCATCCTTTTCGACAACAAGGAACCGGTGGTATTTTGATTCCGATCCCGCTGCCGGGCGGCGGTCAGCAGTTTCCAAGTTATCCTGGTTATCCTGGAGGCGGTGGCGGAGGAAACTTCAATGAGCGTCTCGATCGTTTAGAAAGACAATATCAGAGACTGGACCGCAGAGTGGACCGCCTTGAAAGGCAAGTGGAAAGACTTGAACGTCAGCTGGGCTATTACAATCAATAACAGACGGCTATGTAAAAAGGGGATGAATTTCATCCCCTTTTTATTTTATCCGATCCGCAGACGGCTCCTGATTCTGCTGATTCGATCTCCGAACAGTTTATCTGCAAGCTTGCTTCTGAGGCTCAAGTAGAAATAGACAAGAGCCCCTGCCCCTCCGCAGATGACAACCAGGATGACCGCCTGAAATCCGGATGCCGGGTTGAGGAATTGTTTTAAAATTCCATACAAAATCAGCACAACCACGGCCATGACCGCATTTATAATGCCAATGGCCACCGATCTTCTGATAATGAGCTCGAATTTGTAACGTGCATATTTTTTAATGACATATAAATTAATCACGATCGCAACTGCGTAACCGATCGTTGTCGCGATAACAGCTCCTTGTGTTTCAAACAGTTTGATCAGCGGAATGTTCAGTACCAGCTTGATAAGAAGCCCCACCAGCAAACTGAATATCGTAAACTTCTGTTCGTCAATCCCCTGAAGGATTGCTGCCGTTACGGCATATAGAGCAAACAGTATCGCAACCGGCGCATACGTCCTTAATATGGAAGTCCCCAATACATCACTGTGGTAAAACAATGTATAAGTGGGTTCCGCCAATAAAGCGATGCCGATAGATGCCGGCACGGTCAAGAACAAGAGAATTTGGAATGTCTGGTCAATATTCCGGCGCATCGTTTTGCGGTCACCGCTCGTATATGACGTTGTAATCAACGGAATCAAAGTCATAGAAAAGGCTGTCGCCAGTGACACTGGAATAATCACGAGCTTATGAGTATAAAAGTTCAATACCGCGAATGCATGGTCGGATACTTTGGCATTACCGATATCCGCCATGGCTGTATTGAACGTAATCTGATCAACAAGCTGAAACAATGGATTCGCCAGTCCCACGAATATAAATGGAATCGAGTAAGCAATAATCTCTTTGTACATCTTTGAAAGAGAAACCTCTGCTTGTCCCCTGTCTTCGTCAAGCAGTTCATCCAAGTGAGGCTTCCGTTTAAACCAATACCAGATGAGCACACCGAGACTTGCAAGTCCTCCCACAAATGCAGCAAATGTCGCGACACTGATTGCAGTAGTCACCGATCCGTCCATTAGATGAAGAACCACATAAATACCGCCAAGTAAGAAAACGATCCGGACGATCTGCTCAATTACCTGCGACACTGCCGTCGGGCCCATTGACTGATGGCCTTGGAAAAATCCCCGTATAAGACTCATGAACGGGATGATGATCAAGGCAAAACTGACCGCACGGATCACCGTCGTTACCTGGTCAACCGAGATGACCTGTTCATTACTTTTAATGGTCATTTCTGCAAAAATCGGTGCAAATGCATACATGATAAGGAATGAAAGAATCCCCGTAATCGTCATGAGCAGCAAACCTGATTTAAACAACTTACGCCCGACCGCATATTCCCCGATTGCATTATATTTTGAAACAAATTTGGAAACAGCCAGCGGCACCCCGGCAGTGGCAACGGTTAAGAAAATCGTATAAGGAACATACCCATATTGATACAGCGACGCCCCTTCTTCATGACCCTTCAACAACTCATCAAACGGTATAACATAAAAAAGACCCAGAAATTTAGAAATAAAGGTCCCTAACGTTAAAATAAACGTTCCTTTTATTAATTTAGATGACATAGTATCCCTCTCTAGAAAAGCATGTTCTCATTATTAGAAGCATGCGTAAGTACATCTCGTAAATTTTCACACTATCAGTAGTTTACTACTGTATGTATCGAATGACAATTTTTTTCGGACATAGTATGTGAACTACCCGATGGCCGGGATCCACTAACATGTTTTTTGACTGCAGCTTCCGGTGGTGACAATTATCTGAAACTTTTTTAGTGTACCTGTTTTTGATAATATTAATTGTTGAGAACGTAAACTATAAAGTTGGTGAAAAGATGTCAGCATATGACGTGATTGTTATAGGAGGGGGACCTTCCGGATTGATGGCGAGCATTGCAGCCGCCGAAAACGGAGCAAAGGTCCTCCTTGTAGATAAAGGAACGAAACTTGGGAAAAAACTTGCGATTTCAGGCGGCGGCCGCTGTAATGTGACCAATCGCCTGCCGATCGATGAAATCATCAGGCATATCCCCGGAAACGGCCGCTTCCTGTACAGCGCTTTTTCCGAGTTCAATAATGAAGATATCATCTCTTTCTTTGAAAATCTTGGGATTCAATTAAAGGAAGAAGATCATGGACGGATGTTCCCGGTATCAAACAGGGCACTTGATGTCGTGGAAGCCCTCTTAAACAGAATGAAAGAACTGAAGGTCGAGACCAGAACGAATATCGCAGTCGAAGAAGTGATCTTCGAAGATGGAGAAACGAAAGGGATCCGGCTGATGAACGGCGAGGTCATCCCGGCCAAAGCCGCCGTCATTGCAGTCGGTGGAAAATCAGTCCCCCACACAGGCTCAACTGGTGACGGATACCCCTGGGCAAGAAAAGCAGGCCATACGATCACTGATCTGTTCCCGACAGAGGTTCCATTGACCTCGGATGAACCGTTCATCAAACATAAAGAATTGCAGGGTCTATCGCTCCGTGATATTGAATTGAGCGTATTGAACCCAAAAGGAAAGAAACTGATCACACATAAGATGGATATGATTTTCACCCACTTAGGGATTTCCGGTCCTGCTGTCCTCCGCTGCAGTCAATATGTTGTAAAGGCAATGAAAAAGTGGAACCTGACCCAGGTCACGATGGTCATCGACTCCATTCCCGATACGAACGAAGAGCAGTTGTTCCAAACCTTATTTAAACAAGTGAAAGAGGAAGGAAAGAAAGCAGCGAAAAATATTTACAAAGGCCTGGTGCCTGAAAGGTATTTGTTATTTTTACTCGAAAAAGCCGAAATAGACTCCGATGAAAAGGGCGATCATATTTCCTCGGAGAAAATACGGCATTTCACAAAGCTGTTAAAGCAATTCACCTTCACAGTAAACGGTACCCTTTCAATCGAAAAAGCCTTCGTTACGGGGGGCGGGGTTTCGGTAAAGGAAATCGAACCGAAAACGATGGCTTCCAAGAAAATGGACGGGCTGTTCTTCTGCGGTGAAATACTGGACATTCACGGATACACTGGCGGCTATAACATCACAAGTGCACTGGTGACCGGCCGTCTTGCCGGTTTGAATGCCGCTAAGGTTTAGGCAAAAAAAAGAAAGGTTGATCGTCTTCATTCACCAGACGCATCAACCTTTTTATTTTCGATAAATCACCATGGCCGAGAAGCAATAAATCTGTTCTTCCACCTCTTCTGACAAAGCAGCGATATGGTATTTGATATCGACGATCTTCTTCTCATCTACCTTACTAAGAAAATGATTCATATCCTGCTCCAAATCCTTCTCATGTTCATAATCGAACACTTTCACCTGAATCATTTCTCCCCCCACCTTTACTTAAATTATCATCAGTATTGTCAGATTTTTTAATTTTCAAACAATTATCATAAAAAAAAGCACATCCCCCCTTAAAGGAAAGGAATATGCCGGATTGAACCATTATTTCTTAGGAACCGTTTCACCCGCCCAGTTCATCATACCGCCTTCCATATTTACCACTTTGTATCCCTGCTCCTGCAGATAGTGGGCAACATTTCCGCTGCGGTTGCCAGAACGGCAGATAAAGATATACTCTTTATCTTTATCGAATTCGTCAAGCGATTCTGGGATTTCCCCCATCTTGATATGACGTGCTCCGGGGATCATTCCTTCTGCTACTTCTTCATCCTCCCGCACGTCAACCAATAATAGATTCTCACCATTTTTAAGCTTCGTGTTCAGTTCATCTGTCGTGATCGTTTTGATTTCAGTCATTACTCCTCACCCTTTCACGGTAATCAATTTTGATTATATCAGAGGAATTCCCATTCACAAAAAAATTAAACTCACCGGGGTATACCGTGTAAAATCCTAAAAAATCAGGTGCCGATCAGTCAATCCAGTATCGATAATTCTGTACCTGGTACAAACACCCCGAATTTTATCAGGTACAAAACAACCCGTTTGTGCCTGGCACCGCTACCCTGAGCCTCAGCCAAGCGACAGTCATTCCCGGCACAAAATTCGTAATCCGGTCTATTAAAAAAGGAACAGACCTCAGAAAGGTCCGTTCCTACAAGTAGATTAATTCGCCACGATATTCACGAGCTTGCCAGGTACGGCTATCACTTTGCGAATGGTTTTCCCTTCAATTTGACTCTTGATGTCGTCGTTTTCCATAGCGGTTTTTTCAAGATCATCTTTGTTCATGTCGCGTGGGATCATGACTTTCGCCTTCACTTTACCGTTCACTTGAAGAACGATTTCCACTTCGTTGTCTACAAGTTTTGATTCGTCAAATGCCGGCCACTGGACATAACTAATGGAATCTTCATGACCAAGTTTCCCCCAAAGTTCTTCGGTGATATGAGGCGCGATTGGAGCAAGGAGCTGAACGAAACCTTCCACGTATGCTTTCGGAAGTGTTTCTGCTTTATAAGCTTCATTGATGAAGACCATAAGCTGGGATATGCCTGTATTGAAGCGAAGACCTTCAAAGTCTTCTGTCACTTTTTTGACTGTCTGGTTATAAATTTTATCAAGCTTGCTGTTCTGAGAATCCGTTACTTTGCTTGAAATGGTTCCATCTTCTTCAACAAGAAGGCGCCAGACGCGGTCCAGGAAGCGTCGCGCCCCGTCAAGTCCGTTCGTGCTCCAGGCAACGGATGCTTCAAGCGGCCCCATGAACATCTCATACATGCGAAGCGTATCCGCTCCGTGTGACTCAACGATTTCATCCGGATTTACAACATTTCCTTTTGATTTACTCATCTTTTCATTATTTTCACCCAGGATCATTCCTTGGTTGAAAAGCTTTTGGAATGGTTCTTTCGTTGGAACTACCCCGATATCATAAAGGAATTTGTGCCAGAACCGGGCGTACAGGAGGTGAAGTACCGCGTGCTCTGCTCCACCGATATACATATCGACCGGAAGCCAGTCATCCATCTTCTTCGCATCGACAAGTGCTTCCTCGTTATGAGGATCGATATAGCGAAGGTAATACCAGCAGCTTCCCGCCCATTGCGGCATCGTGTTTGTTTCACGACGTCCCTTCCTGCCTGTTTCAGGGTCTTCTACGTTTACCCAGTCGCTGATGTTGGCAAGTGGAGATTCACCTGTACCAGACGGTTTGATTTCCGTTGTTTTCGGAAGAACAAGCGGAAGGTCGCTTTCAGGAACCCCTGATGTTGTACCGTCTTCCCAATGAATGACCGGAATCGGCTCACCCCAGTAGCGCTGACGGCTGAACAGCCAGTCGCGAAGGCGGTATGTGACTTTTTTCGTACCGATTTCTTTTTCTTCAAGCCAGGCGATCGCTTTTGTAATTGCCTCTTCTTTACCAAGTCCATTCAGGAAATCAGAGTTAACGTGCTCACCGTCACCAGTGTATGCTTCTTTTTCAACTTCTCCTCCGGCAACCACTTCAACGATTGGAAGTTCGAATTGTTTAGCAAATTCATAGTCTCTTTCGTCATGTGCAGGTACAGCCATGATGGCTCCTGAACCGTAGCTTACCAGCACGTAATCAGCAATCCAGATCGGCATTTTGCTGCCGTTTGCCGGGTTGATAGCGTAAGCCCCTGTGAACACACCTGTTTTCTCTTTTGCAAGATCGGTACGTTCAAGGTCACTTTTCGTCTTCACTTTATCAAGGTACGCCTCTACTTTTTCTTTCTGCTCCGTTGTTGTAATTGTTTCAACAAGGTGATGTTCCGGAGCAAGAACGGCATAGGTTGCACCGAAAATCGTGTCAGGACGAGTCGTGAACACATCGAATGACGCGTCATGTCCGTCAATGTTGAAGACGACTTCTGCTCCTTCAGAACGGCCGATCCAGTTACGCTGCATATCCTTGATGCTCTCCGGCCAATCAACATCTTCCAGATCGTCAAGAAGACGATCGGCATATGCGGTAATCTTCAGTATCCACTGCTTCATCGGGCGGCGTTCAACCGGGTGGCCCCCGCGTTCGCTCTTCCCGTCGATGACCTCTTCATTGGCAAGTACCGTTCCAAGTGCCGGACACCAGTTCACCGCTACTTCATCCACGTAAGCTAAGCCTTTTTCATAAAGCTTAAGGAAGATCCACTGCGTCCATTTGTAGTAGCCAGGATCCGTTGTGTTCACTTCGCGGTCCCAGTCATAAGAAAAACCAAGCGCCTTGATCTGACGGCGGAAGTTATCGATGTTCTGTTTTGTGAATTCGGCAGGGTCGTTACCTGTATCCAGTGCATACTGCTCGGCAGGAAGACCGAATGCATCCCACCCCATCGGATGAAGGACATTATAGCCCTGCATGCGTTTCATTCTGGAAAGGATATCGGTTGCCGTGTATCCTTCCGGGTGACCGACGTGAAGTCCGGCGCCTGATGGATACGGGAACATATCCAGCGCATAGAAATTCTTTTTTGACTCGTCTTCCGTCGTTTTAAACGTTTTGTTTTCTTCCCAATACTTTTGCCATTTCGTCTCAACACTTTTATGATCAAAACTCATATTGAGATCCTCCTTTAACTTAATGGTAGAAAAGGTACCGTTACAGACGCTTTTCTTTTTTAAAAAATAAAAAAACTCTCATCCCAAATAAATATTTGGGACGAGAGTTGTGTTTACATACTCCCGCGGTACCACCCACATTAGTGTACGCGCACTCAGCTTCATTCATCCTTAACGCGGAAAACGGCAAGTCTTACTGTGATGTTCACACTTGCAACTCAGCAGGCGAGTTCATGATGATTCCGGTTGACTTTCACCGTCCGTCAACTCTCTAAGACAGAATACATTCACTACTACTCCCGATCAACGTCTACAATTATAGAATCTTTATATGTATTCACTATTTTAGGAGAAAATATTCAGAAGCGCAAGCCTAATGTTGGGGAAATTGGTGAAATAAAGCCCGTTTTTCCGGAGCCAGCGGTATGGTGATGGGATATTTGCTTGTACGTCGGTAAAAAGAAGGTTGAAATCATGTCGAAATCCTGATCTATGGGAATAATCTTTCCATTCAGCAAGTTATTCTTGCTGTAATGGCCATTAATCTTGTCACTTTTGATCCATAATTTGGCGAGAAAACCCACTGATTTTACCAAAATCAACATTAATTTTGCTGTTTAACAATTCATTCCATATCATTCATACAGACCCGTAAACACTTTATTCAAATACAAAAGAATGAACTCTTTTTTCAGTCAGAATTCCCCTCTTCCACTAGTGCACTCTTCTCCCCAGTCCGAATCCCCACACAAAATTCTAATCCTCAAGGCTGAGCCTCCAAGCAGAAAAAAGAAATGACCCTTCACAAAAAGGCCATTCCTCTTCAATCACTATTGAACTGTATATCCTCCATCCAGCACCACTGCCTGGCCGGTGATGCCTTTTGCTGCGTCACTGCACAGAAACATTGTGTAGTCAGCGATTTCTTTGACTTCCAGAAGCCTCTGTTGCGGAACGAGCGGGTAGATGACTTCTTCCAACACTTTCTCGAGAGGTACATTACGTGTTTCGGCCAGATCGCCCAGCTGATTCTGCACCAGCGGGGTATCGACATATCCCGGGCAGACAGCATTTACGGTGACACCATGCGCAGCCGCTTCAAGAGCTGCCACCTTCGTGAGACCGATCACACCATGTTTTGCAGAGTTATATGCAGCCTTGCCTGCAAAACCTACTAATCCATTAATCGATGCCATATTGATGATCCGTCCGAATCCCTGCTCTTTCATGATGGGCAAAGCATGTTTAATCGCGACGAATGGAGCGGTAAGCATGACTTTTAGTAATAACTCAAATTTCTCGGTCGGGAAATCTTCTATCGGCGAAACGTGCTGAAGACCTGCATTATTGATCAGGACATCCAGTCTTCCATAGTGATTCACCGCAGTGGCGATCGCTTCTTTCAAGTCCTTTTCCGAGGTCACATCACAGCGGATGCCGAGTGCTTCATAGCCTTGTTTTTTTAAAGAGAGTGCAGCATCCCCTACACCATCTTCTTTCAAATCTGTCAGTACAACTTTTGCACCGCTCTCAGCAAATTCTTTCCCAATTTCATAACCGATTCCCTGTGCTGCTCCAGTGACAAATACAACTTTATTTTCCACCATGATGAAACTCCTTTCCTAAATGCCTAATCCTAAGCTGAATAAGATGATGGCTATGGCGAGCCCGAGCAATGGCACGATGACCGTAACTGCTCCGACAGCTCCATATGCTTCTCCGTGTGACTCATTACAAATCGAGCGGATGGTGGTCACCACGTAGCCATTATGAGGCAGTGAATCCAGTGCACCGGAAGAAATCGCAACAACCCTGTGCAGCGCTTCCGGATTCACTCCCATATCCATATAATGCGGAGCGATCAGCGGAAGTGCGATTGCCTGGCCACCCGATGCAGATCCTGTCATACCGGCAATGACGCTGACCGCGATTGCGCCTCCGATAAGCGGTGAACCGGGAATGCTGGTCATTACATTGACAGCGGTTTCAAATGCAGGAACGGCTTTTGCCACTCCTCCAAAGCCCACTACAGCGGCTGTGTTACCGATCGCGATCAGCGCTCCGATTGTTCCTTCTGAAACAGCCGGCCAGAAGCCTTTGAAGAACTTTCTATTCAATACATACGTGGAGATGACCCCGCCAAGCAAGGCAATGATCAAGGCTGACTGTTTCATCGAATCGTGGAAAATGAATGAAAGAATCAATACTATCAGAAGCGGGATCAATCCCATCAACGGATTCGGCAGCGGACGGCCTTCGTCGATTACCGGATCTTCTTCGCGGGATTGGAATCTTTCCCCTTTACCTATCGCCTTCTTGATCATACGCTTTAACCACCAATATCCGAAGACCGCCATGAAGACGGCTACAATCAAGCTGACTTCCCAGCCTGCATATGGGGTCGTCCCCAGGTATTCGATCGGGATCCAGTTTTGGATCTCCGGTGAGCCTGCTGATGTCATGGTGAATGTAACAGACCCGAGTGCCAGCGCTGCCGGAATGAATCGGCGCGGCAAGTCTGCCTGTTTAAATAAACTCAAGGCCATTGGATAAACGGAAAACGCCACAACGAAAAGGCTTACTCCCCCGTATGTCAGTACCGCACATGCCGCGACGATGGCCAAAACGGCATATTTCATCCCCAGTTTATCAACGACGAAACGCGATACACTGTCCGCCGCTCCGCTGTCTTCCATCACCTTCCCGAATATTGCACCAAGTAAGAACATTAAATACCAGGCAGCGACAAAGCTCGTGAAGCCGGACATATAGTTCGTGACGAGATCCGCCTGCCCTTCAGATGCAAGCTGTGGAAACAGCGGCATGCCGCTCAATACGGCAACAAACAATGCGGAGATAGGTCCGACAATCAGAATGTTCATCCCGCGCATTGTTAAAAAGATTAATAATATAAGTCCACCAATGAGACCAATCATACTTAACAATTTGTTTTCCCCCTTTTATCAACGATGTTTCTCTCATACCCATTTTGGAATCGTTTACATTTCTGTTCACTCTGTCTCCTTTCTGAAACGATTCATTCACATTCTACTCTTGCAATAATTGTGCCAACTTTCAGAATTGGTGAAATCAGCTTTCTATAAATATTTTTGTCCGGATATCCGGACAAACGGAATATTCATTCACAAGATGTACACACTTACAGGCAAAAAAATAAACAGTCCGGAAAACCGGACTGTTTTCCGATTATCTGGACTGTTCCAGAAGATCATATTTTTTTAATTTTTCATACATCGTCGACTTGCTGATACCAAGCGCCGATGCCATCTTCCTCTTATCTTCTTGAAACTTTTTCATGCTCTGTTCCAACACTTTCTTCTCGGTATCTTCGATGATTTCTTTCAATGTATTTGATTCTACATTGTAAAGATTGCCGGACTTCATGTATTGAGGTAAGGAACTCAGTGAAATCTGATGTTCATTTGATAGGTAGGTGGAGGCATTGATCACATTTTCAAGCTCCCTTAAATTTCCCGGCCAGCTGTAAGAAGTAAAGATATCCAAGACTTCCTGCTGAAATCCCTGTATCCTTTTTCCGGATGATTTCATGGATTTTGCCAGGAAGAAATCCGCCAGCACCTTGATATCGTCTTTCCTTTCACGCAGCGGCGGGATGACGAAGGGAACGACATTGATCCTGTAATAGAGATCACTCCTGAATCTTTTTTCCTCCATCATTTTTTCAAGGGGACGGTTGGTGGCTGCAATGATCCTGACGTTCACATGGTGCACACGCGAAGCGCCGACCGCTTCCACTTCGCCTTCCTGCAGGACCCTGAGGAGTTTTGCCTGCATATTCAAGGGCATATCCCCGATTTCATCGAGAAACAATGTCCCTTTATGCGCAAGCTGGAATTTTCCTTTTTTTCCTCCCTTTTTCGCGCCTGTAAAGGCTCCTTCTTCATATCCGAATAATTCCGACTCTAGCAGTTGTTCAGGAATGGCAGCACAATTCACTTTAATAAAAGGCTGTCCGCTCCTTTCACTGAGCTGATGAATGCTATGCGCAAATAATTCCTTACCTGTACCGCTTTCCCCTCTGATGAGGATCGAGATATCACTCGGGGCGATCATTTGGGCTTTACCCTTTAGTTCCTGGATCAATTCTGATGTACCAATAATGTCATTCAGATTGTACTTGACCCCTGTATTGATATCCTGGATATAGCTTTGAATCTTCGACATCATGTTCTTCACGTGGGAACTCATCTGCATCCATTCACTGGTATCCCGGAAGATTACACTGCCGAATGCACCAATCACTTCTCCGTCCACAACGATCGGTATACGATTTGCAATCATATAATTTCCTTTTATATACTGCAGATCCGCCACTTCTTCGTTCCCGCTGTCCACGACTTTGTGCATCCTTGTATTCTCTATAACATTCGTCACGTGCGTTCCGATCGCTTTGTCCCGGTCGACTTCAAGAAACTTGCAATAATTTTCATTGATGTAGATGATCCTGCCGTCGTTGTCGACCACAACCAGCCATTCAAAGGCATTTTCCAGAATGATTTCAATCATCTCAGCAGAAACTTTCTTCAACAGACTACTCATCTAAAATCCCCTACCCTCGCAAAACCTCGTTTTAACAATATTCTCACTATTATAGTAGCATATCACTTCAAGAAAAACAGAGGATTCCGTAATATTAAAAACGGCTGGAACGGGTTTAGCAAATGCTCTTTGCGGGAACTTTTTATATAAAATATAAGGAGGAGTCCCCATGGAAGTTGATCGATTAAAGATCTATTTTTTGGAAGATGACGGAAACATCCCTAACAACCCGGATTTACCTGTTCTCATCTATAGAGAAGCAGTGGACCATACAGAAAATATCGAGAATGTCTTTCATCAAAATCAATGGCTGAACAGCTGGGTGAACGGCATTCATGATTTTCACCATTATCACAGCAATGCACATGAGGTGCTTGGCGTCAAAGAAGGCGAAGCATCCGTCCAGCTTGGCGGCGACAAAGGGGTGAAAGTCAACGTTCGAAAAGGTGACGTTGTAATCCTTCCCGCGGGAACCGGACACAAAAAGCTGAACTCGAGCCATGATTTTCAAGTGGTCGGCGCCTACCCTGACGGAACTGATTATAATATGAAGGAAGGTACACTGACGGAACGGCCGCAGGTATTGATCGACATCAAACAGGTGCCTCTTCCCAAGCTCGATCCTGTGTATGGTGACAGGGGTCCCGTCATCAAATACTGGCTGCAAAATAAACAAAGAGTGAAAGAATGAGGGAACGTGACATGCACTTCAAGAGGTAAGAATCCCTTATAACCGAACCATTTTAAAAAATATTATTGTATTTGGAGTCATTCCATGTTATTCTATACAAGCGATGAGCTGAATTGTGTAAGTCGGTGATCACGCCTTAACGGCAACAGACTATGTGGAGTTTGCTGATTATCCGCCTCAATTTTTTGCAAGTGGGCTTCCATAGGAAATGGGAGCCCTTTTTATATGCACTGAAAAAGCCAATGAGCAACTCATTGGCTTTTTATTTGTATAGGGTATGATTGTGTTGAGATCTTTCTTAATGGACGGTCATATACACTCGACAGCACTAGAGATACAATGAAAAACCCGATCAGTGTCATGAAGAGTACCTGCATGCTGAACAAGTCAACCAACAGCCCGCCGATGAATGGGCCGATCATGCGTCCCCCCGTTGCCGTACTGTTGACAATCCCCTGATAGAATCCTTCACGGCCTTTCGGTGCGAGTGAATTGGCGATTGTCGGCACGGCCGGCCATATCAGCATTTCCCCGATAGTCAGGATGATCATCGCAATGGCGAACCATTCAAATGTATCCGATACGGAAGCGACACCGAAAGAAACCATGAAGATAACCGTTCCGAGCATGATCTGCAGCTTCAGATTATCTTCGAACCGCTTTATCATTTTAGATAAAAGGGGCTGGGCAAGAACAATCAAGGCACCATTGATGGTCCAAAGCAGACTGTACTGTTTCAAACTGATATTGATTTCCTGTGTATAGGTGGCAATGGTAGACTGCCACTGAACATAACCGACCCAGCACAACAAATATGCTGCACAAATAATCAGTAGTGCGGTCAGCTTCGCTTTGTTTCTGATCACTTTCTTCTCGCTCAGAACGGATGACTGCATTGACGAATCAGCTGAAATGTTACGATAGCCAAAAATGGCGATCAAAAAGAATGCGACATACATCAGTAAGTTAGCAAGGAATATATAACTAAAGGAGAAAGATGCCACCAATCCGCCTAAGGCAGCTCCCACTGCCACCCCGATATTTTGAGCGACATAGACAGAATTGAACGCCTTCCTGCCGCCTTCCGGCCAGACAGATCCAGCCATGGCATACATGGAAGGGAACACAATCCCTGAACCAAATCCAACAAGAGTCAAGAATACAACATAATAAGGCCAGCCCTGCCACAGATTCATACCCACCAGAGCAGTGAGCGTAATGATAATACCCAGTAAAATCGAACGATAGCCCCCTAATTTATCAAAAAGACTTCCCCCGATCAAATTGCCGATGACACTTGCACCAGCATTGACCATCAGCACCAGACCCGCAACGGACAGCGACTTACCGAGGTGTTCATGAAGATAGATCGTATTGAGCGGCCACAAGAAGGAAGAACCAGTGACATTCACCATCATCCCGATGACAAGCAACCATAGTGATTTAGGCATTTCCAGCTTCCCTTTCCACCATTTATTTCGAGTCCCAAAAGAATTTTACTCCTTTTAAAGTGGAGGGGCAAGAACTATTTTTGAAAATTTTTTGGAGGGGATTTAAACGGCAGGGGAACGCCTGGAGCCGGGGGTGCCAGGCACAATTCCATCGTTTTGTGCCTGGCTCAAATACACCGTTCTGTGCCTGGCACCACTCGTCACATGCCATGCCACTTACCACCCGCCACTCCAACCGCCCAACAACCAATCCCTCTCACTAGAGGGATTCCCATTTCTGCACATCACCCGGAAAAAGTGAAAATCCAGGCACCCAAAAGGCGCCTGGATTTCTACAATTGTCATTTCCCGTTATTCTGATTGGCTTTTACAGGCTGTCCCTGCTTTTCGTACCTTTTCTTGGCTGTTTTTACAGGGTTTTGCTCAGCTCCGAATTCTGTATCTAATTGACGAAAATCGCTTCTTGTTTTCTGTTCGGGATTGTTTTGTTTAGAACGTTTTTTCAATGTAATTTGCCTCCCACTACATTCGGGTCGTGTTCCAATAGGATCATCTCATTTTGAAGGCTTTGCAATTGAAGTCTCATTCTGTGCAGCTGTTCACGCTGCTGGGCATTGGCGCTGTGTGCCAGATCAGCGACATCATTGACCGCTTCTTCGATCTGCTGCATCGCTTTCGTATATTCCTGGTCATGATAGTGCTCCTGCTCCATACCTGATTTGTATTGTTCTTGAGCGTAACGAATGGCATCCTCGCATTTCTGGATACAGCCTTCAACCGATTGTCTTGTTGCCATGTCGACTACCTCCTGCTCTCTTTTGAGTCTAAAGAAGAGATTTTGCCCCCTCTTCTTCTTTATTAGTTTTCACCTGTGGGACGCTTTCAAAAGTGGTAATCTTCGCCTATTTAAACAGTGAGGATACATTCACAATCCCATTCATGTTAAAATCTTTTTGATAGTCTATGTTACATTCGATGGGATTTATAACATTGAGCTTATCACTGTTTTTGCTAAAGGTGACTAGATTATACATAATCATTCAAAGATAACAGGAGGTGTTTGTCATCGGGACAAACCCGTTTCCGTTCGCTTCCGATAATAAGCGGTATCATACATGGAATTATCAATTACGGAATCATTTCGGTCATAAAGTGTTCAAAGTGGCACTCGACGGCGGTTTCGACTGCCCGAATCGTGACGGCACTGTCGCACACGGCGGATGTACGTTTTGCAGCGCGGCCGGTTCTGGCGATTTTGCAGGCGACCGTGTCGATCCGCTTGAAAAACAATTTCTTGATACGAAAGAGAAGATGCACAAAAAGTGGAAAGACGGCAAATATATGGCCTATTTCCAGGCATTCACGAATACCCATGCACCCGTTGAGGTTTTGCGTGAGAAATATGAGACGGTCCTGAAACAGGAAGATGTGGTGGGACTTTCCATCGCCACCCGGCCGGACTGCCTGCCTGATGAAGTTATCGAGTATCTTGCAGAGCTCAATGAGCGTACCTATCTGTGGGTGGAACTCGGACTCCAGACCGTCCACGAAAAGACGGCGAATGTAATCAATCGCGCACATGACTATCAATGTTATGTCGATGGCGTGAATAAGCTTCGAAAACACGGGATCCGCGTATGCTCTCATATTATTAACGGACTTCCGCAGGAAAATTCCGAAATGATGATGGAAACTGCACGTGAAGTAGCAAGACTGGATGTACAGGGGATTAAGATCCATCTTCTTCATTTGTTGAAAGGAACGCCCATGGTCAAGCAATATGAAAAGGGGTTGCTTGAATTCCTGGACTTTGATCAATATGTAAAACTTGTTTGTGATCAATTGGAAATCATCCCGCCGGAAATGATTGTCCACCGGATCACAGGGGACGGGCCGATTGAATTAATGATCGGACCTATGTGGAGTGTGAATAAGTGGAATGTACTCAATGCGATTGATGATGAATTGAAGAGACGAAACAGCTGGCAAGGAAAATATTTTAATGTGGATGTGAAAGCATGAAACTGGAACGAATCTTACCTTTTGCCCGAAAACTTTTGGATAATGCAGTAAATCCGGGCGATATCACGATCGATGCAACTCTTGGAAACGGGCATGATACCTTGTATCTTGCTCAGCTCGTCGGTGATAATGGACGGGTATATGGCTTTGATATCCAAGAAGAGGCCGTACAGAATACAAGAGATCAGCTCACCACCCATGAACTCGATCATCGCGTGACCTTGTTTCAGCAAGGGCATGAGACGGTGATGAATGTCATCCCGCCCGTTCATCACGGGAAGGTAACAGGGGCGGTCTTTAATCTTGGTTATCTGCCCGGCGGTGACAAAACGATTGTCACCCGGCCTCGGACGACCATCTCGGCAGTCAATCAAATTCTTGAGATGATGGCGCCGGAAGGGATCATGATCCTCGTCATTTACCATGGTCATCATGAAGGAGCGGTTGAAAGGGACTACCTGCTGCGTTATGTAGAAAAATTGGACCAGAATTATGTTCATGTATTACGCTATCAATACGTGAACCAACTGAATAACCCTCCATTCATTCTTGCATTGGAGAAAAGATAAGAACAGGGACGGTCCTTTATCATACTAAAGGACCGTCCCTCACTGCTTTAAAGCAGTTCATCAGCGATGAGCTGTAATGATTTGAGTTTGTCTTTAAAATCATAGGTGATACTGACAAGCATGATTTCGTCGGTTTGATATTCTTCGCTGAGCTGAAGGATCCCTTTTTTCACTTTCTCGGGGTTACCGACGATCATTCTTTTTCGGTTTTCTCTTACCCGCGCCATTTCAAATGGACTGTATGGATAGGCTGCTGCTTTTTCAGGGCTAGGTGTTCCACTGGATTGCATACCCTGTTCCAGCATAATCAGCGATAGATCGATACTGGAAGCGACTCTTTCCGCTTCTTCATCCGTTTCTGCACAAATCGTGAACACCGCAACTGTATTATTCGGTTTGTCCAGATAATCGGATGGAACAAAGTTATTGCGGTATGCCTGTGTATACTGCGGGCCGCCTTCACCATTGATAAATTGAGCAAACGTATAAGGCAGCCCTTTTTGAGCAGCCAGCATTGCACTTGAAGGACTTGACCCGAGCATCCATACTTCAGGCATCGTCCGGATTTTCGGCGCTGCGGTCAATCCCTGATAAGGATGGGAATCCGGAAGTGAATCTGTCAAATATCCCAGTAACTCATCAATCTGGGCAGGGTAACGGTTAACATCGCGGTGTTTTCCTTCACTGAGGGCCATCGAAGCCATCGGCATCCCTCCCGGCGCCCGTCCAAGACCCAAGTCGATGCGATCCGGGTTCAATCCTTCCAGCAGCCTGAAGTTTTCTGCTACTTTGTATGAACTGTAATGAGGGAGCATGACCCCGCCTGATCCGACACGGATACTCGAGGTGTTTTGCGCCAAGTGGGCAATCAATACCTCCGGGGATGATCCCGCGAGGCTTGGTGAATCATGATGCTCTGATACCCAAAAGCGGGTGAAACCCAGCTTCTCTGCAAACCGGGCAAGTTCTACTGTATGTTGTAAAGCCTCTTGAGGGCTCATTCCTTCTGAAATCGGTGACTGATCCAGGACACTTAATTTAATAGTCAAGATTGGACATCTCCTTTATGTGATGTGAGTATTATTATCAATTCACCTGTGAAAAATGTCCAATAACATGCTTAAAGGGTGACGGCAGAAAGCCGTCACCCTTTACTCACTCATTCTTACTTGTGAATCAATACCTTACCAACTGTTCCGTCTGCACTTTCACCAATCACTCGGAATTTCAAGCCGTAATCAGGTACGTTACGTCCAGCATCTACAAGACCCTTATTGCTGTAGTCTGCACTGTCATCGAACAGAGGATTACGCTTAGTATGATTGTCTTTCATTGTAACACCTAGTAAATCAGTATAATCAACAAACATTTTCTCTGATTTTTTCAGGCTGAATGCCGCATCATGTAATTGATAACGAGTAGCTCCAGGTGCACCGTCACTCCACGATACTGTCTTCTGATCCGCATCTACTACACCAAGGAATCCATCTCCAGGGTGAACACCGGTCCAGTTGTTATCGTAGCTCTCATCCACGTACCATACCACTAAACCTGAATCGTAAGACATTAAGCTGTCTCCACGGCGGATATGTGCCAACCCTTCATCTACTCCATTATGTGATCTCCACTCAAGGAGGTAGTAATGAGGTGTTGTCGTTGTACCATCTGATGTCTCGAAGCCATTGAACACGAAACTACTATCGCCTTCAGCACCTTCAGAAAGAACTTCTTGATTATCTGCAGTCACTTTCACATTATCTACAAACATTCCAGTAAGGTTTGTGCCCCAGTCAGTCATATAACGGAATTGCAATTGAATTTCCTGGCCAGCATAATCGCTTAAATCAATTGACTCGTGAAGCCATCCTTCACTATTTCCAGTATAACCAGGGACATTTTCTTTAATTGCAGGATATCCATCTGCTACAATATCATCCCGAGTATGTGGAGTGGATAATGAGTTCCAGGTCTCACCATTGTCAGTTGAAACCTGAACCATACCGAAATCCCATTGCTCTTCGATATCATACCAGACATCGTAATCAAGTGTCGCGCTTGCTGCATTTGTTAGATCTACACTGGTCACCATCTTATGATCAATTTCATCACCGCTGCCGCTGTAGAATTCTGATTCCCCTTCAGCCGGTTTATTTATTTCTTTTATTTTGTCAGGAAGATTCACTCTGACAGCATCATTGTTCGTACCTTTTGTAACACCTTCATCTAAAAGAAGTTCTGTTCCGCTGCTTGTAATATCATTTGCATGCACCGTATCACCGCTTAACCACTTGCCGCCGTGATTTGCCTGCAGCATTTCTTTAGCGTATGCACTCATTCCAGGTGGCTCTGTACCAGGAATATCACCAGCCCAACTTCCGCTTGCCATCAGCGACCAGTAAGCAACAGCTTCACCTTGTCCAGTGTATTGGGTGTCATACTCATCAGGGAGACCCAAGTCATGACCATATTCATGAGCAAATACACCAGCAGCGCCGTCTTCAGGTTCAATTGTATAGTCGTAAGCTCCTAATAGGCCTCCAAAACGATCACTATTCGACTCGCCGCCCGGGACTGCTAACAATTGGCCGAGATTCCATCGGTGAGACCAAATCGCATCTGAGCCAAGTGATCCCCCGCCTGCTTCCTCACCGACACCTGCGTGGATAACCATCAAGTGATCGATGATTCCATCAGGCTCATTGTATACACCATCTCCATCATAGTCATCTCGATCCCAGACATCGTATTCAGATAAATCCACATTTGGATCCTCTCCGGCTTTCTCTAATGCTTCGTAAACAAGTTCACGTGGTCTTGCATCACTGCCGTCATCATCAGGATAGTTACCACCGTAATAATCAGCAGGGTGATCCGCAGTATACCAGCCTGCAACTGTTCCATCTACCGTGTAACTTCCGCCGGATTGCTCTTCATAATATTGCTTCATGGAAACAAGATCTTCTCCATTTGGACCTTCATACCCATTTTCTCCGAAAATCATGTCCTGGAAATGTTCATGAGTATAATCTTCATAGAACATATCTGTTTCTTCTTTTGTTATTGAACCTTTTTCGTAATCAGGAAAGTCAATCGCAAGCACTAAAACTTTGTCTTCCCGGACTTCACCATCATAATTTTCTTTTTCAACCCCGTCAGGCTGATTCTTTTTGGCTTGTCCTAATTTGTTTCCTTTCCCTTTAGTCAAGCTGTCACCAATTGATTTATCATTATCTTTCTTCAAATTTGCATTTAGACCTTTAGGAAGCTTGTCCTTTGTTTTTCCGGGACTTTCCGCTTTTGCTGACAGATAAGACTTCAATGCTTTTTGAGCTTGAACAGGCGTTGCATCATTTGAAAGTTTTCCTTCCTTTTTCAACATTTCAATAATACGCTCGTCATTAGCAATTCCTGCATCAAATGCTCCTCCATGACTAGGATCAACTTTCACCGTCGGCTTCGCCAGCACATTCTCTGGTACTACAGTCCCCGCTGATGCCGGTACCGCAAATGCTCCGATACCCAAGGCGGCAGTTAGAGCCATAGATAATACTTTACGTGTTTTCAACACGCCATTCCCCCTTAATATGTACTATATTTTTACAACTAATTACAATATACTAGATTTTTCAGAAAAATCCATATATTCTGACATAAAACAGTTATTTACTACTATGATAAAATTTTACAAGGGAATATTTTACCATTAAAATCGGGATATAACGCTAAAAAAACTAGTCCTATATTACTAGGACTAGTTTTTAGTTTGGGACTATTTTATTTCATAGTTCGGAATAACTATGGCGGTTATTTGGCTTTTTTCAATTTTCGATACATTTTTCCATTCCAAAAAAAGAATTTTGTCACCCATCCGGCTTGCCCGAGGAATTCTCTGGAAAAACTTTGTACTCGTTTTTGACGGCGGGCTTTTTCATCAGACAGGTACACCCCGATCAATCCCTTATTGATTAATCGGTGAAAGCTTGAGTGCGGCAATTGATTAGTATGTTCATCCGCCTTTCGCAAAAAATGAATCAATCTCTCTCTTAAGTGCTCATCATTTTCATAGTAAAAGCAGAAATTAAGGTCTCCCCCCTCCTGATCTTCTTCCTGATCGATGAAATAATCCAGCAGGATATGAAGCCCTTGTATATAAGGAAAATAGCCCTCTTTTATTTTTTCAGTATAGGAAGGGTGAAAGTCCGGTCTGCTTGCATAGGAAACGAGGCAAAAGATGCCTAATGTGGAGCCTGAGCATGCAGAAAACTCATACCAGTCCATCTCCGGAAGGTTTGAACGATGGCTCTCGAACCATTTCTGCAGCCTCCCTTCCCTTTCTTCCGCTTTCACGTGTTTATGTATTTGCAGGTCGCAATAATACTCACAGAGTTCGAGAAGTTCTGTTTTTATACTATAATAGTGAGGAATTTCAGCCAGTGACTCCTGACAAGCCATCACCAGATCACGCAAATAACCTCCATCATCCTGATCTTCCCTGAGCGAATAGTAGTTCACAGGCTCAGCCCCGACCGTCAGCGAATCTTTCATGGACTGATGGAGAAGTTCAAAATCATTCGGGTCGAGCGAGGTGCTCCGGTCACAAAGATTATCCAGGTAATCGCTGATCGTTTGATATGCGACGGTGAAGCGGATCGTCTCCTTTTTCTTTTTCAACGATAAAATCGACAGGATTGATCCGCCTTCGCAATGGAATGTCTTATGTTTAATGCTTGCCAATGCCTGTTTTCTTAATTCTTCATTCGGAATGGCATCAGCTTTGTTTTTCCAATAATCCAGCTCCGCGTGGACAAGCGGGAAAATATCCCGATATACTTTTCTCATTAATGTAAAGGGACTTGCAGGTACAGACAAGCTTATCACCTCATTTATATAATATACCCCAGCGCTTTCAAGCGGCTTTCAATAAATATCTTGGAATATTCGAAGATCTCTTCCCGTTCCGGTTCATTATAAATCTCATGATAGCATTTCGGCCATTCTTTATAGTGCATCTCCGATAAAGAGAGCTCATTGAACCATTTCTTTACCGCTTTTTTATCGACGATTTTATCATCACCGGCCTGCAGCACGAGAAGCGGCACATCGGGCAATTTATTTAAATTGACCGTGGCAAGCTTGATGGCTTGTGCGAGCTCCCTGTACCAGCGCACGGATACCTTTGTGATATAAAGCGTATCGTTGCTGTCAATTTCCCTCACATCTGCATTTCTGGTCGCCATCTCAACCGTCAGGCCGGATGGGAACTTGACCATCGGGGCAATCTTATTCAATCCGTAAGAAAGAAGTTCGATCGGTTTTGAAGGACCATCCACCAGCCCCAGACAAGGAGATGACAGAATGACTCCGGCAATGTTCACATGAGATTCCTGCAGCATGCGAACGGTAATCAGGCCGCCCATGCTGTGACCAAGGACGAAGACAGGCAGTTCAAACTGATAGGCGGCCTGAACCCAATCTTTTACCTCGATTATATATTCGTCAAACGAATCGATATGTCCTCTTTGTCTCCTGGACGTCATCCCCTGTCCCGGCAGGTCACCCATGATGACATGGAAACCTGATGAGCGCCACATTTCAATGAGCCAGCCGTATCGGCCATGATGCTCCATTGCTCCATGAATGATGACGATGACTGCCTTTGCCTCTTGATCTGTTTCCCATTTCCACATGGCAAATCCTCCTTAAATGTTTCTCAAATTGTTCGTATCTGCTACCATTATTATAGTAAATATTATTGAAAGGGGTAGTGAAAAATGCTCTATCCATATAAAGATAATAAACCAACGATAGCTGAATCTGCTTTTATCGCCGATTATGTAACAATTTCCGGGGACGTCGAAATCGGGGAAGAATCCAGCATCTGGTTCAATTCCGTCATCAGAGGGGATGTGGCAGCAACCAGAATCGGACGAAGAGTAAATGTTCAGGACAACTCCATTCTTCACCAGAGTCCCAATAATCCGCTGATCCTCGAAGACGAAGTAACAGTCGGCCACGGAGTCATTCTACATAGTTGTAAAATCAGAAAAAAGGCCTTGATCGGGATGGGATCGATCATCCTCGATAATGCCGAAATCGGCGAAGGTGCCTTCATCGGTGCCGGCAGCCTGGTTCCTCAAGGAAAGGTCATCCCGCCAAATACTCTTGCCTTTGGACGTCCGGCAAAAGTGGTGCGTGAATTGAACGATCATGACATCAGTGAAATGAAGCGGATTTCCAGGGAATACGCCGAGAAAGGTCAATATTATAAAAGCATCAAACCCTTTTAAGTCTTATACTTGTGATACCCAAACCACCTGCTGATTACTCGTGTTAAATTACGGGATGACTCCGTTAATTAGAAAAGCGGAAGGGCTTTGCTCAGAGGCGTGTGGCATAAGACGGACCGGCCAGGAAGGCGCGGACGGTTTGGCTTATGACATGTGCCTCTAAGCCCTGGAGCTGGACAATTCTCGAGTTAAATTTACTCTTTCTTATCAATTCAAAAAAACCAACACCCATTTCAAGTGTTGGTTTTTCTCATACCTGTTATTACTTTAGAGCCTCAGCCTTCAATACATCAGCTTTGTTTGTACGCTCCCATGGAAGATCAAGATCGTTGCGGCCAAAGTGTCCGTAAGCAGCTGTCTGCTTGTAAATCGGACGGCGAAGGTCGAGCATTCTGATGATTCCTGCAGGGCGCAAGTCAAAGTTGCTGCTTACGACATCAACCAATACATCTTCAGAAACTTTGCCTGTTCCGAATGTATCCACTGAGATCGATACCGGTTGTGCTACACCGATCGCATATGCCAATTGAACTTCACATTTTTCAGCGAGTCCGGCTGCTACGATATTTTTCGCTACATAACGAGCAGCATAAGCTGCTGAACGGTCAACTTTCGTTGCATCCTTACCAGAGAAAGCACCGCCGCCGTGGCGTGCATAACCGCCGTACGTGTCAACAATGATTTTACGGCCAGTAAGTCCTGCATCCCCTTGAGGTCCGCCAATAACGAAACGGCCAGTCGGGTTGATGAAGTACTTTGTTTTTTCATCAATCAGTTCTTTTGGAACAACCGGCTCGATGACATATTCTTTCAGGTTACGCTGGATTTGCTCCAGTGAAACTTCCGGATGGTGTTGAGTTGAGATAACGATTGTATCGATGCGGACTGGCTTATCGTTCTCATCATATTCAACCGTTACCTGCGTTTTACCGTCCGGACGAAGGTAAGGAAGAACTTCTTCTTTACGTACTTCGGTCAGCTGGCGTGAAAGTTTGTGTGCCAGTGAAATCGGAAGAGGCATAAGCTCTTTCGTTTCATTGCAGGCAAATCCGAACATCAGGCCCTGATCACCGGCGCCGATTGCGTCGATTTCAGCATCAGACATTTGTCCTTCGCGTGCTTCAAGCGCTTGATCTACACCTAGTGCGATATCAGCAGACTGCTCATCGATCGATGTAAGTACGGCACATGTTTCTGCATCGAAACCATATTTCGCACGGGTATATCCGATTCCGCGGATTGTTTCCCGAACGATTTTTGGGATATCGACATACGTATTTGTAGTGATTTCACCTGCAACAAGTACAAGACCTGTCGTGACAGATGTTTCACATGCTACACGGGCATTCGGATCATTCGTGAGAATAGCATCAAGAATGGAATCGGAAATTTGATCACAAATTTTATCTGGATGTCCTTCCGTTACGGACTCAGATGTAAACAGACGACGTTTCGTTGACATTAAGGTTCCTCCTTAAGCATATTTGCCGGTCTTCACCGACAAAACATTCAAACAGATACGGTACTCATTTCCCTAAGTAGTATGAAGTAAACATGGTTTTTTTATAAGGAAAACGCCATGATATAAAAACATGACATTTAATCACTTGTGCTCCACTATAAAACAGAAAAAACCCTTCCTCTCGAAAAGCATAAAGAGGAAAGGTTTCACATCATAGCCGCGCCTTTTCTCTCTTATCGTTCAAGGTTATCCACCTTGCCTCAGTTTAGCACCTTCGCTTCATGGGACCTTCCCCATTCGGAAAGATCAAGAATCTATTTAGCAGGTTGCTGGGTTTCATAGGGTCTGCTCCCTCCACCAGCTCAGGATAAGAGTATCCGTTCAAGGTACAATAATAACGTTAACAATACAGGGTGTCAAACACTTTTTTATAAGAAAAGATTAACAGCAGGCATCCCTATAATCTCTTAATCCATTGAACCAGATCATGAGTGACATTTATATAAGAAGAAAGGAAGAAACGTGGGTAAATGTATGAAGAAATTTTCATGGATAAGCATAAACTGCTTAGATAGGATGAAATCCGTTATATTTTTTAAGAAAATTGTTACAAATTTAAGTCACATAATAAAAAACATCTAAATAGTATAGACTAATAAATTGATTGTGTTATACTATTTTTGAAAAGAAACAATAAAGGGGTATTTAAATTTATATAAAGGAAGGGTTCTAATGAATTCAGTGAGCATGTCTAATGAGTTAACAGAATTACTTAACGGTCAAAACATCAAAAATCAACTATCTGTTTCACAATTAGTGGAAAAAGTTCTTCATAGAAATGAAGGCGCTTTAACTTCTTCAGGTGCGGTCAGAGCTGAAACCGGTAAATATACAGGGCGCTCTCCTAAAGATAAGTTCATTGTCGAGGAGCCTTCAACCAAAGATAAAATCGATTGGGGATCTGTAAATCAGCCGATCTCCGCTGAATCATTCGATAAATTATATCATAAAGTTCTTGAATACTTAAAAGAAAAAGAAGAAGTATTCGTATTTAACGGATTTGCCGGTGCAGATCCAAAACATAGACTTCCAATCCAGGTCATCAATGAATTTGCATGGCATAATCTCTTTGCCCATCAACTGTTCATCCGACCGGCTGCGGAAGAGCTAAATTCACATAAATCTGAGTTCACAATCGTTTCAGCACCTAACTTTAAGGCAGACCCAGCTGTAGACGGCACCAACTCTGAAACTTTCATCATCGTTTCATTCGAGAAGCGGGTCGTACTGATTGGCGGGACTGAATATGCAGGAGAAATGAAGAAATCCATTTTCTCTGTCATGAATTACATGCTTCCTGAATCCGACATCCTTTCCATGCACTGTTCTGCAAACGTAGGGCGTGAAGGTGATGTAGCGTTATTCTTCGGCCTTTCCGGTACCGGGAAAACGACTTTATCAGCCGACCCCAACCGCCGTCTGATCGGGGATGACGAACACGGCTGGTCCCCGAACGGCGTATTCAATATCGAAGGCGGATGCTACGCGAAATGCATTGGTCTGACACGTGAGAAAGAACCTCAAATCTATGACGCCATCCGCTTCGGATCCGTGTTGGAAAACGTAGTGCTCGATGAAGACTCGCGCATTCCTGATTATGAGGATAACACATTGACTGAAAATACACGTGCTGCCTACCCGCTGCAGGCAATGGATAACATAGTGGAGCCAAGCATCGCAGGACACCCAAATACAATCGTATTCCTGACTGCGGATGCATTCGGGGTATTGCCTCCGATCAGCAAGCTGACGAAAGAGCAGGCAATGTATCACTTCCTTAGCGGCTATACATCCAAACTGGCAGGAACCGAGCGCGGCATCACTTCGCCGCAGGCAACTTTCTCAACATGCTTCGGTTCTCCGTTTCTTCCGCTTGCTGCGACCCGTTACGCAGAAATGCTCGGAAAGAAAATCGATGAGCACAATGCTGAAGTGTATCTCGTCAACACCGGCTGGACTGGTGGAGAATATGGTGCAGGCAGCCGCATGAAGCTCTCCTACACACGCGCGATGGTGCAGGCAGCACTTGAAGGCGAACTGACAAACGTTGAAACCGAAACAGACGAAATCTTCGGCCTGAACATTCCAGTCCATGTACCGGGAGTACCTGATGAAGTCCTCCTTCCGATCAGAACATGGTCAAATGAAAAAGCGTACAAAGTAAAGGCAGCCGAACTTGCACGCCAATTCAACAACAACTTCAAGAAGTTCACAAACGTACCAGCTGAAATCGAAGCCAAAGGCGGACCGGCAGTAAAATAACGATGATCAACCGCAACTGATCAGTCAAACACTTTCCAAGTGTCTGGCTGGTCGGTTTTTTTGTTTGGAATAGGAGATAAATTCAATTTTCCTGCTTTCCGGCCTGTTTCTAAATAAAAAAGAGGATTTCTCCTCTTTTCCCTCAGGTTATAAGCCTTTCTTCCTGCCCGTTATCAGATTCCATAAAAACACGACCAGGGCAACGACCAATAATATATGGATGATGGCTCCGCCAATCTTAAAGATCAACCCTAACAGCCACAGGACTACCAGTATTCCAATGATGGTCCACAACATGTTTACCGCCTCCTTCATCATGTATTGATGCTAACTTTCCCTATATTTCATTTTTTAAAACAAACTTAAAACTTTAATTCACATAACACTTTACTAAATATTAGAAATTTTGGTAATATATCAATTAAAACTTATAAAAGGGGACAGGAAAATGATTAGGGTGTTAACACAGGTAGATGACGAACAATGCCAGAAGTTAATCCAGGAACAGCCTGCTGAAAATTTGTTCATCATCGGTGATATCGAAGCATTTGGATACGAGCAGGAATTCCAAACCATCTGGGGGGATTTTGACGAAAAGGGAAATCTAAGGGGAATTCTTTTGAAATATAGGGAAAACTTCATTCCTTACTCATCGGGAGAATTTGATGCAGAAGGATTTGCGGATATCATGAATGAATACGAAGACTTTAAGATCTTGTCCGGTTTAAAGGAGCTCACTTCGAAGATTGAACCTTTTTTAACAAGGGAGTTCCATTCGAGAAGGCAGATGTATTATGCAAAACTGGATAACACCGATTCACTGTCAAATGAGGATCTGACACAGATTAAAAAGACAACAATTGAGGACCTTCCCAAACTGGTGGATCTACTCAACAACATCCCAGAGTTCAGCGGAGGAAATTTTTCAGTCGAGAATAAAAGGCACGGTATGGAAAAAGGGGTATCGCGCAGTTATTTCATTAAAGACGGGGGTATATTGGTTTCCTCTGCTTCCACCACTGCCGAAAATACAAAGTCAGCCATGATCGTCGGTGTTTGCACTCACCCCGGACATAAGAAAAAAGGCTATGCTACCGGGTGCATGACCAAACTGTGCCGTGATGTCCTTGAGGAAGGAAAAGAGCTTTGTTTATTTTATGACAACCCCGAAGCTGGGAAGATTTATAAGAATATCGGATTTGAGGACATTGGGTATTGGATGATGTATAAATTTTAACGAAGGATCACATGAGAAACGGGCAGGATTTCCTCAGAGGAGATCCTGCCCGTTTTCTCATGCGGCAGCTTTCGTACTGCCCTGTATTAATCTTGCCTGTACCAGGCGGTTTCGGACGGTGATGCCGATCCAGCTTGCCAGGAATGCTTTAATGAGACCGACCACAATGAAAGGATACACTCCCGCTGCCATTGCCTGTGCCCAGCTCAGTTCCGCAACAAACTTCAATTGGATCGTACCGATGATCAGAATGACGACCATGCCGACTGTGTTCGCAATCATCGCCATTGTGAGATTGAATTTGGTTTTTTCAAGGATGGCCCCTGTGATGAAGGCAGCTGCGATGAACCCGAAGATATAGCCGCCAGTGGGACCGGCCAGGACCTGCATCCCTCCACTGAATCCTGCAAATACCGGGACGCCTACAGCTCCGAGAGCCGCATATCCGACCATCGAAAATGCCCCGTATCTGCTTCCGAGTATCGTAGCCGTCAGCCCTACCGCCAATGTCTGCCCGCTGATCGGAACAAGCGGAAGAGGGATCTCAATCTGCGCGAAAATCCCCGTAATGGCAGCAAAGATGCTGCATTGTATGATCATCCTTAATTTTTCCCCGTTCATTCTTCGTTCTCCCCTTTTGTGTAAACTACTATAAGATTAAAGTTAACACACTTTTCAACGTTCGGGAAGTACATTAAATACTTTTTCAACAAACCAGCGGATCACATAGGATAGGGGCAAATAAATCACGAACGACCACCATGACTGCCAATGATAGGCTTTATAGTAATCCAGCCACCTGAAGAATGGCTCGCTGATGAAGGAAGCTCCTGCAGCTAAAACCACATTAGCGATAAAGAACGCCTTCCCTTTTGGAAAGTAATAATAGATGAGCATATAGGTGACAGGAACCAGTGCATAATCAAACAAATAGGCTTTTGGATATATGGGGAATAGTTCAGACGGATACCCCCAGAATCCCAATTCAAACCCCAAACCGTCCAGATTCGCTGCAGCTATGATCCAAACCATTCCCAGAAACAATATTTTCGGCAGCTGTTGCCGATCCACCACCTTTAAGATGAATACCCAGAGGATGATCATTAAAATAATGATGACCCACCACTTCAGGGTTAGAAAATTATATTCCAGCCAATAATCGATATTTAATTCAGCCGCTTTCATTAATTCTCTATGAACGTTGTCATATTTTTCAATCATCACTGTACCTCAGTTTTTTTACTAGTATGAGGTTTTTGCCATGGGATTATTATCTCAACAAAAAAGAACCTGAAAATCAGGCTCTCAATTGATGGAATTCAGCGAAATCAGCTTATAGAAAATCGTCGTCTCTTCTTCATGCCATTGTACTTTCTCGATAAGCGCAAAACCCCTTGAGTGGCTCCCTTTCGTTGTCCGAACTTCAATCGGGGTGTGCATCGGGTATAAGCGGTATCCTTGTTTTTGCAATTGAAACAGATTGTCTTTCATCCTGACTTCTTTCCCCTTCGTGATAAGCATGGTATTAAGCTCAAGACCCATCCCCATAGTCATTCCCCTTTACTCCTGGTTTTTCATCCAGCTGCAGAGCATACTGACGATCTCACGGTTCATCAAAGGGGGAAAATAATGCGTGAATTCCGTGAAATAATAGGAGTCCACTTTTTTCCCTGCCTCTTTCAGCCGTTTTTCTAATCTATATGCATGATCGATTGAAACGTTGTGATCTTTTTCACCGTGAATAATCAGTACAGGTGCTGCAATCTCCTCCACTTGGGATAGCGGGGTCCTCCACTCATAGCGTTCGGGGTATTTATTCGGGCTCCCGCCGATTACCCTTTTCATCATCCTGCGAAGGTCTTTTCGTTCTTCATAGGTGAGGAACATATCCGACACTCCTCCCCAGGTAACGATCGATGTGACCCCCTTCTCTTTTATGGCAGTGAGCAGCGCCATCACCCCGCCGCGTGAAAAACCGAATAAGTGGATTCTATCTCTATGTACTCTTTCATACTGCTTCAGCAACTGATAAGCCGAAAGTGCATCTTCGCGGTCAACTCCCGCAAAGTCTTCATTTCCTTCCCCGCCTCGGTTCCCCCGGTAATACGGGGCAAACACAATGAACCCCTCCTGTGCAAATTGGGCGATGCGTGCGGGTCTCACCATCCCCACTCCTTTGATTCCCCCCCTTAAATAAAGAAATCCATCATACTCCCCGGGCCATACGGGTTGTGCAAGCAGCCCTTTCACTCGCAGTCCCCCGGAAAAATAAATGATCTCATAAAGCTCAACATGGGGATTCGGGGACGGGAATAAAGTCTTCTTTACAATGGTTCCATTTCTCATATTCTCTTCCTTTCAAAAATGGGCTCTGGGTATTCACACATTTTTTATCCTTCACATAAACTATCTTATCAAATCAAACATCAAATTTGTCACGATTACCCATAGGAGCAACCTACCCCTCTACCACTTGGAAAAAACATATAGAGGGTCTTACATGCGCCCATGGTTCATTAAAAGGAGGGAAAGATCAATGAAAAAATGGACTCGATTCGTCTTCACGCTTCTCTTAACCGCAGTGATGACCATCGGTTTAGCTGCTTGCGGCAGTGGAGGGGATGAAGACCAAAAAGTACGTGTGGCCGAGGTGACACGCTCCATCTTCTATGCTCCCCAGTATGTGGCCATTGAAAAAGGATTTTTTAAAGAAGAAGGGCTGGATATCGAACTCACCACCACCTGGGGCGGAGATAAGACGATGACGACTTTACTTTCTGACGGGGCGGACATCGCACTGGTCGGATCGGAAACATCCATTTACGTTCATGCACAGGGGTCTGATGATCCCGTCATCAACTTTGCCCAGCTGACACAGACAGACGGCACCTTCCTTGTGTCACGTGAAAAGGTAGAAAATTTCGAGTGGGATCAGCTTAAAGGCTCTACCTTCCTTGGCCAGCGGAAAGGCGGCATGCCTCAAATGGTCGGAGAATTTGTGCTTAAACAGCATGGCATCGACCCTCATAATGATTTGAATCTGATCCAGAACATCGACTTCGCCAACATCGCCAATGCCTTTGCATCCGGTACAGGTGATTTCGTCCAATTGTTCGAACCCACCGCATCCATCTTTGAAAAAGAAGGGAAAGGTCATATCATCGCTTCCTTTGGTACAGAATCCGGCCACGTCCCGTACACCACCTTCATGGCGAAGGACAGTTATATGAAAGAAAACAAGGAAGCCATCGAAAAATTCACCAAGGCTCTGTACAAAGCACAGAAATGGGTGGATGAAAATTCCCCGAAAGAGATCGCTGAAGTAATCGAACCGTATTTCGAAGACACGGAATTAGACATCATCGAAACCGTGGTGGACCGGTATAAATCTCAAGGTTCCTTCGCAACAGATCCGATTCTGGATGTCGAAGAATGGAATAACCTGCAGAACATCATGGAAGAAGCAGGAGAACTTCCGGAGCAAATCGACCATGAAACACTTGTAAACACGTCGGTCGCTGAAAAAGTGAGTGAATAGGTGAATGTGAGGTGCGAAGTGGGGTAATCGGTGAACCGGCGATGAGTGGTTGAGACCGTTACCTGGTACAATTCAACCGATTTGTGCCAGGCACAAATACCCCGTTCTGTGCCTGGCACCCGAATCTATACGCTCCCGTACCGGAATCACCAAATAGGGCTGACCCCGCGTCAGCCCTTCATTAATAGAGAAAGACTGGAGGCGCATTACCGTGAATTTTCTGTCACTGGACACGATTCATCACACTTATTTCTCACCTAAGACGGCGACAAATGCCCTTTCCAATATTTCATTGCATGTGAATGAAGGAGAGTTCATATCCTTTATCGGGCCGAGCGGATGTGGGAAAACCACACTTCTTTCCATCATCGCCGGACTCATCAGACCGACTGAGGGGAGCGTCTTGCTGCACGGCAAACCGGTCAGTTCTGAAAGGAACCAGATGGGATATATGCTTCAGCAGGATTATCTGTTTCCATGGAAAACGATTGAGGAGAATATTTTCTTAGGGTTGAAGATTATGGAGAATCTAACAGAAGAGAAGAAACGTGAAGCTTCTGACCTGCTGGAGGAGTTTGGTCTGTCGGGAGTCGCAGCCTCTTATCCGAGAGAGCTGTCCGGCGGTATGCGGCAGCGGGTCGCCCTGATCCGGACGCTGATCACTGAACCGAAGATCCTGCTTTTGGATGAGCCGTTTTCAGCACTCGATTACCAAACGAAATTAAAGCTCGAGGATCTTATTTTTTCCACGCTGAAGTCATTGAACAAAACAGCCGTGCTTGTGACCCATGATATCGGTGAGGCCATCGCGATGAGTGACAGGATCATCCTGTTCGCTTCAAAGCCTGGCAGGGTGCATAAGATGTTTGAAGTACCTCTGGAGTTAAAGGCACTAAAGCCGTTCACCGTCCGTAATCACGCAGCATATCCGCCGTTTTTTCAAAGCATATGGAAGGAGCTTGAGAATCTTGAGTCAGCTAACCCTTAAACAGAAACATGCCGAGTATATTCAATCCCTGAAGAAAGAACAGCGCTGGGTGTGGTTCTATCAGGCTCTTATCTTCCTTATCTTTTTCAGCTTATGGGAAATCTCTAGCCGCAACGGCTGGATCGATCCGCTGATTTTCAGTTCCCCTTCGAAGATCTGGGCACTTTTTTTGGATAAGGCTGCAGATGGGAGTCTCCTTGCAAATCTATCCGTGACATTGGGAGAAACGATTCTCGGTTTCATCCTTGGGACGCTGCTTGGAACTTTGTTGGCGGCCCTTCTATGGTGGTCATCTTTTCTATCAAGGGTATTGGATCCCTATCTGGTGATCCTGAATGCGATGCCGAAAGTGGCACTCGGCCCGATCCTCATCGTCGGTCTTGGTCCGGGGTTCACTTCAATCATTGCGATGGGTACGATCATATCCGTCATCATCACCACAATCGTCGTATACACCTCCTTTAAAGAGGTCGATCCCAACTATTTGAAAGTCATGATGACGTTCGGGGCAAAAAGGGGTCAAATGTTCAAAGAGGTCGTCCTGCCCTCATCCTTCCCGACCATCATCTCCACTTTGAAAGTGAACGTGGGCTTGTCATGGGTGGGAGTCATTGTCGGTGAGTTCCTTGTGTCTGCAAAGGGACTCGGTTACATGATCATCTACGGGTTCCAGGTCTTCAATTTCACCCTGGTCATGCTGTCCCTGCTTGTGATCGCCGTATTTGCCACAATTATGTATAAAGTAGTCGAGCAGCTTGAAAAGAAGTGGATCAAGTCATAAGCTTCAAGTGTTTAAGAGCCAATTCCACCACTTTATCCTTCATGATAAAACTGAATTCAGGGTGTGTCTGCATATCGGCCGGCTCACCCTCCCACAGTTTGCATCCATCGGTTTCCAAATAATCCTCTTTCATTACCAGTTCTTCCGCTTCTGCAAAGAAAATCGTCTTCACGAAAGGCGGTCGATCATACACTTTATATTCCCCCACAAAAATAGGATTTTTGATTACTCCCCCTGTTTCTTCAAAGGTTTCGCGGATAGCCGTTTCCTCAAGCGATTCCCCTGTTTCACGCTTGCCGCCCGGGAATTCTAGACCGCGTTTTTTATGCTGCGTCAATAACCATTTATTTTTATAACGGCAAATGACCAATACGTGATGTGATTCTTGCTGAAAAGATTTTTTCTTAAATCCCAGCTCCACCTTCAAGCCGTTCGCATCGATAAATTGTTCCATCTAATTCACCCCACTCTTATCTAATCACAAATAAAAAGCATTGGTCCACCGATAAATTCGGAACCAACACTTTTATTTTCAGCGGGGAGATTGATCGTCCAGGATTCCCATGCTTTCAATATGCTTTTTAGCATCCTCATCCCCGAGTTCATGGATCATGGCATACACCTGGTGAAGATTTTCATCGTACGCATCATTCTCGCGATCAAAGTGATACTGAACATATGGAACATGTGAACGGTAGAAGTTTTGCCAATCGATCGAATGGCTGGAATCAAAGATCTCCCTCAACTTTGTGATTTCTTCGTCCGTAGCCGAAACCTTAAAATTCCATGGTGAATCCGTCGAACTTCTTGAAATCTCACCTTGAGCTATTTCAATATAATAATCATGACGTTCGTCCAAGCTTTCCACCCCTTTGTTTTACTTATCCTTCTTTTTCCTCAATTCAACGAATTCTATTCATGTTGAAATTGTCTCCTTTCAACACATTCCTACATATTGGTTGCAGCCGGGGGTGGTCAATTATTGAAGGACCTCACGGTGTAAGGAAAGCGAGTATGTGGAGGCAAATCTCCAATCCTTTTTAACAAAGCGAAAATAATTGGCACTCTCACGCATAAAGTCTCTATTCTTTAGTATAGTATCAATAAGAAAGACAATTGATTTTATAAGCAAAAATGCTTATGATGATAAATTTCGGGTATATACAAAATAAATTGTAGAGTAATTCGATCCTAATTCTGTTAAAATTGATAAAAGGGAGGTGAAGTGCATGAAGTTGATTGAAGAAATTTATGAAATGTACCGAGGCAGGATCAAAGGTACAGATGAAGACTTAGACCTCATTGCCCTTACGATTTTAGAAGATACTTCCAGGAATGAAATCATTGAATTGATTCAAGAAATGGAAACAGAAGAACTGGAATATTTCCTTCGACTATACATATTTGAGACGTTAAAAGAAAAATGGTCCAATAGTGAAGAACGGGTGCGATTGGAACGTAAAAGTCTTCACTGATTTTTCGAAAATCCATAGAATAAATGAAGCCTTAAACAGAAGTCTGTTTAAGGCTGTTTTCTTACCCTTTCACGTCAACATTGAGTCCCTTGCTTGGATGCGGTGCAGCATTTGCGGAATGCATATCTTGAAGCATGACTGTCACATGAGCAGCCTGGGTGGACATATGACTCTTCAATAGATTCATACTGAGCGTCCGCTGAAGCTCAGCTACCTGTTTCCCCATAATGGAGGATACGTTCATTGAAATTCCTCCCCCTCTCCCTGTTTCTTTCATCATACCAAAATCATCCAAGGTTGAGACTTACAATTTCCTAAATAAGAGGAGGTCTTTTCTCCTATATAGTGCATTCAACAAATTGTGCGATTTTTGAACTGACAATTCTTTTTTCTGTGATAGAATAGGAAGAAAAAAGGAGGTTGAACTGTGTCATTAACTCTTGTAATGATCATCGCTGTCGCGATATGCATTCTCGTGATATTTGTTAGTGCCTTGACAACATCCAAAGCATATACGACAGTTAAACACACTGTCGATCCGCTCGAAAATAATCCGCATCTACAGAATATGGGAGAAAACAAGCATAATTCTGATGAGGAAACAAAGCAATAGGAATCATAAATTGAAAACCGGGTGGAAATGAACCCGGTTTTTTGTTCATTATCCGGGCTCATAGAAAATCCACCGGCTCACTTAAGTGACCGGTGGATTTATATAAATATTAAGCAAATACCTGCTTTAAGTCTTCTTTACTCTGGCTCAGCCAGTACTTCATTAATTTCTTTGCACCTTCTAAATCATGAAGTTTTGCCTGGCCGCACTGTTTCTCGTTGGCTGCCGGGATTTCTTCAATTTCGACTGCTTCTTTCATCGTCGCTTCGAGCAGGTCGATAATTTCCTCCACTGCAGGTTCACCGCTGACGACCAGATAATAGCCGGTCTGGCATCCCATCGGAGAAATATCAATGATATCAAAGTGTTCATAAGGCTCTGCATATTTACGGATTGTAAACGCAAGTAAATGTTCAAGCGTGTGAATCGAGTCAGGCTTCATTGCCTGCTTGTTTGGCTGACTGAAACGGATATCGAATTTATTGACAAGGCCGTCACTTCCTACCTTATGCACTCCACAATGTCTTACATACGGCGCTTTTACCGCATTATGATCTAATTCAAAGCTTTCTACTGATGGCATTCATAATCACTCCCATTAGTTTCTGATACTAGTATAACGTAAATTCATAGTAATTTCATCAACTTAATCTGCTTTAAGTGAAATTTATAATTTCCCTTTTCCTCAACCTTCGCCATAGAGGCAGACGAACCCTCTTTACAATTTCATTTCATTTCCAGATCCGTCTCCTTTCATGGAAAGTACGATTTTGATATAGTAAGAAGAAAAGACTCTAGGAGATCATTGAATGAAACGCGCATTACTTTTACTGTTTCGATTTTATCAAATCGTGATTTCGCCGATAAAACCTCCGACATGTCGATTCTACCCCACCTGTTCACATTACGGCATGCAGGCAGTCGGCAGATTCGGCGCACTGCGCGGAGGATTCCTGACGATTAAGCGAATTCTCAAATGTCACCCATTCCACCCCGGCGGGATCGATCATGTACCGGAAGAGTGGCCGTCTAAGAAGAGGGAAAACATAGACTAATTCTCATTTTACGGGAGTTGGTCTTTTTATTGTGTACGCGTCTTAAACTTTTGTCTTGCTTATTGCGCTCCAGGATAGTAAAATAACCATTGTGCTAAATCGTAATCATTACAATTTGTTATTTTCACAACAATTAAAGGAGGATTCCTCTTGAACTATATTCGGAAAAGCTGGTTTTTATTAATCGTTCTATTCCTGTCGGCTTGCGGGGCCGCTTCCGATGAGAAGAGAGAAAAGGACGGTAAACTCGATGTGTATACAACTGTATATCCAATCGAGGATTTCACAAAGAAAATCGGCGGGGAGCATGTCGACGTTCACAGCATTTACCCGCCGGGTGCCGATGAGCATACCTTTGAGCCATCACAAAAAGATATGATCAAGATGGCGGATGGAGATGCGTTCTTTTATGTCGGGATGGGTCTTGAAGGGTTTGTCGAGAAGTCCAAATCCATTCTGAAAAATGAGGATGTTAAAGTGGTGCCAGTAAGCGAAGGCATTGAAGTTGAACATGAGGAAGATGGTCATGATGATGAGGAGGAGCATGCAGAAGACGGGCACGGACATCAACATGAGACCGATCCGCATATTTGGCTGAATCCCGAATACTCCAAACATATGGCAGAAGTAATCGCGGAAACCTTATCGGAAGAAATGCCGGAACATAAAGAAGAATTCCAATCGAATCTGAAAGATTTAACCGGTGAACTCGATGCACTGGATGCTGAATTCAAGCAAATGGCAGAATCCGCACCGCATAAAACCTTCTATGTTTCACACGCTGCATACAGCTATTGGGAAGAGCGATACGGCTTACATCAGGAAGCCATCGCAGGATTGAACACATCGGATGAACCATCACAGCAGGAATTGAAAAAAATCATCGATCAAGCGAAAAAGGACGATGTTCAATACATTCTGTTTGAGCAAAATGTCTCCTCCCGTCTGACGGAAGTCGTCCAAAAGGAACTGGGGGCTGAATCCCTCAATCTTCATAATTTATCTGTTCTGACTGAAAAAGACCGGGATGAAAATGAAGATTATTTCTCATTGATGAGGCAGAATATCGTCACATTGGAAAAGGCGCTGCAATAGCAGCGGTGAGCATCACTCTTTTTATGTAGTGGTGCTTTTTTGTGTTTTTGTGTGGCTGTGTGATGTGAATTGATGTACCAGGTACAATTTTCGTTTATTGTACCTGGTACATTTCAAACTCTATGTACCTGGTACAATCACTTTGATTTGTTCCTGGCACATTCACACCTTTTGTTCCTGGCAAAAAGAAACAAACTACCAGTATCCTCTAAGCCATAACATCAAGTCCCCCTCCATTCCCATGCATATTATTTTCCATTAAGTGGACAATAAGGAAAGCGAATGATATGTAAGGGAGAATTTGAAATGGATGAATTGGTACTTGCTAGATCTTTATTTGGGACGACGATGGCTTTTCATATTATTTTTGCGACGCTTGGAGTCGGGATTCCATTGATGATCCTTGTGGCGGAAATCATGTATCAGCGTACGAATGACCTTGATTATTCAGTGATGGCCAAGCGGTGGACGAAGGCGTTCGCCGTGCTTCTGGGTGTCGGGATTCCGACCGGGACGATTGCCGGTGTGCAATTATCCCTGCTTTGGCCTGGTTTCATGGAAGTCATCGGACGGGTGATGGCCCTGCCATTTCAGATTGAAATCTATGCTTTCTTCATCGAGGCTCTTTTTATGTCCATTTATGTGTATGCAGCCAATCGGATCGCTCCCTGGATGCGGATCGTGAGCTTGATCCTTGTAGCCGTGGGAGGACTTGCCTCGGCAGTTCTGATTACGAATGTCCACGCCTTTGAAGGAACACCGGCGGGATTCAATATTGTCGATGGAGAAATCACGGACGTGGATCCGTGGAAGGCATTTTTCAATCCAAGCTTCTTTGTAACTGCCGGGCATGTCGCTCTTTCAGCTTACGTCGTCGGTTCATTCACGATAGCTTCTGTGGCTGCATTCAAAATGCTCCGTACACCTTTTGGATCGAGAGTTTATAAGTTTCACGGCAAAGCATTGATGATCTGTCTTGCCGTCGGGGGTGTCTTCTCATTCCTGACTGCGATCAACGGACATGAATCGGCACAAATGCTCCACGAGTATCAGCCTGAGAAACTGGCCGCTGCGGAAGGTCTGTTCGAAACGCAGACACATGCGCCGCTCGCAATCGGAGGATTCACAGACAGTGAAGAACAGGAAGTCAAATGGGGAATCGAAATCCCCTGGGCACTGAGCTTCCTTGCAGGGAACAGTTTTGACACAGAAGTCATCGGGTTGAATGATTTTCCTGAAGAATACTGGCCGCCGCTCTTCGTACATACCTTGTTCAACGGGATGGTCGCCATCGGTTCATTACTGATCTTACTTGCACTGACTGCGTTTGTGTGGAAGAAGATATTGAAAAAGGACCGATATCCGAAATGGTTGATGTGGCTGTTTACAGCAGGGGGGCCCCTTTCCATCCTTGCAATCGAATTTGGGTGGATTTTTGCCTGCACGGGCCGTCAGCCCTGGACCATTTACCGGATCTTAAGTACAGAGGATTCGGTTACCTCGACCGGGAATATTGCCATTCTCTTCATTCTGTTTGTCTCTGTTTATGCCATATTAGCGGTAGCGGTCGTACTGGTTCTTCTGTATTACTTCAGACGAAACCCGCCGCAAAAAGATATTGATAAAGCAGAAGGCAAGGAAATTCCACTGTCTACTTAACTGATTAGGAGGAATGATCATGACTCAGATGTTGATAGCGATTACGATCCTTTGGGGCTTTGTATTCATTTATGCCGTGATGGCGACGATGGATTTCGGGGCAGGTTTCTGGTCGATGCTTTACATCAATCATGACAAGACGAAAGCAACCAATATCGCGAACCGATATCTGTCCCCGACGTGGGAAGTGACGAATACATTCATTGTGGCACTGGTCGTGGCGGTTTACAGCCTGTTTCCCGGAGCTGCCTATTCTCTCGGCACCGTCCTATTGGTACCGGGAAGTTTAATCCTCCTCCTGCTTGCGATTCGAAGTGCATTTCTCGTCTTTTCTCATGTGGCCGACGATTACCGGAAACCGCTGACTTACATCACAGGCATTACAGGTCTCTTGATACCAGGACTATTGATCAGCGTGCTGCCGATTTCGCATGGTCCTTATATTGACTTTGAAGACGGTCAGACGCTGCTATTGGGAAAACTTTTTACAAGCCCTCATGAATATGCATTCTTTGGGTTTGCCGTGGCAAGTACATTATTTCTTTCTTCGCTCCTATTAGCTGATTACTCAAAGGCGTCCCGTGAATTTGAGGCGTATAAAATGTACAGGCGTGATGCGATGATCATTGGACCGATTTCTGTCGTGATGGCTTTCCTTATCATGATGACGATGAATAATGAAGCAAACTGGATTTATGAACGAATGATGGAGGATTTTAACATCCTTCTTATTTCCCTGCTCGGTTTTCTTGTTGCAGGGGGGGCACTGTTCCTTCCCACCAATAAGGAAGGCATGAAAGGCATGCCTCGATTGGCAGTGGTGGCTGTTACATTTCAATACGTACTGGCAAGCTATGTCTACGGAAAGGCACATCTACCGTATATCATTTATCCTGAGGTGACGATTCAATCGGGATTTACAGACCCGAATTCGTTCAAGGCCGTCTTCATTACGTATATAGTCGGGTTTATCATCCTCTTCCCCGGCTTTGTGTACTTCTGGAGTTTATTCATGAACGACAAACGGTATTTAAGGCAAAAAAGTTAGGGTCTTTCCTATTGAATGCCGCAGCGAATTTCCATGCACCAACTGGTCATACTCAATTCTTATTTTAAATTTTTTCATAGAACCACAAAAAAGGACATGAACCTCTCTCTGGGAATTCATGTCCTTTCCTTTTTACAACAAATACTCTTCCGTGTTTTCACACACTTCCTTAAGGCGCTTTTGATTCAGATCAACTCCGATGCCAGACTTGTCAAACCTCTTTACATACCCGCTGGAGGCTATGATCGGAGTGTCTATGATGTCTTCATCCCAATACTTCAATGATGAAGAGATGTCTCCGGGTATCGAAAATCCTTCAAGGGTGGCAAGGCTGATGTTATGCGCCCTGGATACCCCGAATTCTATCATCCCCCCGCACCACAATCTAATCCCGTTCTCCTGACAAAGACGATAGATATCCAGTGCAGCATTGTACCCGCCTACTCTGCCCAGCTTTATGTTGACGACGCCGCAGCTGCCCAGATGGATGGCACTCTTCATATCATGAGGCGTCACGATGCTTTCATCCAGGCAAATCGGGGTTTGCAGCTCTTTTTGCAAAATGGCGTGTTCCACCAGGTCGTCCACTCCCAGGGGCTGTTCGATCATTTCCAGGCGGAATTCATCAAGATTTCTGAGATGTTCCGTATCCTTCAATGTATAGGCTGAATTCGCATCTGCCAAAAGCTGGAGATGAGGAAATTCATTTCTTAATGCACGGATCACTTCAATATCCGAGCCCTTGGAAATTTTAATCTTTATTCGTTCGTATCCCTCATCGACAAGTTCTTGGGTATGAGCAATCATTCCTTCCACCGTGGCATTCCCGACGACCGCGCCTGCGAGCACTTTCTCCCGGGTTCCTCCAATCACGCTCCAAAGTGGTTTTTCTTTCTGCCTCGCGTACAGATCCCAGACCGCCATTTCCATCGAAGCCTTTGCCATTGCATTTCCTCTGACGGTATCGAATACTTTTTGCAGTTCCTCAGGATGTGAAACAGGACGGCGGCGCAATAATGGAATCAGTACATCTTTCAGCATATGAAAGCAGGTTCTCACCGTTTCTTCCGTATACCATGGCGTAGAGAACGCGACAACCTCACCTAAGCCGATAATCCCTTCCCGGTCCTCGACTTCGATGATCATCCCTTCCCTGTTTTCTACCTTTTGCAGATGAGTGACAAATGGTTTCTTCAACGGCATCGAAATTGTGTGAATCCTGATTTTTTTAATGTTCATCGCGATCCATCCCCTGCTCCCATTGTTCTCGAAGTACTCTTCTCAATATCTTGTTGGATGCATTCCTTGGGATTTCATCTACAAATATTACTTTTTTCGGCTGCTTATAGGGTGCCAGTTTATTTTTACAGAATGAGATGACATCTTCTTCTCCAATGAGACTTCCGCTTCTCTTTACGATAAAAGCACATGGGACCTGTCCCCACTCATCATGTGGGATTCCAGCGGTGCCGACGTCTTCGATTTCTTTATGGGAAGTGAGCACACTTTCGATTTCAGCGGGATACACATTTTCACCGCCTGAAATAATCAAATCGGAACGCCTGTCCAATACGAATAAAAAGCCATCTTCATCCAAGTATCCGATATCCCCGGTCGCCAGCCAGCCATTGTCAAAGCTTTTGCTGTTCGATTCTTCCCGGTTGTAATAACCGATCGTCACATTGGGACCTTTCACCACTATTTCTCCTTCTTCATTTGATGAAGCGGTGACTCCCTCCTTCGTCTTTATCTTCAATTCGGAAGGAAACAGAGGTTTCCCTGCAGAACCCAGCTTAGACAAGCTGTATTCAGGAGAAAGCGTCACAATCTGAGAAGAGGTTTCCGTCATGCCATACGTTTGAAAAACAGGGATTTTCTTATCTCTGCAGATTTCAAGCAACGGCAGCGGGGCGGGACCTCCGCCGAGCAGCATGCAGCGGAAATTCTCATGATAAGATCCACCGCCAAGCTCTCCAATCATCCGCTGCAGCATATTGCTGACTGCCGACATGATCGTGATCGAACCGTTTTTGAGCTCTCCGGTGATCCTTTCAGCATCAAACTGTTCAAACAGGCGTACGCCCATACCGTAAATGACGCTCCTCATCAAAATCGAGTAACCGCTGATATGAAAAAGCGGAACGGAGCAGAGCCAGGTATCATTTTCACTTATACCGAGATTCAGAGACGAACCAATAGCACTCCACCAGTGATTTCCGTATGTCTGAAGGACGCCTTTGGGTGCTCCCGTCGTCCCCGAGGTGTACATCACGGAACAGACTTGGTCTAACTGAAAATGATCCTTCATTTCAAAGCCAGAAGGAGTTGTTTTCTGCAGTTCTGAGAGTTTCACCTTATGAATAGTACGGCTTTGCAGTTTTTCATTAAATTGATCATCCAAAAGAACGGCAGAAAGATTCATATCCTCGATTTGAAAGGCTAATTCAGCAGGACTTAATCGATGATTCAGAAGTACGGCTGTTAATCCGAGCTGCTGCACGGCATGAATGACGATGACCGATTCAATCGAATTTTTGATCATTAATCCAATGAATTCAGCTTGAGAATCATGGACATGACGGTGTATCTTCCCAGCCGTGTCAATCGTCAATTCCCACAGTTCTTTAAACGTATACTGGCAATCATCACTTTTCAAAGCAATGCGGTCGGGAGTCAAATAGGTTCTCTGCTTTAGCCAATTCGGCAGCTGTTGGGTTGTCATAGCTTTTCTACTCCAATTCTTAAAGGTTTATACTCAATATAAAAAGCCTGATGAATCTGTCGAGATCCATCAGGCTGCCCTCTATTAAGGGAAACGAGGGAATTGTCCGAAGTCAGGTTTGCGTTTTTCTTTGAACGCATCTCGACCCTCTTTTGCTTCTTCGGTTGTGTAGTAAAGTAGGGTAGCATCTCCTGCAAGCTGCTGAAGTCCTGCTAAACCGTCTGTGTCTGCATTGAACGCAGCTTTCAGGAAGCGCAGGGCAGTCGGGCTCTTCTCAAGCATTTCAGAAGCCCATTGTACGGTTTCCTCTTCAAGCTTTTCATAAGGTACAACCGTGTTTACAAGTCCCATATCAAGTGCTTCCTCGGCATTGTATTGACGGCACAGGTACCAGATTTCTTTCGCTTTCTTATGTCCGATGATGCGTGCTAAATAGCCTGCACCGTAACCGGCGTCAAAGCTTCCCACTTTAGGGCCAGTTTGGCCGAATACCGCGTTATCTGCTGCGATTGTGATATCACATACGACATGAAGCACGTGACCTCCGCCGACTGCGTATCCTGCCACCATCGCGATGACCGGTTTAGGGATGACGCGGATCAGTCGCTGTAAGTCCAATACGTTCAGACGGGGAATTTCATCCTCTCCTACGTAACCGCCGTGGCCGCGTACACTTTGGTCCCCGCCGGAACAGAATGCCTTTTCACCTGCACCTGTCAGGACGATTATGCCTACACTGGAATCGTCGCGTGCATAGGCAAACGCATCGATCAGTTCCATTACCGTCTTTGGACGGAATGCATTGCGTACTTCCGGCCGGTTGATGGTAATCTTGGCAATCCCATTATATGTTTCATATAAGATATCTTCGTAGTTTCTTTCTGAAACCCATTCAAAAGCCATGTTAAACATCCTCCTTTATGTACTTCAAAAATACTTCCTCTATTATTGTACCAAACTTTCGGGGTTCTTCCACATGAATTGCATGACCGGTGTCGAAAAAAGTAATAATTTCAAAGTCCCGATTCAGATCGATCATATCTTTAGCAATCCCGACGAATTTATGATCCAGTTCACCCACCAATAAAATCACTGGGAACATAAGATCTTCCAGGGTCTCCCACCAGGAGGGCTGTGCACCGGTCCCCATCCCTTTCAGGCTGTTGGAGAGGCCGGCCGGTGATTGCTGAAGCCGCTGTTCACGAATCTTCTCCTGTTTAACAAGAGGCAGCCTTTTCTGTGTGGAGAACAGGGGGACCTCTTCCCATAAATCCACAAATGACCGGATTCCTTCATCCAGGATCTTATCTGCGAGTGCTTGATCTCTCTCCCTTCTTTCTGCCTGCTCCTCATCCGTCCTCAGACCCGGGGAGGCACTTTCCAGTATAAGAGCGCTGACGAAATCAGGGTAGAGGTTGGAAAAGTGAAGAGCCAGCCTTCCTCCCATCGAATATCCGATGATGACAGCTTTCTTTACACCCAGTTGACTCAATACACTGTGGATATCATGTGAAACTGCGTCCATGGAATAACGGGCAGCATCCGACGGGGAATCACTCTTCCCATGGCCAATGATATCGATTGAAATGCACTGACAGCCCTTCTTAAGCTGTTCGGTTATTTCTTCCCACGTCCGGGAATCTCCTGTAAATCCGTGAAGAAACACAAAAGGAAATCCTTCTCCTTTAACATCTACAAAATAATCAATCTCATTCGCCTTAAGAATCATAAGCTGTTCCCCTTCAATTTCCCTGCTATTTCCTGGGAAACAAAATTCCACAAATTACGATGTATTGCAACATTTTCTTCGCGATTCGTCAGTACTTCAATGATCTTGATACCGCGATTCCCTTCAGTACTTTGAAGTGCTGAAGGGAACTCACTTTCCTGTTTCACCAGCGAGTACTCGGCACCATAAAATGCTGCCGCAGAGGCAAAGTCAAGATCCATCGGGGTACCAAAGAGCTCTTCAAAGTAAGACCCTTCACTTGCCTGGGGCAGGAATGAGAATATGCCTCCACCATTGTTATTCATGACCACTATGGTGATATCAAGCTGATACCTTTTAGCTGCGAGCAGCCCATTGAGATCATGGAAAAATGCAAGGTCACCGATCAGCAGATACATCGGGGTATTTCCTGTACTCATTCCAAGCGCAGTCGAAACGACTCCATCTATCCCGTTTGCCCCGCGATTTGCATGGACGGAAATCTTCCTGTCATTATTGAAGAAGAATGTGTCCATATCCCGAATAGGCATCGAGTTGCTCGCAAATATTGATGCCCCGTCCGGCAGTTGTTCAATCAGCTGTTTCACGGCTTTTCCTTCATTCCAAGGCTGATCGCCAGTCCGCAGGATGTTTCTTGTCATTTCATTTACGGTTATCCACTGATGTAACCATCCCGATTCCCTAATTTCATCGTCTGTTTTCATGTCCCTACAGAACAATCTTTCATCGCAATAAATAAATTCGGTGGCTTTCGCAATCGGATCCTGCCATTCCTCACCGCTGCTGACAACCCAATACGGCACACCCGTAAGCCCTTTAAGGTAAAGGGTCAGTGGTTTAGACACGGGCATCGCTCCGAATCGAATGATCAAATCAGGCTGAAAAGCTTCCTTGAACTCATCGATCTTCAGGAATGCATCGTATGTTTCCATTACGTTCCGCTTAGAATGATCTCCGCTCCTTACTTGAGAGAGAGGATCTGCGACGATTGGAAATCCGTGAGATTCTGCAAATTCCATAATCGGATCGATTGCAGATTCAGCCAATCCGGGACCGCAAATAATCAATCCGTTTTGTTTTTCCTTAAGAACTCCCAGCAGGTCATCATGCATTTCCGGAGATAATCCCCGGATACCGCCGAGTACCCGTTTCTCCCTCCGGCTGTTTAAAAATGTCACTTCATCTAAAGCAGGTATCAATGGTTCCCTGATAGGAAAGTTGAAATGAACCGGTCCTGCCGGTGCTGAGATTGACAGGCTTACTCCTCTAGCAGCAGAAGCTTTTGCATACTGTAAAATACCGGGTGAAGATTCAGGCAGTGCCATATCTACACTCCATTTCACGTGCTTCCCGTATAAGTCGAGCTGGTTGATTGCCTGCGGGGCACCGACTTCTCGCAGCTCATGGGGACGGTCGGCTGTCAGCACGATAAGCGGAACCTTTGCGTAACGGGCTTCAATAACAGCGGGGTAATAATTGGCTGCTGCCGTTCCAGACGTACAAAGAATCGCAACGGGCTTCTTCTTAGCCTTTGCGATTCCGAGTCCAAAGAATGCTGCCGATCGTTCATCGACGTTAATATACGTCTTCACCCCCGGATGATGCGTGAACAATAATGCCAAAGGAGTAGAACGGGATCCCGGGCTGATGACTACTTCATCTACCCCGTTTCCGACTAATTCATCAATATATGCTGCTAAATAATTCGTTAATCGTTGTTGATGTTCACCCATGGATGGTTCCCCCTAATGCTCTCAGCATCGGTCGAAATTTCATTTGTGTTTCCCGGTATTCACTTTCGGGATCCGAGTCGGCCACAATCCCGCAGCCGGCATATAAATATGATTCATCTTCTTTCAGCAGTCCTGAACGTATCGCTACGGCAAACTCCCCGTTTCCATACGCATCCATCCAGCCTACTGGTCCCGCATACAGGCCTCTGTCCATCTTTTCCTCCCGGCGGATGACGTGAAGTGCCTTATCTCTCGGGACTCCCCCAAGAGCAGGTGTCGGGTGAAGCTTCTCAATCATATTGAGCATGGAAGTCTGTTCAGAAGCACGGCCGACGACAGGTGTGTATAAATGTTGAATATCCTTCATTTTCATCAAGCCAGGCTTTTCCGGCATATTGAGCTCCTCGCAGAATGGCTCAAGAGCCTGTTGGATGGTCTCGACGACCAAATGATGTTCATATCGATTCTTCTCATCATTCAGGAGCTCATTTCCAAGCTTCTCATCCTCATCAAGCGTCTGACCTCTGGCAATTGAGCCAGCCAGGCAGGTGGACAGCACTTCTTCTCCGGTTTTCTTCACAAGGCGCTCCGGTGTTGCCCCGATAAAGCAGCTCTTATCCTGCTCAAAACTGAAAATGAAGCTGTCAGGCTGCTGTTTCCACAAGTTGTCCAACACGTAGTCTGATGTAATCGGCTGATCAAATGTCACCTTGCATTTACGCGCAAGGACCACCTTCTCCATCTCACCGCCCTTAAGTTCATCGACGACATTCTGCACTGACTCTTTCCATTCTGCCGGATTAAAATCCTTGATGCTGTTTAATTTCACAACTGCGGGAACAGAAGGATATTTAGCCTTTTTGATCAATTCATCTTTAAGATTGATCAATTGCTTCAATGAATCTTCGTCATCGTCCATTCCGCATAAAAAATTCAGCGTCAGATAATCTGCTTCATTTGATTTTGTCAGCATAAAGGATGGAATCTGCAATGTACCGTTCTCAAAGTCATTCCATTCCTGACCGCGTGTGTTTAGCGGATCAAAACGGAATCCCCCGAATAATAACGGCCCGGTGCCGATCCAACTCTCCGGTGAAAGGATGACGCCTTCTTCAATAAAACGCTTCCACTCTTTCTCAACCGTAAAAAATTGATCTCGATCACCCTCAGTTGAAATCGTATGGGCTGATCCAAGCCCGGCGATGGTAATCGTATGATCCCGGTCCTTCCATAAAAAACGCGTTCCTTTATATAATGAATTTCCTTCACTATAAAAAGAAAGCGGATCGACAGAATCAATTTTCTCGACGATACTGAACAGGACGGGGTGTTGATATTGTTTAGCCTTTTCCACGGCAGTATCAAATGCTTTTTCAATATTGGTCTTATGGATGGTAACCAATCCGAATTCCCCCAAACAATCACGTACATGATTCAAAACTTATTATAAGATACACCTCGAAAGAAGGTGTGTCAACGATGTGAATGACAATAAAACAATTATATCCTTATTATATAATAAACCCTTTTTTCCGATTTGAGAAACCTAAAGGGTTGTAAAAGTGCTCAATTAATGGAAAAGATCTTGTTCTATAGAGCTTTCTCGATCAAATTCGAGACGTATCTAGCAGAATTCCCCATCTGCAAAAAAAGATTGACACTCCCCTCTCCTTTACCTACACTTTAATCTGTAAAGGAATTGTAATGTTTTCAGATAAATTCCTTGAGATAAAGGGAGAGAGAATAATGGCACAACAACTGACTAATACAATAGAAGCAGATAAAGGATGGAAGATCTGGTGGCAGCTCACCAGACCGCACACTTTGACTGCTGCATTCGTTCCTGTACTTTTGGGAACGGTACTTGCTCTTCAATATACTGATATTCATTTTCCGCTGTTTTTAGCGATGCTTGCAGCTTCATTGCTCATCCAGGCAGCCACGAATATGTTTAATGAATACTATGACTATAAACGAGGTCTCGATACAGAACACTCCGTCGGGATCGGCGGCGCGATCGTCCGCAATGGGGTGAAGCCCTCAACAGTCATGACCATCGCCTTTTCCTTTTACGGTATCGCCTTGGTATTGGGAATCTATATCGTCATGAACAGCTCATGGTGGCTGGCGGTGATCGGCTTAGTGTGCATGGCAGCCGGCTACTTTTATACAGGAGGGCCGATGCCGATTGCCTACACCCCGTTAGGTGAAATCGTCGCCGGATTATTCATGGGGCTCATCATCATCCTGATTTCCTTCTACATCCAGACGTCGATGATCACCACTTACAGCATTTTGATTTCTGTCCCTGTCTCGATATTGGTCGGCATGATATTGCTTGCCAACAATATCCGGGACCTGGATGGGGACAAAGAGAACGGACGTAAAACGGTTGCGATCCTGCTCGGCAAAAAAGGGGCAATCGTCTTCCTCGGCGCCATGTTCTTCATCACTTACGCATGGGTAGCGGGACTGGTCTTTTTCGGAGAGGCACCTGCATGGTTATTCGTTTCTTATCTTAGTATTCCAAAAGCAGTCAAAGCTACGAAAGGCTTTATTGGAAAATCACATCCGCTCGAAATGATGCCTGCAATGAAAGCGACAGCTCAGACAAATACCATTTTCGGTTTCTTGTTGTCGGCCGGACTGCTGCTTGCCTATTTCATTTAATAATCCATCGCTGAAAAACCGGAAAGTTTTTATGTCCGGTTTTTTGTTTATCATCACCATCCTCACTTTTATGTTTTAATCAGTCCACTTTCGGATAAAGTATGATTAGACCATAAAATATGATTCGGTCATCAGGGCCGAATGAATGATAAGGATGTGAGAAGATTGCTTACAAATAGTCAGCAAGAAACACTGAAGAAAGAATTGCTTCAACAACAATCTCAATTAAAAGAGCATCTCAACCAAGATTTAGACAGTCTTCAACATACAAATGAACGTGATAACACAGGAGAGCTTTCTCTTTACGACAACCATCCCGCTGATATGGGTACGGAGCTGTATGAACGGGAGAAGGATTTTGCGATTGACGACCATTCAAAAATCGAATTGAATAAAATCGATCAGGCATTAAAAGCAATGAACGCGGGAACATACGGCAAATGCAAGGAGTGCGGGCAGGAGATCCCTTATGAACGCCTCGAGGTGGTGCCGACAACCCTCTATTGCAAAGATCATACACCTGAGCAGTCCAAGGCGGGAGACCGCCCTGTAGAAGAGGATGTGCTTCAGCCGCCGATCGATAATGAATTCCGTCATCGCACAAATGGAAATGTACGTGATGACGGGGATAGTTTCCAGGAGGTCGCCCGTTATGGAACATCCGAAACACCATCGGATTTCGAAGGCGATTACGAGGACTACTCTGAGCTCTATGAAGGAGAAGATTCATCCGAAGGCTTCTCCGAAGATTACGAAAGCTTTGTCGGAACGGACATCGACGGTTCGAACCAGAAGACGTATCCGTCCAAGAAACATGAGGATTATGAAGAAATGCTTGATGAAAACAAGTTGGAATCGCCGATCGGGGATATCCCGTATAAAGATGGCGACAGTTATGTTTCCAAAAAAAATAAATAATTTCAAAAACCTCAAAGTACAGGAACCACTCTGAGCTTTGAGGGTTTTTTACCGGATTTGTAAAGAGTGACTACATAATAAAAAACCGGGCACGAAATCAAACACCGATTTCATACCCGATTCCCAATATGGTTGGGACAAGGAACCTGTCCCTGCGTCCCTGCCATTATGACCGGGACATGGCTGCGTACCGACTACCTCATCAAACTGCCCTGTACGATTTTCCAGATTTCCCTCGAGTACTCTTCGATCGTGCGGTCACTTGAGAAATAGCCGGAATTGGCGATATTGTGCAAGCACATGCGCGACCATCCTTCTCTATTCTCGTACGCTTTTCCTGCTTCTTCCTGGATCCGTGCGTATGAATCAAAATCCCGGAGGACAAAAAATTGGTCGTTTTCCCCCAGCAGGGAGTCATAAATCGTTTCAAAGTGGTCATCCGCATCAGGCAGTGAGTCGTTGATCAGCTGGTTCAGAACCTTTTTGATGCGCGGATCGTGATGGAAGTATTCCATCGCATAGTAACCGCCTTGTTTCTGATAATTCATAACTTCTTCTGCCGTCAAGCCGAAGATGAAGATATTGTCTTCCCCTACCTGCTCAAGGATCTCGATATTCGCACCATCTAGTGTCCCTAATGTGAGCGCACCGTTCATCATGAATTTCATATTACCTGTACCGGATGCTTCCTTGCTTGCAGTTGAGATCTGCTGGGACAAATCAGCGGCCGGGATGATTTCTTCAGCCAGTGATACCCGGTAATTTTCCAGGAAGACGACCTTTATCTTGTCTTTCACCAGTGGATGATCATTCACGAGATCAGCTACGGAATGGATCAGCTTTATGATTTTTTTCGCATAGAAATAGCCCGGAGATGCCTTCGCCCCAAATATAAATGTACGGGGATGGAAATCAAAATGGGGGTCCTCCACACAGCGGTTGTACAGGTGCAGGATATGAAGCACATTCAGCAGCTGCCGTTTATATGCATGAAGCCTCTTCACCTGAATATCAAAGATGGAGTTCACGTCGACCTTCATCCCGTTACTTTCAAAGATGCGCCTGGCCAATCTCTCCTTATTCTGCTGCTTCACTTTATAAAGATCTTCCAGAAAAGCGGCATCAGTTCTATACTTCCCGAGGTTCACCAGCTTTTCGGGCTGACGGATCCATTCGTTCCCTATTCCGGATGTAATGAGTTCCGACAGGGCAGGATTGCTATTAAGAAGCCATCTTCTATGTGTGATGCCATTGGTCTTGCTGTTAAACTTATCAGGATAATATTGATAAAATAAGTTCATTTCCCTCTGTTTCAGGATTTCGGTGTGAATCTTTGCCACTCCGTTGACACTGAAGCTGCCGACTATCGCCAGATGTGCCATTTTTACCACACCGTGTGAAATAATGGCCATATCCTCGATCCTCTTCCATTCACCCGGGTACTCTATCCATAGCTCCTTGCAGAATCGCTCATTGATCTCATTGACAATCATATAGATCCTCGGGAGCAGCGGCTGAAAAATACGGACCGGCCATTTTTCCAATGCTTCAGAAAGAGTCGTATGGTTTGTATAGCCAAAAGTCTTCGTCGTAATGCCCCATGCCTCTTCCCAGTCGTACTCATATTCATCCACGAGCACCCTCATGAGTTCAGGAATGGCGAGCACAGGATGGGTATCATTGATATGGATCGAGACATATTCGTGCAGATCCTTTAAATCCCCGTATCTGTAAATGTACGAATCAATAATGGACTTGATACTTGCTGATACAAGGAAATATTGCTGTTTCAAACGAAGGATCTTCCCTTCATCATGGGTATCATCCGGATAAAGGAATTCAGTGATCGCCTCTGTGTCCCGCTTGTATTTCATCAGGTCTTTTCCTGCCTTATAAGCTGCAGGCTCGGCGCTCCATAACCGAAGCGTATTGACGGTCGAGGTTTCATGACCTACAACAGGCATATCATAAGGAACGGCAGACACCAGCTCGGCATCGACATGACGAAACTTCAGAACTTCGTTTTCCGTAAATGATTCAACCTTGCCCCAGAAAGGCACCTCCACAGTCAAATCCGATTTCCGGACTTCCCAGACGTGGCCATGACGGAGCCACTGTTCGGGAAGCTCCATCTGGAAGCCATTGACGATTCTTTGCTCGAACAACCCGTGTTTATACCGGATGCCGTATCCATGCCCGGGCAAATTAAGAGAGGCTAAAGAATCCAGGAAACAGGCAGCCAGACGCCCCAATCCTCCATTCCCTAACCCCGCATCATGCTCAATTTCCTCAATGTCAGAAAGATCGATTCCAAGATCCTTCAGCCCCTGATCGACGACCTCATAGATGCCAAGGTTCATCAGGTTCTGTCTCAGAAGGCGTCCCAGCAGGAATTCAATCGATAAATAATACACCTGCTTCTGTTTATTAAAACGATACTGTTCATTCGTATGAATCCAGTTCATGCTGATGTATTCCCGAATCAGATGACCTAACGTGAAGAATTGATCCTGAGCGGTTGACTCAGGAAATGTTTTGCCATACATCATTTCAAGTTTTTTGAGGAACATTTCTTTAAATTCGTTGTGATCAGAAAACATGGCTTTCACTCCTCGATACAAGGTCAGCATATAATTGGTTGTATTTAAAGGCCGATTGAGCCCAACTATAATCTTTATTCATGGCAGTTTGTACGATATGCTTCCATGTTTCCTTATCGTTGTGAAAGAATTCCATCGCTCGTCTGTACGTATAAAGCATGTCATGCGCATTAAAGTTTTTAAAAGAAAATCCGTTCCCTGTCCCTGTTTCTTCGTTATACGATTGAACAGTGTCGTTCAATCCACCCGTTTCCCTTATTAGCGGCAGCGCGCCGTACCGCAAGGCAATCAACTGGCCGAGCCCGCAAGGTTCAAATTTGGACGGCATGAGGAACAGATCGGAAGCCGTGTAGATCTCCTTCGCCAATCCCTCATTGAATCCGATTGTGACTCTTACCTTATCAGGATACCGTGATTCCATCTCACGGAAGAACTGTTCGAACTCCCAATCACCTGTCCCAAGTAAAACGAATTGAACGTTTTCTTGAAGCATTTCATGGAACACAGCCTTCACCAGGTCAAGCCCCTTCTGCACCGTCAAACGGGAAATGATAGACATGATCGGGATGTCTTCATTTACCTCAAGATTCAACTTCTCCTGCAGCTCACGCTTTGCCTGAACCTTTCCATGGAGGTTATCACTTCTATAAGGAAAGGTTCCTTCAGTTGGGTTGTAAACTTCATCGTCTATGCCATTCAATATTCCCTGAAGCTGAGTGTAGCGCTGCTTTAAAATCCCATGAAGCTTTTCACCGTAATAGGGAGTCAGGATTTCTTCTTTGTATGTCGGGCTGACAGTAGTGATTGCATCCGATGAAATCAACGCACCCTTCAAAAAGTTGATGTTTCCATAAAACTCAAGATACTCCGGGTGGAAATAGCGCTCTGCCACTCCCAGTAAGTCCGTCATGACTGACTTCGGGAAAATCCCTTGAAATTGAAGATTATGAATTGTAAACACACTGCGGATAAACGAGTAACCCGGTCTATCCTGATACTCTGTCCTCAATAAGAACGGGATCATTCCCGTATGCCAGTCGTGGCAGTGAATGACATCCGGGTAAAAATCAATGACCTCGATTGCATCCAACACTGCCCTCGTGAAAAAAGAAAAACGCTCCCCATCATCGAAATAACCGTACATGCGGTCGCGGTTGAAATAATACTCATTATCTACAAAGTAATAGATCACTCCTTCGTGATGAGCTTCTTCAATGCCGCAATATTGATTCCTCCATCCCACAGAGACAAAGAACTCTTTTTGCTTCTTCATTCCTGCCCGGTATTCATGAGGGATTCCTCCATACTTTGGGAGAATCACCCTGACATCCGTCCCGAGGCTTTTTAGTTCTTTCGGGAGGGCACCCGCAACATCCGCCAATCCTCCCGATTTAACAAATGGGACACATTCCGATACTGTAAACAATACTTTCACGAATTCATCAGCGCTCCTTGAATCATCCCCTTGCGGATAACGATGGGATTTTCCGGATCTCCGACCAGTTTCACACCGTCTTCAACCCTCACATCTTTATCCAGGATGACATTCTCTAGTACACAGTTATCTCCAATTTGACTCTTTTGCATAATAATACTGTTCGAAATGCTTGTATTCTTTCCTACTTTCACGGCTCTGAACATCGTGGAGTTGTGGACATTCCCTTCGATATAGCAGCCGTTTGCAATGATGCTGTTCTTGACACTTGCCCCGGAGGTATAGCGTGTAGGCGGCTCATCCTTCACTTTCGTATAAATAGGTGTTTCTTTCTTGAACAGCTCTTTCCATGAAGAAACATTTAATAGCTTCATGCTTGTTTCATAATATTTGTCGATGCAGTCGACTGTTTCGACAAATCCGATATGCTCATATCCGCATACTTTATATCCGCTGTCCATATCTTCAACTACGTCTTTCATACACGTATAACCGGTCTCTCCGCGGGTCTCGATCAGCTCTCTTAATAACGACGTCTTTACAAGATACATTTCAAGTGATTTGCCTTTATGACGGATTTCCGTGACGTCACATCCAATCATCGCGTGCCTTTCCAGGACAGGGCGATATTGGATATTACAGACCGTGTAGCAATTACTGATCAATGCATATTCCTGGCGGCTCCGGTAGAAGTAATCGATATGGTAGGCAAAATGATTGAACGAACCCATTCCTTCATTCGACGCCTCGACTCCCGGGGCAGGAAAGAAGAACAATCCATCACGCTTGCGGTTCAAATCCCAGTTCTTCCCTGAACCAAGATGGTCCATCAACGAGCGATACTGGAATTTAGGGAAAATGGCAACCGATCCTATATCCGAATTCACCATATTTGAAAGCACGAAATCAATCAAGCGGTATCTTCCCGCTATCGGAAGCGCTGCCAAGGAACGATGTAAGAGCAAATCTTCTAATGATTTGTAATAACCAGTGGCATCAATAACTCCAAGCAATGTATTTTTCACGACAATTCCTCCTCTTAGGTTGTACGGTTAGAGAACTTTACACTTCTTCTTGCTCGAGCAATGTTTCAATGAATGCTTCCGTCACGAGGATCACTTCTTCAGATCCTTCTTCCGGCATGATGCAGACTCCATCCGGCACGTTGACATCAGACGGCACAATCGCCTGTTCAATGTATGCATTCTCTCCGATCACCGCATCAGGCATGATCACCGATCTGGAAATATGGGCTCCTTTTTTTACCGTCGTTCCCTGGAATAGCACAGACTTACTGATCGTTCCTTCGATTGTACACCCTTCATTGACAAGCGACCCTTCAACGAATGCATCCGCCGAGATATATTGAGGCGGCTCATTCGGATTGACCGAATACACTCTCCATTCATGATCGAACAGATTCAATTCGTTGCTCTCATCAATCAGATCCATATTCGCTTCCCATAAGCTCTTTACCGTACCCACGTCCTTCCAGTAACCCTTGAACGGATAGGCCATCAGCTTCTTCTTTTCATCAAGAAGGAGTGGAATCACATCTTTACCGAAATCATGACTGGATTGTGGATTTCGCTCATCCATTTCCAGAAAATCCTTCAAGACGGACCAATTAAAGATATAGATGCCCATCGATGCCAGATTGCTCTTCGGATCAGCCGGCTTCTCTACAAATTCCGTGATCCTCATTTCATCATTCGTGTTCATCAAACCGAAACGGCTTGCCTCTGCCCAGTCCACTTCAATCACCGATATCGATACATCCGCTTTCTTCTTGATATGGTAATCAAGCATTTTGCTGTAATCCATCTTGTAGATATGATCGCCAGACAAGATCAGCACATATTCAGGATCATACTGTTCCAGGTAATTCATATTTTGATAGATGGCGCTTGCCGTCCCTGTATACCAACGCATCTCGGATGATTCCGCATAAGGCGGGAGCACCGTCACACCGCCGTTCCTTCGGTCGAGATCCCATGCACTCCCGATCCCGATATAAGAATTCAACACAAGCGGCTGATACTGTGTCAGAACCCCTACTGTATCGATGCCTGAATTCGTGCAGTTGCTCAAAGTAAAATCAATGATGCGGTACTTGCCTCCGAATGGGACGGCAGGCTTCGCTAATTTTTTCGTCAGTGAGCTTAGGCGACTCCCCTTACCGCCTGCTAATAACATAGCCACACATCTTCCTTTTGCCATTTCATTCTCCCCTTTCATACCCTGGTTTTAAATAAACTGCACCATACGGCGGGATTGTCATTTCCACATATCCGTCTTTCCCGTGATAGCTGTCATCCTGCATGGGAATCGGTGCGGGATTGACTTGATGGGATCCCCCATATTTGCCTTCATCACTATTCCATATCTCTATATAGAAGGCGGCATGAGGTACGCCGACCTTATACCCGTGATAGACAATCGGACTGAAATTAAAGATTGCTACAATATGATCGCCCTCCTTCTTTCCTTTTCTGATAAAAGAAAAGATCTGCTGCTCTGAATTATTCACATCGATCCATTCAAACCCCCCGGACCTGTGATCGAGCTCATATAAAGCCTCAGCATTGTTATATAAATGCAGAAGGTCCTTGAAAAATGAATTGAATTTGTGATGATATTCGTAACTCGTTAAGTGCCAATCCAATTCCTCTAAATCCTTCCACTCCGAAAACGGAGCCAACTCACTTCCCATAAAGAGAAGCTTCTTCCCCGGGTGGGCCGTCATAAAACTTAGAAGCAGCCGGTACTGCGCGAACTTCTGCCAATAATCACCCGGCATTTTATTCAACAATGATTTCTTCCCATGTACGACCTCATCATGTGAGAATGGGAGAACATAATTTTCTGAAAAGGCATACATAAGGGAGAACGTCAGCAGGGAATGCACTGCTTTCCGTTTCGGATAAGGTGTCTCCATATAATCGAGCACGTCATTCATCCAACCCATATTCCATTTATAATTAAAGCCGAGCCCCCCGTAATGAACAGGCGATGTCACCTGCGGCCAGTCCGTCGAATCCTCCGCGATCATCAGGATGGAAGAATCATATTCAAACACCGACTGATTCAGCTTTTTCAAAAATTCGATCGCCCCCTGGTTCGGGGACTCCTGACCCTGGTTGGGCCAATAAATGATATTTGCCACCGCATCAATCCGGAATCCATCAATGTGATACATTTCCATCCAGAAACGGGCATTGGAAATCAAGAAACTCCTGACTTCGCCTTTTCCCAAATCGAAATTTGCCGTCCCCCATGTATAGTTCTCGCGGTCGCGTTCTTCCCCGTACTCATAGGCAAAAGAACCATCGAACTGATACAAACCATGGGCATCTTTACAGAAGTGTCCCGGAACCCAGTCCAGAATGACGCCTATATCATTCCTGTGGCATTCATTAATGAATGCCATCAAATCATGAGGTTCCCCATACCTGCTAGTAGGGGCATAGTAGCCCGTTCCCTGATAACCCCAGGACCGGTCGAAAGGATGCTCTGTGACCGGAAGCAGCTCAATATGGGTGAATCCATGCTCTTTGACGTGAGGAATCAACTCCTGCGCCAGCTCCGAGTAAGAGAGGAACTTCCCTTTCTTCTTTTTCCACGTCCCTAAATGAACCTCATAAATGAACAAAGGCTGATCATAGACGGTTGAACCTGACCTCTCACTAAGCCACTTTTCATCACTCCATGTGAACCCGTCCAGTTCATATACGATACTGGCTGTATGAGGGCGTTTCTCTGAAGCAAAACCATATGGATCCGCTTTGAGCTTCCTCTCTCCGGATAGAGCCGTCATTTCATACTTGTATGTTTCACCTGTCAAATCACGGTTCACCCGAATGACCCAAATGCCTTCCTCATTCCACTTCTCCAGTTCATAACCGGTACCGTTCCACCCATTGAAAGATCCAACCAGTGAAACACTTCGTGCATTCGGTGCCCAAACGCAAAATTCTGTATAGGTCCCCCGTGCATCTCCCCTTACATGAGAACCCATAAACTGATACGCTTGCTGTAAACTTCCCTCATGAAATAAAAAAACATCATAATCAGATAACATCATTGCGTTCATCACTTCACCTACATTTTTCAATCTATTTAACTACTTTCTGTCACTTATGAGAAAATCCTTTTTATAAACATCGTTCTAAAACGACATAATCCTACACAAACAAATAAGAAAACGTTTGCATTGGAATATAAAGGTAAATGATAAGGTTTACATTCAAAAAACTACTGATAACACTGCCGAAACATGTCGAAAGGTTTATTGATTAAAAAAACGGTAAAACAAAAGGATTCCGTTATTAAGTATTGGTCCACTTGAAATGTAACCACTCCTCACTCCGGAATACCGAACAATCAACATGTAGAAATTTGGAATTGAATCTGGCCAGCAGAAGGATCCATACATGTAAAATAGAAAGACCCGTCTCACACTGCGTTATTGCAATGCAAGACGGGTCTTATTAAGGAGAAAGGTCTATGAGTTTAGTACAAAATGATTACTGAAACAACGCTTTAAATGATTAATGAGAATATAGATTGTTCACTGGATCAGAAGCTGTGGTTCAAATGCTGATACTGATATCGATCTCATTCTCATTATTTAAACGCATTCTGGATGACTCCATAACTTTCCCATTCATCCATCATTGATAAAATCAACCTCTTAATATCTGCCACTTTTACCTCTCCGCATTCCTCGTGGTCCACAAGGTCGAACAATGCAATCAGGTCCAAGAGCTTCGCTTTCTGCAGCCACTTATCCGGCAAGTTCCCTCCATTTTCTTGATAACTCAAAATAAAGGGCATTAACATACTTGTGTCTATACCTTCATAACGCAGCATATTTCCAATATCCATTAATGGCGGACCGCTGAATGCATACTCCCAATCTAAAATCGCAGAAATTTTAATACTCCCATCCTTCTCTTCAACCAATATATTCAACGGATTAAAATCACTATGTACCAAGAAATTTTGTTCTTCTGGACCATCCAGAATACAGGCATGTTCCTGCGAAAACTTCAAAACATTCCCGCATACCTTTTCCCCTAAATGTTTGGAGACATAGCCTCTTCTATAAATCTCTTCCATAATGGCCATGAACGAAGAAGCACTGATTTCAACATACTCCCTTATGTTCAACTGATCATCAAAAAATCCGGAAGCGGGAAATTTCATTTTATGTATTTCAGCCAAAGCAGCACCTGCAGCTGCAGCAGCACTCCGAATTTCATGTGCATTCTCCCTGTATATCATTTCAGAAAGCTGCTCTCCCCGAACCAACTTCATCAGCAAAAAGGGGGATTGAAATACGGAGCAGCTCGAATCAGAATAGACTATTTCAGCCACCGGTACCCTTCCCTTCAAGAGCTTCACTATTTCACATTCAACCTTCATGCTTTTATTGTTACTACCATACAGCCGTAAAACAAAATCCTCATTCGAGCTTGTTGTGACCTTGATGTTGGAATTATTCAAGCCTCCACTCAACATCTCAATGTACTCGACCTTATCCTCTTCGAAAAAGGGCATAAGCATTTTTCTGACTGTATTGATGTCAGGCGAGATCTGCTCTTTCATCCGTTCCCATCCAGCTTTCATCATGGACCCTCCTCGCAAACAAAGTATTCTCAATCCAGTAATATCATAAAAAAGCGAAACTTTCGGTATAAATACAAAAAAGACTATCAACATGATAGTCTCTTTAAATGACCCGTACGGGATTCGAACCCGTGTTACCGCCGTGAAAGGGCGGTGTCTTAACCGCTTGACCAACGGGCCTTAAATGGCGGAGAAGGAGGGATTTGAACCCTCGCGCCAGTTGCCCGACCTACACCCTTAGCAGGGGCGCCTCTTCAGCCACTTGAGTACTTCTCCATATGGCTCCGCAGGCAAGATTCGAACTTGCGACCGATCGGTTAACAGCCGATAGCTCTACCACTGAGCTACTGCGGAATATTGAGATGGTGGGCCTAAGTGGACTCGAACCACCGACCTCACGCTTATCAGGCGTGCGCTCTAACCAGCTGAGCTATAGGCCCATGGAGCGGGTGATGGGAATCGAACCCACGACATCAGCTTGGAAGGCTGAGGTTTTACCATTAAACTACACCCGCAAATAGTTGGGGCGACTGATGGGAATCGAACCCACGAATGCCGGAACCACAATCCGGTGCGTTAACCACTTCGCCACAATCGCCATGATACAAAATAAAAATGGTGGCTCAGGACGGAATCGAACCGCCGACACATGGATTTTCAGTCCATTGCTCTACCAACTGAGCTACTGAGCCACACTATGTAATTAAAAGTGGCGGTCTGGACGGGACTCGAACCCGCGACCTCCTGCGTGACAGGCAGGCATTCTAACCAACTGAACTACCAGACCAAAGTTTTTTGCGAAAGCAAAATAACTATCCATTTGCGAAAGCAAAATT